>NZ_JBNIEW010000005.1:0-164303 GCF_050106715.1 Acetobacter sp. AAB5
TTTAGTCATCCAGCCTAAAGCGGATGACGTAGACCTTGTGCAGTTCCTTTACCGGAGCGCCATTACGCGTGGCCGGGCGATACCGGGCCTTGTGCACGTAATCCAACGCCGCCTGGGCAAAGGCCTGCCCTCCGGAAACCGACTGCACCTGGCAGTTGCTGGTCATGCCCGTAGGTTCCACATCACATGCCACTGTCACACGGCCTTCAATATTGTCTTCCTCCATTTCTGGCGGATAGACCGGCTGCACATGGTTCAGCGGCGCCGTGCCAGCCGTGGTGTCCGGCGCATCGGATGGCGGTGCGCTGGTTGCGGGCTCGGTGGTGGCTGGCGGGGCCTTGGCCGTTTTGGTCTGTGGTGGCGCCGGGTGTTTGGGTGGCGCCTTGGCCACATGCTTGATGGGCGGCTTGGGCGGTGGCGGCACCTTGATCTTGGGCGGCGGAATGAACGGTGGTGGTGGCTCGGCCATTACCGGCGGCGGTGGCGGCGGTGGAGGTGGCGGCGGTGGCGGCTGAGGGGGCGGCAGCATCTCAGCCTTGATCGGCGGATGCTCAACAGGCACGCTTGCCTTCGTGCCCATCCCATACATCAGACCCCACACACCAGCTCCATGCAAAAGAAGAACCGCTATAAGCGCACCAGCTCCAACCGCACCACCAGCGCGTAGAACATAACGCTCCTTCCCCTCCAGTTGTTGAGAGTTATCCTGCATTACGCCAGTTTCCCTCCGTTGCTTTTTTGAGAAACTTTTGAAAAAGCAACTCTAGAAAAATATTATTCCTGATAAATTGTTACTTTTCGAAGGTAAGATAAATTTTCGTTTCTTACCAAAAACAAAAAATGCACTTCCTCGTTGCCAAATAGTGATCGGGAAGGCTGTGCCTGTCAGAATCATAGCAGCGCATGTCTGTTTCCACTCAAAATAACGAAACCATACGGTTTTTATGTAGATATGACATTTAAAATGAGTCAATTGCAAAAAGACTATTTTTTATAGTTATTTTGCAATGTCTCGCAATATTCTGGTAAAGCACGAGCCTTCCCGTATGGCGCAGTTTTGTAAAAAAGAGCGCCAAGACGCATGGCTAGATACGCGTTCGGCAAACGCGCTTTGAAAAAAACCTTGAGAATGAAAGTTTGTTTGCTTGCGTTAGTTAAAGTGAGGTTTTTTAAATTGTTTTATACAATTGAAATTTAAAAGCTTAACGATGCCTTCAATATGGGCTGGAGAGATAAAAATCTCTCTCCACCCTTGCTTGTGATGCACCTATTTTATCGATCTATGTGACCGAGGTCTTTTTCTGGATCGATGATGTTTCTTACCCTTTGCTTGAGTTCTTTAGGATTGGGGAAGCCTCCGTCCCGCTTACGCTCCCATATCACTTCGTGATCTACACGGATTTCAAACTTTCCGCCTGTATCAGGGCAAAGAGCAACCTCGCCAAGCTGATTTCCAAAAGTGGAAAGAAGCTCTTGCGCCATCCATGCGGCACGCAAAAGCCAATTACACTGCGTGCAGTAGTGAATAGAAACGCGGGGCAAAGGCATAAGTGTGACTTCCAGTTTTTGAGTGAACAATATCACAAAGCGCATGAACGCATTATGGGATTGCTACAGTAGGATCTATTTTTAAATCGATATAGACGCTTTGATGTAATAACTTTGTTATAGTTTATAAGAATTACGTGCCGGGGAATTAGATTTTCCAAAAATGAACGTAGTGTCAAATTATACTTTGCGCGATTTCATTTATTTTTCCCGCCTTCTTGATCAAGATCATTGAGGTATTTTTACGCATATTTTACCCTGTATGCCCCAAAATATTATGGGCCTGTAGATTTTGCGGCAAGAGTTTATGTGTATTAAATAATAACTTGACTGACGTGTCATTATTTAACCATATTGCTCTGTCTGCATGCTGCGCTTTAACGCATTGTGATCCGCTTTTTTTCAGCAAGGTTTATTGTGAAAGCTCCTGCCAAAATTGCAATTATCGCCATTTCTCTCTTTGCGGTCGCGGGTGGAGCCTTCGCGTGGCATGAGCATCAAGTGGCTCAAAGTGTTCCTGATGGCATTATTTACGGCAATGGGCGGCTGGAATTTACCCGTGTGGATGTGGCCGTAAAATACCCCGGACGCATTACGCAATTGCTGGTGCAGGAAGGTGATAATGTAACTTCTGGCCAAATTCTTGCGCAGGAAGATAAAGCCACCATTCAGGCACAATACGACCAGACAAGAGCGCAGGAAAACCGCGCCACAAGTGCGGCTGGTCGGGCCTCGGCTGAACTTGTGGCACGGCAGGCCGCATTGCAACTTGCCCATGATGAACTGCGCCATGCCCAAAAGATGCGGCAACAGAACCTGATTTCCGATATGGAAGTGACACAAAGACGCACACAGGTTGAAACAGCACAGGCAGCGGTAAATGCAGCCTCTCAGGCTGTGCAGGAAGCTTTGCATGCCAAGGAGGGAGCCGCAGCGCAGGTTAATCAGGTTCAGACTGTGCTGGATGATATGACTATCCGTGCCCCTGTTTCTGGCCGTATTGAATACCGCGTTATTGAAACAGGCAGTGTTTTGCCGCCAGGTGGGCGCGTGTATTCCATGCTGGATCCGGTTGACCCTTACATGACGTTGTTTTTCCCCACCGCATCCATCAATAACCTTAAAGTAGGTGATGAAGCGCGCATCCGGTTTGATGGGATGGATACGCCTGTTTCTGCAACTGTTTCCTTTATTGATAGTCAGGCTCAGTTTACGCCAAAATATGTGGAAACAGCCACCGAGCGTGAACAGCTTGTGTACCGTGTAAAACTGCGCGTAACCGCAGATGAACAGAAACGTCTTGGCGCATTGTTAAAAGCGGGAATGACGGGTGAAGGCTATATCAAGCAACGGCCAGATGCAGCATGGCCTAAAGCAGCACTGTCTGGCGATGCCAGATAATGGAGGCATCTGCTGCTGAAATTCGTGTTGAAGGCGTAAGCCATGCCTATAACGGGCGAGATGTTCTGCACGATATTTCTCTCACCCTTCCCGCAGGGCAAACCATTGCGTTTATTGGGCCGGATGGTGTTGGTAAATCAACACTTCTGGGGTTAATTGCAGGTGTTCGGCATCTTCAGCGCGGGTCTATTCACACGCTTGGGGTGGATATCAGCAATAGAGCCGAGCGAGAGGCTTTTCTTTCTCGCCTTGCCTTTATGCCGCAAGGGTTGGGCAAGAACCTCTACCCTACCCTTTCCGTGCGCGAGAATATCGATTTTTTTGGTCGGCTATTTGCGTTGGATGCCACAACCCGCGCCAACCGTATTACGCATCTGTTGGATGCCACGGGCCTTGCCCCTTTTCCCGATAGGCCTGCAGGCCATCTTTCTGGCGGTATGAAGCAAAAGGTCAGCCTGTGTTGCTCTTTGGTGCATGAGCCAGATCTGCTTATTCTGGATGAACCCACAACTGGAGTGGACCCACTTTCCCGGCGTCAGTTCTGGGCGTTGGTGGAGCAAATGCGGGCTGAACGCCCCTCCATGACGGTTATTGTTTCCACCGCGTATATGGATGAAGCCGAGCGCTTTTCATGGCTGGTGGCCATGAATGATGGGCGTATTCTGGCTTCTGGCCCTACAGAGGACGTTAAAAAGCAGACCCACACCACAACGGTGGAAGCAGCTTACATCTCTCTCTTACCTGCGGCGGATCAGAAGGAAATTTCGGATTTTACAATTCCGCCTTATCAGGATGATGGCAGCCCACCCGTTATTGATGCTGAAAACCTGACACGCAAATTTGGTTCTTTCACAGCGGTTGATCACGTTAGTTTCCGTATCCGTCGGGGTGAGATTTTTGGCTTTCTGGGCTCTAACGGGTGCGGTAAATCCACCACCATGAAAATGCTGACAGGGCTGCTGGATATTACCAGCGGCACGGCAACCCTGTTTGGCCGCCCGATAACACCGGGAGACATGAAAACGCGCATGCGTATTGGCTACATGTCTCAAGGTTTTTCTTTGTATGAAGAACTGACGGTGCGCCAGAACCTTATGTTGCAGGCAGAGCTTTTTCAGCTTCCGTCAGCCGAGGCCAAACAGCGTGTTGAAAACATGCTCCAGAGCTTTCAGTTGGGGGCAGAGGCCGATAGCCGCCCAACGGGCCTGCCTTTGGGGTTTCGGCAACGGCTGCAACTTGCGGCCGCCTGCATTAACAACCCCGATATCCTTATTTTGGATGAGCCAACGTCTGGCGTGGACCCGGCTGCGCGGGATATGTTCTGGAAGCATCTTGTAGCGCTTTCACGCCAGAAACATGTGACCATTTTTGTTTCTACGCACTTCATGAATGAAGCCGCCCGGTGTGACCGCATTTCCCTTATGGATAAGGGTAAAGTGCTGGCCATGGGCACCCCGGCAGAGATTACGAAGGAGGAAGGTGCTTCCACTCTGGAAGATGCTTTTATTGCTTGCCTAGAAAAAGCGGGCAATTCCATAGCTGTTGCCAAGCCTCAACAGGCCGCTTCAGAATTAACTGCTGCAATGCGGACAATACCGCCCTATATACGCTGGTTTTCACGCTGCTGGGCTTTTGCGCGGCGTGAGGCTGTGGAACTGATGCGTGACCGCCTGCGGCTGATGTTTGCCATTCTTGGCCCGACTATTCTGTTATTGATTTCAGCTTACAGTATTTCGTTCGACATCAATACCATTCGCTACACCGTGGTAGATTACGATCACACCCACGCCAGCCGTGAACTTGTGGAGCAGTTTCGGGGTTCCCGCTATTTTCAGGAAACCGCGTTCTCGCCAGATCGCGAAACACTGGAAACGCGCATACAGCATGGACAGGTTGCAATGGGGCTGGATATTCCCCCCGGTTTTGGGCGCGATGTTGCTGCACGCCGTAACCCTGCCATTGGTGTGGTGATTGATGGCTCCATGCCCTTTTTAAGCGCCAATGTGCGTTCTTATACAGATGCCGTGCTGTTAACCTATATGGCCAATATGCAGAAAACCCTGCCAGCATCGGTAACATCTGGGTTGATACCCGTAAGCATTGTGCCGCGCTTTGTGTACAATCAGGAATTTCGCAGTATTTACGCCATGACCCCCGGCACCATCATGCTGGCGCTTATTCTTGTTCCCACCATGCTTACAGCCCTTGGTGTTGTGCGGGAAAAGGAGATTGGTTCCATTATGAACCTGTATGCCTCCCCTGCCAGTTCCGGGCAGTATCTGGTGGGCAAACAACTGCCCTATGTGGCCCTGGCTGTTATGGCTTATCTGGTGCTGGTGGCACTTTCTGTTACCGTTCTGGGTGTGCCTCTTAAGGGCTCCTTTATCGGGCTGAGCATTGGGGCCACGCTGTATATTTTGGCCAGCACCGGGTTGGGGCTGCTGATTTCTACTTTTGTAAGTTCTCAGGTGGCGGCCATTTTTGGTACGGCCATTATCTGCTTGATTATGTCTGCCAATTTTTCGGGTTTACTTTATCCGGTTTCAACACTTACGGGCTTTACCTACTATCTTGGTAAAGCCTTTCCGGCTTCGTGGTTTCAGCTTATCAGCCTTGGCAGTTTTACAAAGGGGCTGGGCGTTCAGTCCTTTCTTGGCATGTATCTGGCGTTGGGTGGTTTTGCGGCTCTTTACATGGTGGGGGCTCGCCTTTTCTTGAAAAAGCAGGATACGTGATGCTGCGCTGGCTCATGAATGTCGGCCTTCTGTGCCGCAAGGAATTTCATAGCCTGATGCGCGATTTTGTGCTGATGGGCCTGATTGTTTTTGCATTTTCTGCGGCCATTGTTCTTGTAGCGCATGGGGTGCGCGTAGATGTTGCAAACGCAACAGTTGCGTTTATTGATGAAGATCACTCAGCCCTTTCCCGCCAATTGCGGTCTGTTGTGCTGCCGCCTTACTTCAAACCCCCTACCCTAACCAACCGTATTGACGGCAAAACGGGCATGGATAACGGCACGTACAATTTTGTTATTGATATTCCGCCCCGTTTTGAGGCCGATGTTCTGGCAGGCCGCACGCCGCAGATACAGGAACTGATTGATGCCACAGCCATGACACAGGCTGGGCTTGGTAGTGTTTATCTGCAACAGATCTTTCTGGGTGAAGTGCAGGCACAACTTCATTCCCCCGATATCAATAAGCTGATGCCGTTTCACCCTGAAAGCCGTATCCGTTTTAACCCGAATAGTGAATCTGCATGGTTTACATCTGTTATGCAGGTTGTCACCAATGCAACAATTCTTTCCATTGTGCTGGTTGGGGCGGCTGTTATTCGTGAGCGCGAGCACGGCACCATTGAGCATCTGCTTGTTTTGCCTGTTTCGGCCAGCCAGATTGCTATTGGGAAAATTCTGGCAAATGGCGCTGTTATCTTTGTAGCCAGCATGCTTTCCCTTTGGATTATCGTGCATATTGGGTTGGCCGTGCCTATTTCTGGCTCGCCGTTATTGTTTGCTGCCTGCCTTATTCTATACCTATTTTCTGTAACTTCGCTGGGGATGATGCTGGCCACCATTGCGCCCACCATGCCGCAATTTGGGCTTTTGGTGGTACCTGTTTATGCTGTGGCCTATCTGCTTTCTGGCGCAGCTACGCCGGTAGAAAGCATGCCAGAGGCTGTGCAATCTTTGGTGCGGTTTTTTCCGACCACGCAATTCGTCAAAATTTCACAATCCATTTTATATCGCGGTGCCGGGCTGGAAAGTATCTGGCCTTCGCTGCTGGCTATTGTGTTCTCTTCTACTCTTTTTCTTGCCATGGCGCTGCTTCGCTTCCGCTCCATGCTTGCCCGTCAGGATTGAATGCTGATGTCTCTTTCCTCATCTTCTGCGCGCCTATTGCTCAGCACTTTTTTCTGCGCTGGTTTGGTTGCGTGCTCTCCTTTCCATACCACGCTACCGCCTTCGCATGTGGCTATTCCGGCTCAGTTCAATGCCGCGCCACAGGATGCACAGCCTACGGACTTAACAAACTGGTGGACAGCGTGGCAGGATCCATTACTTGATCAACTTGTGCACAATGCGCTGGCTGCTAACCCCGAAATACGGATGGCGCAGGAGCGTGTGCAGGAATCTCGCGCCTATACACAAATGGCCAAATCTGCCTTGTATCCTACCATTGGGGCCACAGGCGGCATGATGGGCGGTGGTGTGGATTGGCGGCATCCGGTGCCTCCGCTCATGAAGATGGCAGATCCGGATATTCAGGACCCAGCAACAGATGGGCATTTGGCTGGCATAACCATGGCGTGGGAGCCAGATATCTGGGGCCGCAACCGTGCGCGTAAACGGGCTGCGCAACATATGGCTCTGGCGGCGGCAGACGTGCTACATGGCACGCATATGGCCATTGCAGCAGATGTGGCCGCCAACTATCTGACTGCCCGCGGGCTGCAACAACGCATTGTGCTGCTGGATCAATCTGCCCGCACGTTGCAGGAGCTTGGGCGGTATGCCACGGCCCGGTTTGATGCAGGCCAGACCACACGGGCTGATCTGGAAACCATAACGGCGCAGGTTCAGCAAGTGCAGGCGCAAAGGCCATTATTGGTTGCCGCGTTGGATGCGTGCCGCCATCGGCTGGCTATTCTATCCGGCTTACCCCCTGAACAAGCGCCTGATCTCACCGCACCGGCTCAATATCGGGTGCCCGCGCCGCCTGCTACGGAACTGCCTTCTACAGTGTTAGACCGCAGGCCCGATGTGCTGCTGCAAAAAAACATTGTGCAGGCCAATCTGGAACGGTTGATTAGCACTAAAACAGACCTTTTGCCGCGGTTTGGGTTAGAGTTTTTTGGTGGTGATGGGCGTTTGCGGTTTGATGGTATTCCGGGTGTATCCGGTTCTGGTGGACTTATGGCTGTGAATGCCTATCTGCCTCTTTTTACGGCTGGGCGCATACAGGCCAAGATACGCGCGGCGGACTCTCAGCTTAAACAGGCTGTGGCATCGTATGATCAAACTGTGCTGACAGCTTTGGCAGAAGTAGAAGATGCTTATGAAAGCCGTTCCAGCGCAGACCAGAATATTGCCAGCCTGAGCGAAGAAGTTTCATCCCTTACCCTCGCCACAACTCAGGCGCAGGGGCTTTATGAGGGCGGGCAGTTTACCATGCAGGATATTCTGACAACCCGGATAAAAAAGATTTCTGCACAAGATGAACTGGTAAGTGCGCAAACTCGGCAGGCCCTCTCAACAGTGCGTCTTGCCCGTGCTCTTGGTGGCGGTTGGGATACGCAAACAACCAAACGGTAAGGCCAGCACCTGATTGTTGTATTTTTAGGTATGCTGTTTGCCGGATTGGGCAATCAATTCCAACAATGCTTCTGCTGCAGGGCTACGGTAACGCTCCTTATGCCGCAAACCGTAAAAGAAGCGTGTGCTTAAAGCCTGGGGTACGGCATGTAACGTGCCCGCCAGCACGGCTGGAGATACGACCAATGCGGAAAGAGCGCCAATACCTGCCCCTGCCTCAATGGCTGTGCGTACGCTCTCATTAGAGGGGAGCACGAGTGTTACGTCTAACTCTGCTGGGTCTATGCCGTGCTGGCGTAAGGCGTGCTCCAATGTGGTGCGGGTGCCAGAGCCCGGTTCGCGCATGACCCATTTGGCAGAGCGTAACCATGCAGCATCTATGGTGTTAGGCACACAGGCATCGGCTTGCACAATGCTCAGGCTATCTGTTGCAACGGGCCACTGCGCCAAGGCAGCGTCATCCACCAGCCCTTCCACAATACCTAAATCAACTTCACCATTCTTAACACGGGTTGCAGCTTCTTCTGTATTGCTGATGGCAATATCCATGACAATTTGAGGATACTTCTGTCGGAATTGCACCAAAAGTGCTGGCAGCCAATAGGCGGCAATGGTTTGGCTGGCAACAACGCGCAGTGTACCTTGCTTAAGCCCGCCAAAGGCTTCCAGCATGTTTTCGGCGGCTTCTGCCTGCGCCAGAACAGCGCGGGCTTCGGGTAAAAACAGGCGACCCGCCTCCGTTAGGCAGATGCCGCGCCCAACACGATGAAACAATTTTACCCCGTGCTGTTCTTCCAGCGTAGCAATGGCGGCCGATACGGCAGATTGCGTAACATGCAGGGCCTTGCTGGCTGCTGTAACGTGTTCGCGCTCGGCAACGGCAATAAAGATACGAAGCTGTTCCAATGTCATGCCTGATTTTATACCACAATCAATCATAATTTTCGATTGGAATAACCAGAATAATGAGTTGGAGTGATGGAATGGGTCTCCCTTATCTTTCGCAAAGAAAGGGACATTGCCATGCTCACAACATCTCAGGCGCAACCATTATTCAAGCAACGCATATTGGACGTTATCAGCCATAATCTCCCCGGTGTTTTGCTGTGTTTAGCGATTACGGGCGTTGCCTATTGCTGCCAGCAGGTTGAAGAATTTTTATGCGGGAAAATCTGGCTGGAAATGCTCAATCTGGCGCTTATTGTTGGTGTGGCTGTGCGCGCTGTGCATAAGCCAGATCTGTTATGGCAGCCGGGTATCAGAACATGCTCCAAAACGCTTTTGAATATTGGGATTGTACTTCTGGGGGCCTCTTTTAGCATTGATGCAGCTTTTTCTGCCGGGCCTTGGCTTTTGGTGGGCGTTATGGGGCTGGTTGCGTTCAGTGTGATATTTACCACTTGCTGTGGCCGCTTGGTGGGGCTGCCTATGCCACAAACCCTTTTGGTGGCATGTGGTAATTCCATTTGCGGTAATTCTGCCATTATGGCAGCGGCCCCCACCATTCATGCCAAAGATGAAGATATTGGCGCAACAATTGCCTTTACGGCGGCCGGTGGTTTGATACTAGTTGTGGGGTTGCCACTTGTGGCCCCCTTTCTTCCTCTGGATAGCCGAACCGGTGGTGCTCTTGCTGGCCTAACAGTTTATGCTGTGCCACAGGTTACGGCTGCGGCCTCCGCTTTTGGCGGAAATGCTGGCCACATTGGTATGCTGATTAAACTCATGCGCGTGTTGATGTTGGGGCCAGTGTGCATTGCTCTTTCCGTAATCCATGCACGGTTAAACCGGGGAAAGATCCAGCACACGCATCGTGCGCCTCAGATGGTGCCTTGGTATATCGTTGGTTTTATCATCATGATGATTGCACGCTCCATAAACGTTATCCCGCATGACATCATTGAACCTTTAAGCCTTGCAGCCAATTTTTTAACCATTCTGGCTATGGCTGCGTTGGGCCTGTGCATAGATATACGTTCTGTTTTTCGGGCGGGTCTCCCTTTGCTTCTGACTGAAGGGTTTTCTCTGCTCGGGCTGATTTGTGCAAGTATGCTACTGCTGAGAGTCATGTTCTAAAAAGCTATCTGTATCGGGAGCCCATATTGCATAATCTAGACTTTAGTTCATGGCACAGCTTCCTGTTCACCATGATCGGGCTTTCGCTTATTACTTTAATTGGTGTTGGCATCCGGCTTTTGATGATGGTGCTGATTCAGCAACGGCGGGAGCGTATGAACCGCCAGATCAATGAGCGTTTGCGCACATTGATTGCTGCTTACCGCACCTTGGGTGGTTCTTTTACCGGAGATCTGGCCGTAGACCCCAGACATAAGCGAGATTTCCGCGTTGCGGCAGATACAGAAGCCATGACAACCACTTCTGTATTGGAAGATGCCAACGCATCGGACCGTACGAGGCGTATTCGTGATGCTGTAGAGGCAGCTTTATCCGATATCATTCTTCTAGGCACGGAAGAGCATGTGCGTTTAGCGGAACACGCTGCCCGAGAACTGGTGGCGGGCCAGCGGGTGCATACGCATGATCTGGTTGTATCCTTGCGCAATTTTGTAAGGCAGGCGCTGGATCTTGCCCCCATTCCATCAGATCTGAGTATTCCCACACAAGGGCCAACCCGCGTGCAGGCTTCTGGCGGTAAAGGGAAAGATGGCGGATCAGAAAAATCCGGTGGCGGTGGTGGTAATGGAGGAGGTGGAGGCGGCATGCAAGGCGGCGGTGATATGGCTATGACAAGTAGCCAAGCTGCGGAGCATCAGGACCAGATAACGCCCTCTGGCCATTAAGGCCAAGATTTGCAGCTTCAACACCTCACCCGCATTGCGGGGTGTTATGTGTGCCGTACCTCGTGCCATAAGGATACAGGAGAGTAATCCTGTATCCTTATGGGCCACCATTGCGGCATTAGTTCCCGATTTTGATTAAACGGGAAGCACGGCTAAGTGCAATAATCGGGAAAAGCTGCCGGTAAAGATCATAACGCAGCATAAAGGCGCGTGAGAGTTCGGCCCCCTGCATCAGGCGCTTTGAAATGGCCGGATCATCCAGTTTGATGGTTTGGCCCACGCCGTAGCCGGGAAAGCCCGTGCCAGTGAATTCCTTTTCATTCCAGCTTCCGTCTTCTTCTTGCAAATCAATCAAGTAGCGGCAGCCTTTGGCGATGGCATCATAATCCTGCGGCCGGTTGGCGGCTATCAGCCCCATAAGCGCCCATGCCGTTTGAGATGGCGTTGTGGTGCCGCGGCCAATGGATTCCACTTCCATATAGGAAGCGCAGCTTTCGCCCCAGCCACCGTTTTCTTGCTGGGAGTTAATCAGCCAATCGCACGCCTTGGAAATGTAGGGCTGTGTCATGTCCTCACCCAAGGCAGCCAGAGCGGGCAGAACGGCCCCTGTGCCATACAGGTAATTCACGCCCCAACGGCCAAACCACGGCCCTGTGGGGTCTTGCTCCTTGCGGATATACGCAAGCCCACGCTGAATACATGGCAGATCACGCGGGAGGCCCAACAAGCCAAACGCTTCCAGAACGTGCGCTGTTACGTCTACCGATGGCGGGTCTAGGGCTTCCCCAAAATCGCAGAACGGAATTTTGGCAAGAATGCTCTTATTGTTGTCCTTGTCAAAAGCGCCCCAACCACCGCAAGAACTCTGCATAGCTACCAGCCATCGAACACCACGGCCAATGGCTTCTTCTACGCCTTTGGCTTTCCATTCTGGCCTGTTACGGCAAGATGCAAGGGCAATTAGTGCAACGGCGGTATCATCTGTATCGGGGTATCTGTCATTGGCGTATTCAAACGCCCAGCCGCCGGGTTCTGTGTTGGGGAGCTTAACAGACCAATCCCCTTTTACGCGCACTTGGCGGGATAGCAGCCAATCCAGTGCTTTATCCATTTCTGGGGTAAAGCGTTCTTCGGCATTGGCATCATGCAGCGCCATAAGGGAGAGCATAGTATCCCACACCGGGCTGTTTGTGGCCTGAATCCAGCTGGCATCTCCTTTATCATGCCGCCAACCGGGATCATTCAGCGCATCAAGGGCCTTGGCCATAACAGGATGATGGAATTGGTAGCCCTCACCATGCAGGGCCATCAGACCATACACCCATGGCGGCTGAATGCCCCCCCATCCGCCATCTGCATCCTGATGCCAGATAATCCATTCCAGCACGTCTTTAATGGCGGCTTCCCGCGAAGGGGCGCGCTTGAGGAAAGAGGTTTGGAGCCAATGCAGCCCCTTGTCAGCCATGCGGAAGAAATCGGCAATAACATCTCTGCCCTCTTTGGTGGGCAGTTCGTAATCAAAGTTTTCCCGACCACCAGGGAAAAGGGCATTCAGCCGATCCTGCGGACGCAATGGACGAGATGGACGGCGCGCAGACAAAATAGCCAGCGGCATCATGGTAGCGCGGGCCCACTGCGCAAAGTTGTAAATGGAAAACACAAAATTATTGGGGAACCAGATAATTTCTGGCGGAAGATTAGGTGTTTTCTCCCACGGCCATTCCCCAATCAGGGCCAGCCAGTAACGGGTGAACACACGCACATTCTTCAGGCCGCCTTTGCTGATAATCCACGCTGCGGCTTTGCTAACTGTTGGGTCATCTTCTGCGTAACCCAAAGATCTGAGTGCTGCATAGGCTTCCACCGTTGCGTTGATATCACCACTACCAGCGCCATAATATGTGCCCCAAGATCCATCCGGGCGCTGCATTTCAAGCAGAGCCTTGCCCAGACGTGGCCGCAAAGGGTGGTCTTCCAGCCCCAAAAACCACAGGGCCAAACACCATTCAGCTTCCATGGAGGCATTGGAACCAACAGATCCAACCCAATGTCCGTCGGGCTTTTGCTGCTTCATCAACCATTCACAGGCAGAAGAGAGCGTATGTGTCAGGCTGTTTCCCATTGCCTTAAGGGCGGACATATTTGCCGGAACCTGTGGGGTGGGTTTTTGACGCACAATATCCGAGCTTCCAGACTTAATAAGGGTGTTAACGTTTGTTCCCTGAGTGTCTGAACCAGAACGCAAAATCTTCTTTAATGAAAAACGGCTTGCCATATTCATTGTGTCATACCTGCGCGAAATATCATGAAAGACTCATTGGTTCCTGTTTTAAAGATCACGGTGTTTCTACTTGGGGCGTAATAAGCCGCAGGCAATCTGTAAACACTGTATCCCATCCAGACTGATCCATAGCGATAAAGCCGAAGCTTCTGAGAAGAAAAGCCCCTTCCGCGGCAAAAATTGCCGTACGCGCCTGATGCGCATCTTCCGAGGTGGCGTTACAATCCCCAAACCATCCGGCGTACCATTCCCGTATCCGGTTGAGGTATTTGGGAGATTGCAGCAAGGTAATAAGCATTCCCACCATTCTGGCTTGCGTGGCGGCATCTATCTGGCGGCAGGCCATAACATAGGCGCGTGCCCGCTCTGCCAGAGAAGCCTTGGGCCCCACATATTTTGCTATTTCCAGATCAAACGCTGCTATCCAGCGATCAATCATGGCGGTAATCAGATCATCCTTATTGCCAAAGCAATATTGCAGGCCGCCTTTGGTAATTCCCGCGGCCTTGGCTACGGCATCAAGCGTTAAAGCAGTTGCTCCGCCCTTCTGAACAAGCTGTTCCGCGCTGTCCAGAACGCTCTCCCGATCAATGGTTCTGCGGCGGCCCATGCACCGTCCTTTATTATTTCAATCCGTCCGGATGGAATTAAAATGGGAGCGATGATTGTGCAACCGCATTATTGGAATGCACGAATGCATTTTTAGAATGGCAGAAAGCCATTCATTCTAAATGAAGAATCATCCATAACTATATGATAGTAAATATAAAAACTAAATTCACAACCTAAGGGCATCTTCAATAAGCGCATCCAAAGTCATGCCCTCGCCTTCTCGCGTCAGCAAGGCTTCCAAAAGGCCGTCTATCGCCAATACAGCTAAGCCATGCACTTTGGCCCACAAGGCTGCGCGTGCGCCAGCACGTGTATGGGCGGAATGCTTGCCTTTTAGGTCTCCTACAAATTGAGTGAGCATGGCGGATGTTTTGCCCGCAGCCGCAGCCAGATGCGGGTCTTTTCTATCAATTACATCGCTACGGAACATAAGGGTAAACAGGCCCGGGTGTTGCATGGCGAATTGTACATAGGCCACGCCAACAGCGTGTGGCCCTTTATCAAGCAGCGGTGTAAGCGTTGCCGCCAGTTCTTCATATCCTATTGTTGCCAGCGCACTGAGCAAGCCTGTTAAATTTCCAAAATGCGGAATTGCAGCTGTTTGTGAGACACCCGTATGGCGTGTAATGGCCCGCAACCCTAGGGCTGCAATGCCTTGTTCCTCTAGAATGGCGCGCGCAGAACGCAAAAGAGCGGTTGGGAGATCTCCATGATGGTAAGCTTTTTTAGGCTGAACAGGCTGGGCCATTATGTATTTTCCAGAATATTCGCGATAGCCATCAGAACACTTGACATTCTTTTCTCATGCTCCATTCTTAACGTTGTTAAGTTTCAGCGTATCGGGCGGTCAAACACAAGACCAATAGCCTGAAGAAGGATATCTCTTGCGTTTTCTTCCCTCTGTTTATCATGTTTCTCGTTTGGTTGCTGGTCTTTGCCTTATGGGTGCAAGCTCCAGCGCCATTGCTGCATCGGCAGCCCCATCTGGTGCGGCTGGTACGCTCACATCGTCTCAATCTTTGCCAGTGGCTTTTACATTGCCTGATGCTGGGCGATCCTTGCGTATAACCTACCTTTCCACCAATGGCATTACGGGCAAAGGGCTGGTGCCGGTTACGGCAGAAGTTATTCTGCCCGCAGGCAAGCCACCTGCTGGTGGATGGCCCATTGTTGCCTGGGCGCATGGCACGGTAGGTGTTGCAGGCCACTGCGCACCCTCTAACAATGCGTGGAGCGCACGTAACAAGCGTTATCTCTCTGAATGGATGAAACGTGGCTTTGCTGTAGTAGGTACGGATTATCAGGGTTTGGGAACCTCGGGTATTCATCCGTATCTGAACGCACGCGTGGAAGCCTATAACCTGCTGGATAGCGTGAAGGCCGCCTTGGCCTCGGTGCCAGATTTGCAGAACAAAATCATGATTGTTGGGCAATCTCAGGGTGGTGGCGCGGCGTTTGCCTCCGCAGCGTTTGCACCAACATATGCGCCAGATTTGAATATCCGAGGCACTGTGGCCACGGGTGCACCGTATGTTACGCCAGAACTACTTAAGCAAATAGCCACCGCGCCGGATAATGCGCCGTATAATCCGGTTATCGTTTATGCGCTTTATCTGGCACAGGGGCTTTCTGGGTATGATACAGCCTTTAAGCCAGAAAGCGTTTTTACAGCTAAAGCCATGCCAGCCTATCGTGCCGCAGCCAATTTATGTGTGCATGAGCTGACAGATAAGGTGAAGGCAGATGGGTTGAATTTTAGCAATTCACTTCAGCCTGACTTTGCAAAAAATCTCGCTCCGGCTTTAAAGGCCATGCAATATCCTACCATGCATCTGGCTCAACCACTGTTTATGGGCACGGGAGAGCTGGATAAGGATGTGCCTCCACCGCTTCAGCTCGGGCTGGTAAAAGCTGCCTGTGCTGCTGGCACAGTGGTGCAGGCACATGTTTACAAAAGCCTGAACCATGATCAGACGGTAAATGCCTCGTTGCCAGATTCAGCTTCTTTCACGCAGGATGTTATGAACGGGCAAGCCGTTACGCCGCAATGCACCCCAACGCCGGAATAAAATTACCCAGACATATTGAGGTTTGCTGATAGGAAGAGAAGCGGCGGTTTTACGCTTTTCTTCCCTTGTGCGGGGCATGTAACGCCTTCAATATTCACGCATGACAGATACTTCTGCTGCGTGCGTTCATCGTATCCAACGTTTTTTGCAATCTCCCGCAGGAGGTGCAACAGCCCTGCTCCTAGCCTCGCTTGCAGGGTTTGCCCTAGCAAATTCGGCTTGGTCTGATGGTTATGAAACCCTGATTACAATGCCTATGCGGCTGCCTTTTTTAGAGCGGCATATGCCAGATACACTTGCGGCATGGGTATCTGATGGGTTGATGACGCTGTTTTTTCTGCTGATTATTCTGGAAATCAAGAAAGAGATGGTTTCGGGCCATCTTTCATCCATGCGCCAGATTGCCTTGCCATTGATTGGCGCATTGGGGGGAATGGTTGTGCCAGCGCTTACCTACCTTTTGGTAACGCATGGGCATACAGAAGCATTTCATGGATGGGCCATTCCTGTAGCCACAGATGCTGCATTTACACTGCCCGTTATTATGGCGCTGGGTGCGCGTGTTTCTGCCGGGGCGCGTGCATGGCTTATGGCGCTTGCCATTTTTGATGATGTGTTGGGCATTGTTGTTATTGCCCTGTTTTATGGTTCTGCCCTTTATTGGCCCGCGCTGGCAGGTGTGTTTTTTGTTACCATGGCCATGATTGCTGCAAATCGGTTGTTGGATTGCAGATCTGTGTGGGTTTACGCTCTTGGGTGCTTGCTGCTTTGGGGCATGCTTTTATCTTCCGGCCTGCACCCAACGCTTGCTGGGGTTATTACTGGTCTTTGCCTGCCAGCCCAGCCATGTGCAAAAAATACAGAACAAATAACACCGCTTGAAAAAGTATCCTCCGCACTAACACCTTTTGTTACGTGGCTGGTGCTTCCCCTATTTGGCTTTATGAATGTTGGGGTTTCTCTTGCTGGCGTGCATCTGGGCACGCTTCTTGCTCCTGTTCCCCTTGGCATCATACTGGGGTTGGTGGTGGGAAAGCCCGTTGGTGTGTTTGGGGCAACCATATTGTCATTCCAGTTGCACATAGCCCCTGCCCCAGCGGCAACATCGGTGAAAATGCTTTTTGGGCTTTCCTTGCTGTGTGGCATTGGTTTTACCATCAGCTTGTTTATTGCCGGTCTGGCATTCCAGGATACGGATACGGTCGTATCAGCAAAACTGGGGATTTTTGCCGGGTCTGTTATTGCGGCCTTGGCGGGTTGGTGCTGGCTGCGCTGTTCGCCCGTTACACAGCGCAGCCAGTATCCTGCAAATTATGAGGCTATGAGTAACAAATAGCTTTTGGCAAAATAGGCAGCCCTCACCCATGTTCATAAACGCGCGTGAGGGCTGATGTGTATCCTTAATCCAGCTTTTCACGTTGCCAGAAGCGGAGTGCGCCGCAGGTTTTTACAAACGCATTGGCATCGTTTTTGCCACCAAGTTTGATGCAGCCTTTATCAACATCTTCTGCCAGACCTGCCTTTTTAAACAACGTGCAAGCTTCTGCAGAATAGCCAATAAATTTGTTATGCGTGAAAGCATCGGTCAGGAAATCTTTGGCTGCTGGATTACTGGCCAGCACTTTTGTGCCTTCCTTGGAAGCAAGAATAGCGACGGCATCGTAGAGTACAGATGGGCCGCCATCTATTTTCTGTTGCGCCGCTACCTTGGTGCCATCCGATAATGTAATGCCGCCAATTTTGGAGGCAACAACTTCATAATCGGCTTTTTCTGCCTGAAGAGCGGCAATAAGCGCAGCAAAAAGGTCTGCATCTATACCATCTGTCGCCAAAATACCCATTTTTCGGCCAGCAAATGTTTTTGGCCCATTCTTAAGGATACTGAGCGCATCAGATGGCGGAAGATCTGTGCGTGTAGGCTGTGTTCCTTGTGCGGGTTCTGGCAGTGGTAAGCCCAGCCCGTCTGCTACTGTTGTTGCCAGTTCCTCATCAATATGCAGCAGATGAGATACAACGCGGGAGCGGATATCGGGCCGTTCCACCT
This sequence comes from Acetobacter sp. AAB5, assembly GCF_050106715.1. Classification (NCBI taxonomy): domain Bacteria; kingdom Pseudomonadati; phylum Pseudomonadota; class Alphaproteobacteria; order Acetobacterales; family Acetobacteraceae; genus Acetobacter; species Acetobacter sp. AAB5. Next base: position 18,071 of record NZ_JBNIEW010000005.1, read on the forward strand.
TGCTCAGCTCAAACGTAATGGCATCTGCTATATGCTTTTGCTCAATGGGCGTCTGGCTGATGTAAAACTGCCGGGACTGACTGTAATGGTCTGAAAAACTTTCAGGCCGCAGGCGCCGTTTGGGGCCTGTTTCCTCGCTCGCAAAACTGCGAAAGCCCTGTTTGGGGTTTTCACGCGGGCCACCGGCGGCCCCCCAGCTATTTGGCTCATAATTGGCGCGGCCTACAGGATTGTGCATGGCCATATGCCCATCTTGCTGAAAATGCGCCATGGGGCATTTAGGAGCATTAATGGGGATATGCGTAAAATTGGGGCTACCAAGCCGTTTGACCTGTGTATCCAGATACGAGAAATTTCGGCCCTGAAGCAGAGGATCGTTTGAGAAATCAATGCCGGGTGGCACATTCTGTGTGCAGAAGGCCACCTGCTCTGTTTCGGCAAAAAAGTTATCAACAACGCGGTCCAGTACCAGGCGGCCCACTATTCTGACAGGTACCAGTTCCTCTGGAATAAGTTTGGTGGGGTCCAGCACATCGAAATCAAACTTTTCGGCAAATTCTTCATCAAAGAGCTGTACGCCAAGTTCCCATTCGGGAAAGTCTCCGCTGGAAATTGCACTCCAGAGGTCTCGTCGGTGGAAATCAGGGTCCGCCCCGTTGATCTTGACGGCTTCGTTCCACACAACAGACTGCAAGCCCTGCTTTGGCTTCCAATGAAACTTCACAAAGGTTGAGCGGTCATTGCTGTCTAAAAAGCGGAATGTATGCACCCCAAATCCTTCCATAAAACGGAAGGAACGCGGGATACCCCGATCCGACATCACCCACATGATCATATGAAAGCTTTCTGGGCTTAGCGAAATAAAATCCCAGAAGTTGTCATGGGCAGATTGTGCCTGCGGAAAATCACGGTCTGGCGCGGGTTTTACAGAATGCACCATATCAGGAAACTTGATGGCATCCTGAATGAAAAATACCGGAATATTATTGCCAACCAGATCCCAGTTGCCTTCCTTGGTATAAAGCTTGACGGCAAACCCACGGACATCTCGTGCGACATCAAATGAACCTTTGGAGCCTGCAACCGTAGAAAACCGAACAAAGGCAGGCGTACGTTCCCCCACATTCTGAAAAATGGCGGCTCGCGTAACGTCTGCAAGGCTGTCTGTCAGTTCAAAATACCCATGTGCACCATAGCCACGAGCATGCACAACGCGTTCGGGAATACGTTCGTGGTCAAAATGAAAAATCTTTTCCCGGAAATGGAAATCCTCCATCAACGCCGGGCCACGTGCACCGTAACGCAGAGTGTTCTGATCATCCGCTACGGGAATACCCTGAGCAGAGGTAAGCGTTGCCACATCACCACCAGCTTGCTGGTGTGTTTCTCCCCCATTCCCTTGTTGCTCGGTATAGCTTGGTTCAATTTTATCTTTATCTGCTTTTAAACCGTTTTTAGCAGCCTTGCTTGGCGTATTTTTTTTGACAACCATGATCTTCTCCTCGCCAGTGTTTCGGCGGGAGCGTCGTCCCTTTACATAATCTTAAATCGTGCGTTTCTAAGGTTTCGTCGCTCCCCGTATTCTTATTTTTACGCATGAGCTGCAAAATGGTTCCAACGGCAGATTTTGGGCGCACAAGCATAACAACACAAAACGTGTTATGCTGAACTTATGGCAATCTCTATCCTTCCCAACATTTCTCTGGCCGATTCCGAATTGGAGGTCACTTATATTTTGGCGTCTGGCCCTGGCGGGCAAAATGTAAACAAGGTTGCCACGGCTGCCCAATTACGGTTCGATGCGGCACATTCTGCTTCTTTGCCTGATCGCGTGCGTACGCGCTTGCTGGAACTGGCGGGAAGTCGGGCTACGCGTGATGGGGTTATTGTTATTACAGCACGGCGGTTTCGCACACAGCAGCGCAACCGTGAGGACGCAGTAGAGCGTTTGGCCGCTTTAATACGTGAGGCTGCACATCGTCCGGCTTTTCGTGTTGCCACCCGCCCTAGCCGCGCAGCGCGCCAACGGCGGTTGCAGGGAAAAGCGCATCGCGCACGTATTAAACAAGGGCGCACAGTGCGGTTTGATGATTGATATTGTAAAATAAGCCAATGTGGATAGGCTGGCATTTCCTTTAAAAATTATTTTTAGTTCTACCTTATATAAGGTCCAACCCGTTCTGGAACGTTTCATCTGTTCCTGCGTTGAATAACGGCTCAATACTTGGCGGTTAGAATTATATTCTATCTGTCATGGTTACATGATTTTCTTTCTCGAAATCTACCTAAAGTACAATCGAAACGTCTGCGGCTGGCTTCTCTTGGATGGAGAACGAATATGCGCACTCCCTTTGTAAACAATCAGGCTCCTGCTGCTCCTTCAAAAACAAAAAAGAAGGTGGAGCAGAATGTAGCTGATGGTGGCAACGCAGCCAGTAAAAATGTTTTGCCAAATCCCACTAAAACAGAAAACAAAATGGTGAAAAACCATACTTTGTTAGAAGAAAAAGTGCCTTCTGCCAGCGTAAAAACAAGAAAAAGCCTGTTCCGTAAATAACAAATAAAGGCCGCATTACAGCTTTGTACGGCCCTTATCAGGGAGTTGGTACATGCATACAGAACAACTATCAGATACCGGCCCCAAAAATGCCCGTCGTTCATTTTTGCGCCGTTTGTTTGGGGGGCATATTCACGTTCACATACAGGGTGACCTCTTCCCGATAAAAAGCGAAATTTTTGGTATTGAACGCTTGGAGGCTCATGCCAGAAGCCTGGCGGCTGCACAGGCTATTGTACCCGCCAAGCATAACCGGCGCGGACAACCCCTTAAACGCCGGTTGGCTGAAAATGCCGCCCTGCTGGCAGCGGCCAATGAAACTGTTACCAAGGCCAGCCAAAGGGGCCGGCTGCTACCGCCAGCAGCCCAGTGGTTGGCAGATAACTATGCCCTTATTGATATGCAGATTAGAGAGACCAGTCTGGATCTGCCGAGTGGGTATTATACGCGCCTTCCCAAGCTTGCGAATGGCCCTTTTGTTGGTTTGCCGCGCGTTTTTGGCATTACATGGGCTTTTGTTGCGCATACAGATAGTTACTTACAGCCAGATTTTCTGCGTAAGTTTCTGCTTGCCTATCAAACAGTTGCTCCACTTACGATAGGTGAGCTTTGGGCTGTTCCCATTACCTTGCGCATTGTTTTAATAGAAAACCTGCGCCGCATTGTAAGTGCCATTATAGATAGCCACGCAAGCCAGCAAGCGGCTGATCTTTTGGCTGATCAGCTTGCATCCGCCCGAAAGAACGATGCCGCTGCATTGTCTGCCATATTATCTCAAATAGACCCACGCATTATTACGCCAGCATTTACGGCGCAGCTTGCGCATCGTTCAAGAGGTATAGATCCAGAAAAAGATCCCGTGCTGGTGTGGCTAGAGCAGCGTCTGGCAGATAAAAAAACAGATATTGAGCAAGGAATTCAAGAGTATTTACAAACACAGGGCGCTTTTAACGCCACTATTCGAAATATTATTACAAGTCTGCGGCATATTGCAGAATCTGATTGGACAGAGATTTTTGAACAAGTCTGCTTGGTTGATACAGTATTTGCAGAATATGCAAGTTTTACATGTGCAGATTTTGCCAGCCGAGACCTTTACCGCAAAGCTATTGAGGATTTGGCCTATGGCAGCACTGTTGATGAAATTGATATTGCCAAAAAGGCTGTTTTTTTAGCGCAAGAAGCTGCTTCTTCCAATGCGTTTGATCAACGCAAGAATGATCCCGGTTATTATCTTGTGATGGAAGGACGTTCCATTCTGGAAGCCTCTATAGGCTTTCGCCCCAATCTTTCCAGAAAACTGGCCCAAACATTCTGCCAAAGCGGCATTACAGGTTATGCCGTGGTTGTGTTTATGCTGGCGCTCATTTTTCTGGCTGGGCCCGTGTGGCTTTCTTTTCAGGAAAATGCTTGGTTTCCGTGGGTTTTGTTGGTGGCTGTTCTGGCCTTTTCACCCGCATTGGAAGCAGCCGTTGCATGCATCAACTGGCTGGCTTTGCGTGTTACCAAGGTAACGGCATTGCCGGGGTTGGAGCTTTTAGATGGTATCCCCGTAAAATTGCGTACAATGGTGGTTATTCCTGCCCTTCTTACCAACGTAAAAACGGTGGATGAACTTTTATCCCGCTTGGAAGTCCACTATCTGGCTACTCATGATAGCGGTGTTTACTTTGCGCTTTTAACAGATTGGTCTGATCATTCAGAGGCATCTGCACCAGAAGATGATGCACTTTTTCAGTTAGCTTCTGCCGGTATTCACCATCTTAACGAAAAATACGGATCTGTGCCGGATGGTAACAGGTTCCTCCTTCTACATCGCCACAGGGTTTGGAGTGAGAGTGAAGGTGTATGGATGGGGTGGGAACGTAAGCGCGGAAAATTGCATGAACTGAACCGCCTGTTGCGCGGTGCGTCTGACACCACTTTTTTGGCAGAATACTGCCAGAATATTCCACAAGCTGTAAAATATATCGTCACGCTGGATGCCGATACACGCCTGCCCCTTGAAACAGTAAAAAAACTGGTGGGTAAACTGGCACATCCCCTTAATGCGCCGCAATTTAATGCAACAACCGGGCGTGTGCAGCAAGGTTATGCCGTTTTGCAGCCTCGTGTTACGCCATCTTTGCCTATCGGGCATCAAAGCACTTTGTTCCAGCGTATTTTCTCCGCGTCTAGCGGTATAGATGCCTATTCATCTGCAATATCAGACCTGTATCAAGATATGTTTGGAGAAGGGTCTTACGCAGGCAAAGGTATTTACGAAATTGATGCGTTTGAAGCCGCTTTGGCTGGGCGTGTGCCTGAAGCAACCCTTTTAAGCCATGATTTGTTTGAAGGTATTTTTGCGCGTGCCGGATTGGCTTCTGACATTGAGGTGATAGAGGAATTTCCAACAGACTATTTGGTTGCAGCCCAAAGGCTCCATCGTTGGACACGAGGAGACTGGCAACTGCTCCCCTGGATTGTTTCAGGCATATTTCGCACCCCTTCCCCACGCAACAGTTTATCTGGAATTGCGCGTTGGAAAATGGTGGACAATCTGCGCCGCACCTTATGCGCGCCCTTTACGCTTTTGGCTTTGATTATCTGCTGGGTTTTGTTGCCAGAAAACGCTGGTATCTGGACACTGTTTATCCTTCTGATTATGGCGGTACCTGCTTTTTTGCCAGTTATTCCCGATATTGCGCCACGCCGGGAATGGATCAGTTTTCGTAGCTATTTTAATGTTTTGGGGGCATCCATTTCCAATGCCGTTGTCATGACGGCACTTAACATCACGTTTCTGGTGCATCAGGCTTGTTTGTTAGGTGATGCCATTATCCGTACCCTTGGGCGTGTTTTTGTAACACGGCGCTATTTGCTGCAATGGGTGCCCGCAGCGCAAACGGCGGATCTTCTACAGTCCGGCTTGCAACAATATTACCTGAAAATGCTCTCTGGCCCACTTATTGCGGTTATTCTTGTTCTACAAGTTACCATGCAGGATGTGGGAAACCTGATTTTTATTGGTCCTCTGGCCATTCTGTGGGCGTTTTCTCCTGCTATTGGGTTATGGACAAGTCGGGCAGCCGTTTTAACGGCCCAATCGCGCCCTTCCCGCACAGATATTCGCACTTTGCGTCTTACAGCCCGCAATACATGGCGCTTTTTTGAAGAATTTGTAACGGCAGATGACCACATGCTTCCGCCAGACAATTTTCAGGAAGTTCCTTCTCCCGTTATCGCCAGACGTACATCGCCCACCAATATAGGGCTTTATCTTTTATGCACGGTAAGCGCCTATGATTTTGGCTGGAACGGCTTGGCTGATACAATAGATCGGCTTGAAAACACCTTTAAAACACTAGATGAATTAGAAAAATATAAAGGGCATTTGTATAACTGGTACAGCACGGCTGATCTGGAGCCGTTGGCGCCTTTATATGTTTCTACTGTAGATAGCGGTAATTTTGCCGGCCACCTTGTTGCGCTGGCACGCGCTTGCCGTGAATGGACTGCAAATACAGTCCAACCCTCCATGTGGCGCGAGGGTATAGCAGATGCCATTACCCTTGCCATTACAGATCTTACCTTCCGCAATGGCGAACGGCTGCAGAATACAAAACAGCAAAAAGTTCTTATCCGAGCCCTCGCGCGGTTAAAAACATCTGTTCTGGCGGCCCCTGAAGTCAAAACAGAGGAGAGTTTGCAAGCGTTATTGAAACAGGCGCAAACTATAGCAGAACACGCAGCCCATCTTTATGCAGAAACCAACGCAGCCGAAGAACAAACAACGTCAGACCCACGTTTCTGGTGTGTGGCGCCATTAAAAGCGCTTGAAAGCCATTTGCGTGATTTGGACCATACGCATAACACAACCTTTGGAACCCGGCTGAAAGCATTGCAGAGCAAAGCAAGCATGCTGGCGTACGGCATGGACTTTGCCTTTTTGCGTGATCCTGCACGCAAACTTTTGTCTATCGGGTTTGTTGTTACTGAAGATATCTCCGATAGTAACTGTTATGATCTGTTGGCCTCTGAATCTCGGCTCGCGGTCTTTTTTGCCATTGCAAAAGGAGACATTCCTGCGCGGGACTGGTTCCGTCTGGGCCGTGCCCTAACCTCTGCTGGCAGCGGAGCGGCACTGGTCTCGTGGTCGGGTTCCATGTTCGAATATCTTATGCCCTCTCTGGTTATGCGTGCGCCTATAGGTAGCCTGCTCCAGCAAACCAACGCGCTTATTGTGCTGCGGCAGATTGCTTACGGGCAATCGCACGATATTCCATGGGGGATTTCAGAATCAGCCTATAACGTGCGGGATGTTGATTACACCTATCAATACTCAAACTTTGGCGTTCCGGGGCTGGGGCTAAAACGTGGTCTTGGGCAGGATAGAGTTGTGGCCCCCTATGCCACCTTGCTGGCCTCTATGGTTGATCCGCAAAAAGCCGTTGCCAATCTTTTTGTTCTGGAAAAAACAGGGGCACACGGTCGTTACGGTTTTTACGAAGCGCTGGATTATACCCCGGAGCGTGTGCCGGATGGGCAGGAAATGGCCATTGTGCAGGCTTACATGGCGCACCATCAGGGCATGTCCATTCTTGCCGTAGCAGATGCAGTTCTGGATGGTATCATGAGAAAGCGCTTCCATGATGACCCCGTGATTGCCTCGGCCGAATTGTTGTTGCAAGAACGCGCGCCACGCACAGGCGCTGTGGCTCATCCTCTGCCAATAGAAGAATATCCTCTGCCGCGCTCGGAATTGCCACAAGCGGCATCTGGTAGGTACTACGGCACGGATTATACGCCCGCACCCATTACGCACCTTCTTTCCAATGGTCGTTATACCGTCATGCTCACAGCAGCGGGGTCTGGCTACACAATGTGGCAGGGGCAGGCCGTTACACGGTGGCGGGAAGATCCAACGCTGGATAACTTTGGGTCTTACCTTTACCTGAAAAACGTAAAGACCGGGAAAGTATGGTCTGCTGGCATTCAGCCCTGTGGGGAGGAGCCGGATGATTACGTAAGCGTTTTCCATGAAGATCGCGCCGAATTCACCCGGCGTGATGGCTCCCTGACAACAACTGTGGAGGTTATGGTTTCTGCTGAAGATGATGCTGATGTACGCTATCTGAGCGTTTTTAATGCTGGCTATGATAGTGTTGAAATAGATATTACATCCTATGCAGAACTGGCTTTGCTTGCCCCAGATTCAGATCTCGCGCATCCGGCCTTTACCAAACTATTTGTAGAAACAGATTACCTGCCGGAAGCCAAAGCCCTTATAGCAACCCGTAGGCGGCGTACCCCCGATGAGCCTGAAATCTGGGCTGCGCATGTGGCCGTGTGCTCTACCCCCATCACGGTGGAAACAAACCGTGCGCAGTTTATTGGGCGCGGCCGCACAGCGCGATCTCCTGCGGCTTTAACGGGTAAAACACAACTATCTGGGCAAACCGGCACGGTGCTGGACCCCTGCTTTGCTATTCGTAGCCGCGTAAGCATCAAGCCCGGTGCTACAGCGCGGATAACGTTTTGGACAATGGTTGCCTCATCCCGTCAGGAACTGGAGCGCCTGATTGAGGTGCATCAGGATGATACCGCGCTTGATCGCGCACGCACACTTGCCTGGACACAAGCGCAAATTCAGTTCCGGCATTTTGATATTACCCCAGCAGAAGCAGATCTGTTCCAGCGTTTGGCGGGCCATATTCTGTTTGCAAATGCTGCTTTGCGCGCATCATCCGCAGTTATCATGCAAGGTATGGCTGCCCAGCCAACACTATGGGAACAAGGTATTTCTGGTGATCTGCCTTTAGTGGTTTTGCGCGTAAAGGATACGCCAGATACAGATATTATCCGGCAGGTTTTGCTGGCGCATGAATACTTGCGGCTGAAACAGGTTGCTGTTGATCTTGTGCTAATGAATGAGCACCCATCGTCCTACTTACAAGATCTACAGAACACGCTTGAAAACCTTGTGCGCTCTATGCCCAAAAGGGCAACCGTAGCGGGCTCTATCTGCATTTTGCGGGCAGATCTGATTTCCGCACCGGTAAAGAATCTTTTATTGGCGGCTGCCCGCGTTGTTCTTTCGGCAGATAAAGGGCTGGCAGAACAGCTTGATCAGGCCAATGTGGCCGAGGCTCCTAAATCTGTTCTGTTTCAAACACCGCATGTGTTTACGCCCAGTGCGTTCAAGGTGCCCGATATTCCTGAGCTTGAATTTTTCAATGGTCACGGTGGGTTTGCCCAGAACGGCCAGGAATATGTGGTTGTGCTGGCTTCTGGCCGCACAACGCCTGCCCCATGGATTAATGTTATTGCCAATGATACTGCGGGCTTTCAGGCCTCTGCCGAAGGAAGTGGCTATACATGGGCGCTAAACAGCCGTGAGCACCAGATTACCCCGTGGTCTAATGATCCTGTCAGCAATCAACCGGGCGAAGTTTTTTACCTGCGGGATGAAGATACCAAAGTATTATGGAGCCCAACGGCTGCTATCCGCCGAGATATAGATGCCACTTATGTCAGCAGGCATGGGCATGGCTATACGCAGTATGATCGTATTGCACACGGCATAGCCAGCACACTTTTGCAATATACACCGGTAAAAGACCCTATAAAGATTTCGCGCATTCAACTGCACAACCTATCAGGCCATGCTCGCACGCTTTCTCTTACCGGATATGTTGAGTGGGTGCTTGGGACGGCACGCGCCAAAACAGCATCTTTTATTACAACGCAAATAGATGACGCTACGGGGGCGCTATTTGCTTACAATCGCTGGAGTGCCGTTTACGGGGGCCGCGTTGCCTTTGCTGATATTGGTGGCTATGTCACAGCCATTTCGGGAGACCGCACAACCTTTGTTGGCAGAAATGGCACGCTTGATAGCCCGTATGCCTTAACACTGGCCGATACCGTGCAGGGAAGCACCGGTGCTGGGCTTGATCCATGTGGTGTTTTGCAAACCATAGTCACCCTGCCCGCAGATGGCCGCGTAGAAATTGTTTTCCTGTTAGGAGAAGCGGAAAACGAGGCTGAAGCCAGGCAGATGATTGCCCGTTATCGGACGGTTGATCTGGATACCGTTCTGGATGATGTCAAACAGCAGTGGCGCAGCATTTGTGGTTCTGTTCAGGTTAAAACCCCAGATCGCAGTATGGATATCATGCTGAATGGCTGGCTGCTGTACCAAACACTTTCCAGCCGCGTGCGCGCACGTGCAGGCTTTTATCAGGCCAGTGGCGCTTATGGTTTCAGAGACCAGTTACAGGATGGCATGGCCCTTGCGGTTTCGTGCCCAGCTCTGGTGCGAGAGCATCTTATACGGGCCGCTTCCCGCCAGTTTGTAGAAGGTGATGTACAGCATTGGTGGCTCCCGCAGACAGGCGCAGGCGTGCGCACCCATATTTCGGATGATTGCACATGGCTTGGTTACACGGTTGCGCATTACGTTAGCACAACGGGGGATCTTGCTGTTCTGGATGAAACTATTGGTTTTCTGGAAGCCCCTCCGCTGCCCATAACCGAGCACGATAACTTTATGGTGCCAGCGCACTCGGCAGAAAGTGCTACGCTGTTTGAGCATTGTGCCCGCGCGCTTGATCGGAGCCTTGCTGTAGGCGTTCATGGCCTTCCCCTCATGGGCACGGGAGACTGGAACGATGGCATGAACCGTGTGGGAGAACAGGGCCGAGGGGAAAGTGTGTGGCTTGGCTGGTTCCTCTACACCACACTTGAGATATTTATCCCCATTGCCCGCGCCCGGAATGAAGATATGCGGGCTGATAAATGGCAGCAGCATACCCGCAAACTGGCCAAGGCGCTGGAACACACATGGGATGGAGATTGGTACCTGCGGGCCTATTTTGATGATGGCACGCCGCTGGGCTCTCACACCATGCCGGAATGTCAGATAGATGCCATTTCTCAATCTTGGTCTGTGCTTTCTGGTGCGGCCATGCCAGAACGGGCCAACCATGCCATGCGCTCTGCCGTTCATCGGTTGGTAAGGCAGCAGGACGGGCTTATTCTTGTGCTTACGCCACCGTTTGATAAAGCCATGCCAGACCCCGGTTATATTCGAGGATACCCACCCGGCATACGTGAAAACGGCGGCCAGTACACCCATGCAGCGTTATGGACAGTTATGGCCATTGCAGCTTTAGGCGATGGTAATCTGGCCCAAACATTATTCCATATGCTTAACCCCATCACCCATAGCCAGACACCGGAACAAGCCGCGCGTTACAGGCTGGAACCCTACGTTATTGCGGCTGATGTATATTCCGAAGCCCCGCATGTTGGGCGTGGTGGGTGGTCTTGGTACACAGGCTCTGCCGGTTGGATGCAACGGGTAGGAACCGAAACCATTCTTGGTGTGCGCATCCAGGGGGACAAGTTTTTGATAGACCCCTGCATTCCGCAGCATTGGCCGGAGTTTGAAGTAACATTGCAGTGGAAAACAGCGCGCTACAGTATTCTGGTAAAAAACCCGGATCATGTTTGCCGTGGTGTAAGAAAGATCACCATAGATGGCGTGCAAAGCTACATGACGCATGAAGTGAATATGAAAGATGATGGGCTTTTACATAAAGTAGAAGTGATCCTTGGCTCATGAATATCTGATAAACATGGAACGAATATCACTTTCTTGCCGTTTATGCCGCTATTAGGGAGATCAAGATGCGCCGTATGCTTTTCATCACAACTGCTCTTTTTATAACAACATCGGCGCTTGCTGCCTCATCTCCCCCTGTTGCGCTTACGCATGTGCGTATTGTGGATGGCACCGGAGCAGCCCCCATAGAAGATGGAACGCTTGTGATGCAGGGGGAGCATATTCTTGCGGTGGGCAAGGATGTGGATATTCCCAAAGATGCCAAAGTGCTGGATCGTGCAGGAGATACCGTTCTGCCCGGCATTATTTCCGATCACAGCCACGTTGGGCAGTATGAGGGCGTTACCACGGGTTCTCAGTTTTATACACGCGCCAATATTATGGCGGCGCTTGGTCAGTATCGTCGTTATGGTGTTACCACGGTTACGGCGCTGGGTAATAACGTGCCAGATGTGTTTGATCCGCTCCGTAAGGAAGCACATGCAGGTAAAACCCCGGCTGATCTGTTCGGTGTTGATCAAGGTATTGGTGTTCCCAATGGTGCGCCGCCTGTGAATGTGGCACCCAACCAGCTTTTCCGCCCGAAAACCGCCAATGAAGCCCGAGAAGCCGTGGACACAATGGCAGATGAAGGCACGGATCTGGTTAAAATCTGGGTTGATGATTTTGATGGCACACTGCCTGTTAAAATGAGCCCAGATATTATTGCCGCCGTTGTAGAGGAATCCCATAAACGCAAGCTACGTGTGGCGGCGCATATTCATGATCTGGAAGATGCCCAGCATGTTGTGGCCGCCGGAGTGGATATTCTGGCCCACGGCATACGAGACAAACCCGTTACACCGGATTTGATTGCAACGCTTAAAGCCCGCGGGATCTGGTATATTGCCACCCTTCAGCTTGATGAAGCCACCACAGCATGGGCTGATCGCGCGCCGTGGACGCAAACACCCTTTGCAACAGCCGGTCTTTCTGGCCCTCTACAAAAACAGATTAACGATCCAGCATGGCAGGCGCAGCACAAAACGGGCAAACAGGCCGATTTTGCCCGCACATCTTTGGCAATGAACCTGCAAAACCTGAAAACATTGCATGATGCGGGCGTAAAAATAGGCTTTGGCACAGATAGCGGCGCTACCCCTTTACGAGTGCCCGGCGTGGCAGAACATCGGGAGCTGGCCCTTACAGTGCAGGCCGGCCTGACACCTTTAGAGACCATTCATATCGCCACACAGAACGCAGCAGATCTGCTGGATCTTTCTGACCGGGGCGTATTGGCGCCAGGCAAACGGGCTGATGTGTTAGTTGTTACCGGTAACCCCGCAACCAACATTGCAAATGCTGACAAAATTATTGAAACATGGGAAAACGGCGTCGCCATTTCTGCGCCTGTGCTGCAAAAATAAAAACCCGCGTGAATATTCCAGCCTTTTCAATGCATAAGGCTGGGATACTACGTCTTGCGGCTGTTTGATTGCCATTTGTGCTATAATAGGTTTGTAGCAGATTATGCAGGCTTAAAGTGGCTCAGGTCCAATTGCATAGCGCAGCGGGTTTGTTTGGAAAAACCACTCTCTATCTCATCCTGTAATATGGCCGCTAATCTTGGGTTTATTAAGCTTTCAGGGAGTATCGTGAAACCGAGACGCGCATAAAAAGGCGCATTCCACGGCAGATCACGAAAAGTCGTCAGAGTGACGGCTCTAAGGCCATATGCTTTTGCCCAACTACATGCCGTGTCAAGCAGCGCTGTGCCTATGCCCCGCCCCTGCTCTTTTTTGCAAACGGATATTTCAAGAATATGCAATTCCTGCGCGTATATTTGTGCACAAAGAAAAGCAATTGGGTGGCTCTGCTTATCAATAGCAACCCAGCTTGTGCCTGCGTTTATGGCAGCAAGATGCGTATCCACCGGCAAAACGGCGTGATCGGCTATCCAACTTAATGAAGGAATTTGCTGAAAAATCTGCGCGGCGGATTTTTCAATGGGCGGAAGAACAGGCGCATCCTTAATACACGCCATACGTATGCTAAAAGTCATGGGTATTCATTATCCCGTAAAAAGCCTGTTCTAACTTCTTTTATGCCGTAGTTCTAAGAACAGCCTGCCTCTCATGGTGTCAAAGATATGGATATCACGCAGGCCGCTGTAAAACTGAAGAAGCCCCCCAAACCTACCGTTAATATTACGTGCATAAAGCCCCTTGCCCTGATACGTTGCGTGTTACCGAGGGGGGCTCCGACATGGGGCTGAGATATTGCAGGGCCAAAAGGCAGCGCAATGACCCTTTGAACCTGATCCGGGTTATGCCGGCGAAGGGACAGGTTTGGCCACCCTATCCTTTTTTGCTGGAATTTCGCGGCAGGAAGCCACGTTCTTGCGAAAAGGGAATTGCCTGACCATGATCGCCAATGTTTTGAGTATTGCCGGCACCGACCCCACAGGTGGCGCTGGAATTCATGCAGATATTAAAGCATTTTCGGCTATGGGGGCGTATGGCATGGCGGCCATTACGGCTGTGGTTGCCCAGAACACTCAAGGCGTGCGTTCTTTTGTGGCGCTAGACCCGCAATTTGTGGGCGAACAGATTGATAGCGTGTTTGATGATGTACGGGTGGATGCGGTTAAGATTGGGATGGTCCCCAACAGCGGCATTGCTGAGGTTATTGCAGACCGCCTGCATTATCATGGTGCAAAAAATATTGTGCTTGATCCTGTTATGGTGGCCAAAAGTGGAGATCACCTTCTGGAAGGCAATGCGGTAAGTGCTATCAGAGACCTTTTGGTGCCGCTTGCAACGCTTATTACCCCCAACCTGCCAGAAGCAGGCGTTTTGCTGAATGCCCACCCCGTATGGACGCTGGATGAAATGCGCTTACGGGTAAAAGACTTGGCCAAGCTGGGTTCGGAATGGGTTTTGTTAAAGGGTGGCCATCTTGAAGGATCAACGCAGAGTGTTGATCTGCTTTATGGTTCCGCTGGAAAAATTATGGAGTTTGCAGCACCACGCATCTGCACACGTAATGACCACGGCACCGGCTGCACACTTTCTGCTGCCATAGCAGCTCTCCTCCCTTCCAAATCGGTTGAAGAGAGCGTGCGCGGGGCAAAAGCATATCTGCATGGTGCGCTTGCAGCGAGTGATACGCTTGATGTCGGGCATGGGCACGGCCCCCTGCACCATTTCTATCATGTGTGGAAATAATGTTCAGTCACCCAACGGCTGTAATAAGGGTTTTATCGGCATCACATTAAGTGATGCCGATAAACAGGGCTATTTTAAAGCTCGATATCCACTTCACGAATACCAGCGCGCTGTGTGGCATCCGGGTGGCCTTGGTGGAACGGCTCGTCAGCAAGTAGCTTCACATCGTTCAGGTCAGATACGGCAAGGCAATCCCACTGGCCTTGGGCAGGTACACGCTTTTCGTGTGCATCTACACCGCGATACATCAGCACCTTTTCTACGCCATCCCCTTTGCCCAGAGCGTGAGGTGAGCCTACCTGCGGCTTGTCATGAAGCGTAAAAGCCACGGCTTTTTTCTGTTCAATGGCAGTCCGTAAAATGCTGTAAGCTGACATGGTTTGTTTCCTCTTTGTAGGAATAACAATCTGACCTGAATTCGGTTTCGAAATACAGGAAGCCGATAAAAGCTTCATGCAGGCCTTTTATTGGGTTACGCCCCTTCATTCACAAAAGCGATAGAGTTGATATAGGAGCAGCTATACCTGCCCACACAACAGAACAGCCCTGCTGATCTCTGGCTTGTGCCAGATTATACCGTGCTTTTTACGCGTAGCATGATCACGCCAACCACTCTTCCTTGACAAAAGGCAAATTATCTTCCTTTAACAAGTGCACAATTTGGAGAGGATTTTTGTCTAGATCAGCCACCATGCACGCAAAAATGCGCCTGTTTGCCAGCCGATGGCTGGTGGCCATTTGTGTAATGGTGGGGCTTGTCGGACAGCTTTTTCTTCAAAGCCATGCGCAGCTTGGGGAAATGCCCCGTGTTACGCTTGAACGCCTTACCGGCCTTCATATTGGCCCTGCACTCAAAAGCCCGGCATGTCCTGATATGGATGATGCCATGGTAATGCCTGCGGATGATGGGGAGCACGATCCCGCACACCATTCGCATGATGATAACGGGTTCTGCCCTCTTTGCCCCTTACTGCAACTGCCCGATATTGCCTTTATTGGCGTTTTTGTTGCTTTAAGCATTATGCTGTTGGCAAAGCGGCAGATTTATCATGATCGTGCGCCACGGGCCCCGCCTGCCGGTGTTTTTACGGGTCTTCCCCATACACGTGGGCCGCCTCTGCTCCTGTCATGTCTTTACTGACAGGAACACGTTTTTGCGGCTGCTATTTGTAATATAGCAACTGTTATTCCCGCCTTAATGCGGGAACCAGCCTTATGTGCTGGATACATCAACCTGCCCTGTCAGCCTTTATGTATGACGCTGTCAGGACAGATAGGTATGTCTCGTATTTTTCGAACACTCCCATGTTTTGGGGTTATGGTAGGCGGTCTTTCGCTTATCTGCGCGCCCGCCTCGGCTGCTGCCCTGCCCACCTCTTGCAAGCCAACCTCAGCCAGTGCGCCTAAAAAATGCAGCGCTTCTGGGCCTTCATGCGCGTGTTCATCTTCGGCAAATCATGCGTCTGCTGAAACAACCCGTCAGAATATTACCGTATATGGATCTGGCACCCGGCATTCCTACACCGTGCCAACAATAGAAGCATGGGGGAAAACGCCGGTTGCGCTGAAGGATATTCCGCAGTCTGTATCTGTTATTACACAGCAGCGTATGGAAGATTCCAACATGCTGACAATGACAGACGCCATGCGCCAGATTAACGGTATTCGCGTTATGCCGGCTTCTACGGCCAATTCAAATTTCTACTCACGCGGGTACCAGCTTACAACTTCTGTGGACGGCACGCCAAATGCTTCTGGAACGCTGAATAACGCCAGTTTTGATCTTTCCATGTATGATCGTATCGAGGTGTTGCGTGGGTCTTCGGGCCTTTTGCAGGGGGCTGGTGGCGCGGGTGGCGTTGTAAATGAAGTTACCAAAAAACCGGGGCAAGATTTTGCGCTAACCGGCGCAGCCAGTGTTGGAAGTTTTAATAACTACCGTGCAGATGTGGATATGACGGTAGCGCTCAACAAATCCAAAACCCTTCGTTTCCGCACGGCGGATCTGTTTGAAGATAATAATTACTTTTACAAATACGCCCATACCCGCAAATGGCAAACCTATGGGGTGTTGGAGTGGGATATAACCCCGCGCACCACCTTTATGGTTTCTCACGCCGCGCAACAGCAGGATAATCAGGCCCCTTATTACGGTTTGCCGCTTACAACGGCCAATACGTTATGGTCTGGCAGCCGCTCTGCAAACCCCAGCCAGAGCTGGGGATATTCCAATTACATGACACAGCAGACCATTGCCTCGCTCAACCAGAAACTCTGGGGGGATTGGTCTGCAACCGCGCGCGGCACGTTTTATGATCAAAGCTATAATACGCTCTATAATGAACCATGGAACCAGATAGACCCCACCACAGGAACCCTACAGTATCAGGATCAAGGTATTGCCGCTTTTAAGGGTACGAACGCATCACGCTCTGCGGATATTTATGCCCAGGGCAGTTTCCATTTTCTAAACCGCACGCATCATGCGCTTTTTGGCTTCAATTATAATTCGTACGAACAGGTTACGCAGTATGCCAACAACAACTGTAACGCCATCTATAACGATGTGAGCATAAACAACACGGATGTTGTTAAAAAACCTGCGGCAAGCTGCTTTAACTATGCCACAAACGCCAATGGCTGGGGGACAGATGACTACGCCTATCAATGGGGATTTTATGGCCAACTGCGGTTTGAGCTGACTAAAAAGCTCTCCCTTATTCTGGGCGGGCGTGCCTCACGCTATTACGAGAAACTCCGCGATATTGCCCCCGCACCAGCAACACAATGGCAGACAACATCCAATATACACGGAGAGCTGACGCCTTACTTAGGATCTGTTTACCAAATTACGCCCCATATTTCTTGGTATGCCAGTTACTCCAGTATTTTTACCCCTTCTGTGGGGAAGGAAACCTATCGCGGTGGCGGGCTCACGCCCCAGCGTGGCAACCAGATTGAAACGGGCTTTAAGGCAGAATATTTTCATGGCCGGTTGAATGTTTCTTCTGCGCTGTTCCGGATGGAAAGCGTAAACCAGCCGGTGCAAGATCCGCTGCATTCGCAATTTTACGTCACTACCGGGCCTATTCGCCGCCAAGGGTGGGAAATGCAGATTGATGGGCAAATCCTGCCTAATCTGGATGTGTCTATTGGTTATACGTACCTGGACACCAAAGTTTCCAATTCCCGCGTAAGCGATTTTGGCGGTGTTTACTCCCCACATCACATGTTCAAATCTTGGGTGCATTACACTGTGCCAGATGGACGGCTGAAAGACCTGAACATAGGGGTTGGCATAGATGCCAACAGCAATCTACGCGGGAGTTACGCTACAACCGTACAGGGCGGATACATGACAATGGACGGCATGATTGGTTACAAAATCAACCGTAACCTGCGCCTGCAACTAAATGCGTATAACCTGACAAACCGCCATTATTACGAACGCGCCAGTGGTATATGGCAGTTCAACTTTCCCGCAGCCCCTCGTAATTTTATGGCAACGCTTCGTGCTACGTACTGATAAACCTTCTTCTTCCCACTCTCTTTCAGACTGGAAAATCCTGTTTCCTTTTTGGGTGTCCGCAGAAAAGTGGAAAGCATGGGGCCTGCTGGGCCTGATTATTGGGCTTTCTCTGCTTTATGTGCGTACGGCCGTATGGTTTGGTATTTGGGACCAGAAATTTTTTGATGCCTTTTTTGCGTTCCATGTGCGCAAAGCCTTGGGCATGTTACCGATTTATATTGCGGCTTGCGCCCTTTCGGCTGGCATTTACGTGCTGCAAACTTACCTGACACAGATCCTTTCCATGCGTTGGCGCTTGTGGAACACAAAGGTCTATCTTCAACGCTACCTAAAAAATGCGACCTATTACCGTTTGGAGCATGATGCCACACAGGCAGATAACCCAGACCAGCGTATTGCAGATGACCTTGCGCAAATGACAACCCTTGTCCTCAAACTGGGGTTGGATGCTATTCAGGCTGTTATGACGCTGCTGTCATTCTCTATTGTTTTATGGGAAATCGGCGGCGCGTTATCTGTGCCGCTTTGGGGGCGTGTCTATCATATTCCCGGTTATCTGTTTTTTGGAACAGTTATTGTTTCCGTATTGGTTTCTTTGCTTATAGAAAAGGTAGGTGGCCCCTTAGTTCATGCCGATTATCAGCAACAACATTATGATGCTGATTTGCGTGCAAGCCTGCTTGATTTGCGGCGCAATTCTGAACAGGTTGCTTTTTATAAAGGGGAAGACGCTGAACATCTGCGCTTTTCTACCCATCTTGCACACATCGCTAAAAATTGGCGCAAGGTTGTGCATTACACGTGGCGCGCTAATTTTGTGGGAACGTTTTATAATCAAACAGCTTCCATTATTTTATGGGTATTGCTTGTGCCCAAAATTATGGCCCATGCGCTTACGTTTGGCACATATGCGCGTATTAATGCCGCATTCATGCAGGTTCGGAGCAGCTTGCAATGGTTTATTGATAATTACACGGATCTGGCCGGTTTACGTTCTACATTGCAACGTCTTGCTGAATTTGAACGCATAATACAGCGGAAGCCTACCCAAGGCATTATGTGCAAGCCCACAAACGAAAATACAGTTTCAACCCACAATCTGGTTCTTAACCTGCCTTCCGGGCAGACATTGCTGGATTTTGGCAGCCTAACATTTCAAGCGGGTGAGCGATGGGCTATTTATGGTGCATCAGGCAGCGGAAAAAGCACGTTTTTACGCAGCTTAGCCGGATTATGGCCTTATGGCAGTGGAGATGTGTGCCTTAACAGCGCAAAAGCTATGTTTGTTCCGCAGCAAAGCTACGTACCAGCGGGTTCTTTAAGGCAAGCCCTTTCCTACCCCTTACCCCCAGAGCAGCATAACCTGCACGCCTATGAAGCCGCCCTTCATGCGGTTAATCTGGGGGGATACGTGCCTCGTCTGGATGAAGAGCAAGTATGGGAGAATATTTTGTCTGGTGGCGAACAGCAACGTTTGGCCTTGGCACGGGCCTTTCTATTTCGCCCTTCCATTCTGTTTCTGGATGAAGCCACGTCTGCTATGGATACTGCCAATGAGCGCTGCCTTTACGATGCGCTGCTAACTCTCTTGCCGCAGTGTACAATTATCAGCGTGACGCATCACAAAGCTCTGCAAGATTATCACCAGAAACAAATTATTTTGCAAAATGGCAGGGCCTTCTTTTAACCCTCGGACATTAAGGCAGATTATTATGCCTATTCGCATCGGCGTTGCGGGCTGGTCGGTTCCAACCAAACTTGCCGCAGAATTTCCTTCAACCGACACGCATCTTGAACGCTACGGTACGCGTTTTTCTGCTGTGGAAATTAACAGCAGTTTCTATCGTCCTCATCAGCAAAAAACTTACGTGCGCTGGGCAGCAAGCGTACCGCCAGATTTCCGCTTTTCCATCAAACTTCCCAAGGCAATTACGCATGAGCAGCGTTTTGTGGGATGTCAGGATCTTGTTGCACGTTTTGCTGAGGAAACCAGTGGTTTAGGCGATAAGCGCGGCCCCATTCTGGTTCAACTACCTCCAAGTTTTGCTTATCCTGGAGAGATTGCAGAACAGTTTCTTCATGATTTGAAAGCCATAATCAACGGCCCTGTTGTGTTGGAACCAAGGCATGAGAGCTGGTTTCAGCCAGAAGTTGATAAGATGCTGAAAAGGCAGCATGTCTCACGGGTTGCGGCAGATCCGGCCAGATTTATTTCTGCCGCGCAGCCCGGAGGCTGGAATGGGCTTGCCTATTTTCGGCTACACGGTTCTCCGCGCATTTATGAATCACTGTATAGTGTAGAAACTGTGCAGGCTCACGCAAACAGCGTTGCTGCGTTGAGCGCATGTGGCGCAGATGTGTGGACAATTTATGATAATACCACCTTTGGTGCAGCCACACAGAATGCACTTGAACTGATAGAAGCGTTAAGGCAGCCGCATGGTAATCTCATGGATTAATGCGCCTTTGGAGCACGTAGATGTGTAATCTCTATTCCATGACATCCAACCCACAGGCTATTCGCAAGGTTGCAAAGGTGGCGGTAGATCACACGGGCAATCTTCAGCCGTTGCCAGATATTTACCCCAACACAATGGCGCCAATTGTGCGCAATACTGCGCAAGGGCGGGAATTGATGATGGCACGTTGGGGTATGCCCACGCCCCCAAATTATCTTAAGGGGCATAAGGTAGACCGGGGCGTGACCAATATTCGTCACCCAGCCTCTCTGTGGTGGAAGCGTTGGGAGCATGTAGCGTATCGCTGTCTTGTGCCACTTACAGCTTTTTCTGAACCCACGCGCCTGCCAGATGGCAAATCACAACCCATATGGTTTGCTCGTAATAATGATGAGCCCTTGGCATTTTTTGCGGGTATCTGGTGCCAGTGGACATCCGTGCGCAAATTGGCAGACGGAGAAACAACGGATGACCTCTTTGGGTTTTTGACCACAGAAGCCAACCGAGAAGTTGGAGCAATCCATCCCAAGGCTATGCCGGTTATTCTCACACAGCCGGAAGAACTGGATATATGGATGAATGCGCCAGCAGAAGAAGCCCTTCAACTGCAACGGCCCCTGCCGGATGGTGCGTTGAAGGTGATTGCTCCAACTCATGCCCTGAACTAATACCCCGTTCTCTATCGAGAAAACGCAGATATCTGGCGCGGTAGCGCATCAGAGGCATGGACAGCATGGCAAGTGGGCACTATTTTCCGCCAGCCATGACTATTTCAGCCCGCCCCATCCAGATCGGTATTGATTTCGGTACGACCAATAGCGTCATCGTTATCGCGCGTCCTGATCGTACCATCCAGACCATTTCATTCCCTACACCGGATGGTGGTTCCTCTGAAACCTGCCCTACACTTCTTGCCTTGTGGCAAGAAATGGAAGGTGGCAGGCGGCTGCTTCAGCGTGCCGTGGGCGCTTATGCTGTTGAGGCGCATCTTGATGATCCGTCCGAAACGCGCCTTATCATGTCCATGAAGTCCTACCTGGCTCAATCCAGCTTCCGTGAGACACAGGTATTTAGCCAGCGTCTTTCGTTGGAAAATCTGATTGCCACTTTCCTGCGGGAATTGATGGCGCTTACAGATATTACCCCGACAGAATGCCATGTTACGGTTGGGCGGCCGGTTCATTTTGTGGGCGAAAATGCAGATAATGCTTTGGGTGAAGCTCGGTTGCGGGCGGCATTTGCGCAAGCAGGCTTTGCCGATGTTAGCGTTATGATGGAGCCAGAAGCGGCTGGCTGGCGCTTTATGCAGCGGTTGGATCGGCCCGCAACAGTGCTTGTGGGAGACTTTGGCGGCGGCACGAGTGACTTTTCGATCATGCGTTTTGACCCCGCCAGCAACCAACGGGCGCAACCGCTTGGCCATACAGGTGTGGGATTGGCTGGAGATCAGTTTGATTTCCGTATTATTGATAATGTTGTGGCCCCTTACCTTGGGCGCGACTGCACGTTCCGCATTATGGGAGGCGAGCCTCTTCCTGTGCCTATTGAGTGGTATCATTCTCTAGCACGCTGGCACCGTCTCTCTCTTATGCGCACACCGCGCATTCTTAACGAGATTGCAGACGTTGCCCGAACAGCTTCTGAACCGGAAAAGTTAAAAAGCCTGATTGAGCTTATTCGTGAGCAGCATGGGCAGGAACTTTACAATGCAGTTTCTGCTACCAAACGCGCTTTGTCCTCTGCTGAAAGTGCTGAGCTTTCTTTCTCGCAACCCGGTCTGGAGATTAAAACAACCGTTTCTCGTGCAGATTTTGACCGCTGGATTGCCCCAGATATTGCCAAACTGGGTGAAGGCATTGACCAAGCGCTTCATCAAGCCTCTCTGGCCCCAGAGCAGATTGACCGGGTGTTTCTAACTGGGGGCACATCTTTTGTGCCAGCAGTAAGGCAACTCTTTACCTCTCGCTTTGGAGAAGATCGGGTTGAATTGGGTGGGGAATTTGTTTCTGTTGCTGAAGGGTTGGCGTTGGCTTCTGTGTAGCTCTTGATAGAGCTACACGTTACCCGCCTGAAACGACATATAGGCGGATGTAATTTTCCATCAAACGTTGCTGCATGTTCAAAAGCTCGATCTCACAATCTAGGCTTGCAAGCTGGCTGACAAGAAATTCTACTTTGGATTCATCTCCTCGACGGTAAGAAGCCCCTACCCTTTTTTCACTTATTTTTGCATTTTCAGCCATCTGCGCAGCATCGCCGTACTGTGCGCGTGTCATATTGTAATTGGCGAGCGCATCTTCTGTTTCTTTCCATGCGTTCAGCACTGTTCGCTTATATTCCAGCCCAGCGTTTTTGAGTTCGGTTTGGCGCAATTCCACTTGCCGCGCAATTTTGCCACCTTCAAAAATAGGTAGAGTCAGCGTTGGGCCAAATTGGGTATTTCGTGCCCCCCACCCGAACTCGGTTAATGTTAACGCATCTATCGACAATTCGCCAGAAAATGTAATGCGAGGGTAAAAGTCTGCCCTAGCAATACCAACCATAGCCGAAGCCGCGTGTAATCTTTGTTCAGCCGCACGAATATCTGGCCGACTTTGCACCAATACGGACGGAATTTTTAAAGGTGCTGGTGTAATCTGAGTATAATCAATAGGTAAAAAACTCTGATCATTCACAGATAAAGCATCAGGACGGTTGTATACCAGCGTGGAAAGCGCCCGACGTACAGCCTGTTGCGCATTATCCAGTTCCTGATACTTCATAAAAACCTTATGAAATTGATTGCTTTGTTCAAGAAGAACTGTTTGGGATATCAAGCCCCGTTGGTACGAGGCGTTATTTATAGTCTCTATTTCTTTTAAAATATTCGATGCTTTTTTTTCAACCTCTACCATTTGGGTAAGGTTGACCCAAAGAAAATAAAGACGGCAGATTTCTGCCTCAAATGAAAGAGATACAGCCTCAATATCATCTTGAAAGGCCTGACGATTGGCATCAGCCACCTTTCGCATCAATTTATAGCGGCCCCATAGGTCTAGCTCCCATGATGCAAACATACCCGTATTAAAATTACTATAAGAAACGCCTTTAGGTTCTAGGTAAGAACCTCCTTGATCTAACCCTAATAAAGGCCGCAATACATCTCCTATGCCTGCTGTAGATGTATAATTTCTGCTATACCCTGCTGTGCCGTTAATTTCGGGCATATTTGCTGCGTAGGCTATTTTTGTTTCAATACGAGATGCTTGCAGTTTTTCATACGCAATATTGATATCAATATTTTCCTGCAACCCAATACTTACGAGATTATTCAATTTTGGCTGATGAAAGTTCTGCCACCAGTCTTTTTGTGTTTTGCCATCAAACTGTTGGGCCGGTGTATTCTCCCATGCTTGTGGTAATGTTACTTTTGGGAGTGATGTTTTGGGCTGTAAGGAGCATGCCTCCAGAAATACGACTGGCAATAACAATGCAATTCTATTTTTCTGGAATTTGGGAAACATAAAAATCATTGTACAGCCTTATCTTTTTGTTTCTCACCAAATATAACCAAGTAAAAAGCTGGCAAGGAAAGAAGGGTAAGAAATGTAGCAACACTCAATCCCCCAATCATGACAATGGCCATAGGCCCCCAAAAAATATTAAATGCTAACGGAATGAAGGCAAAAACAGAGGCTAAAGCTGTAAGTATAACAGGGCGTGCACGCAATATTGTTGCATCAATAACAGATGCATTTAGCGTTAAACCATTATGTTTGTTATATTCTATTTGATCTACCAGTAATATGGTATTGCGCATAATCATTCCGGCCAAAGCAATTAAGCCTAACAAGGCAACAAAACCAAATGGTGCTTTAAAGATAAGTAAAGCCAATACTGCACCTATCAGCCCCAAAAAGCTGGAGCATAAAACCAGCACAACACGGCTGAATTTTTGCAGTTGCAGCATTAAAATAAGCAGCATAATACCTATGGTTGGGGGCAATAAAGCAAATATGGCATCATTTGCTGTTTCAGAAAGTTCGGCGTCTCCCCCTACTTCTACTCTATAACCATATGGAAGATGCTTTTTTATGTTATCTATTTTCTGTTTTATCTGCTCTACAATTTCCAGGGGCTCAACACCCGGCATAACATCAGACTGAACTGTTATGCATGGTTCTCCATTTCTTCTCCATATCACAGGAAAAACCTGTTTAATTTCCAAAGACCCTAATTGGCCTAGAAATACATTACCCATTTGCGTTTGTATTGGAAGCAGCCCCCATAATTGTGGATTATGACGGAATTTTTCTTCTGCACGAATAACTAGGCTACGATGATTATCCGCATTAAAAATTTTACCTACCTCTTCTCCAGAAAGAAAAGCCTGCATTTGTTGTGCAATGGCAATACGGTTACTTCCAAAATGAGCAACTTTTTCTGAATCCAGTTGAAATGATTCAGAGAGTGTACGATTGCCCCAATCAATCTGTACATCAGATGTGCCAGATGTATTTTTAAGAATATCTCTTATTTCATGAGATATATTTATAATTTTATCTATGTTTGGACCAATAATGCGATATTGCACGGGAAAATCAGCCGTTGGCCCCAAAGAGAGCCTTTGTACATGAAGGCTTGCGGGAATATCATTCGCGAAAGCTTTAATACTTTGGAAGAGCTCTTCCCTCGCATTCAAATCCTTAGCAACTAAAAGCAAGGTTGCGTGTGAAGCACTTGGACTGGCTGGTATATAAGGCAGATAAAATCTGGGCGCGCCATCTCCGATGTGTGTTTCAATATGAGCCAGAGAAGGCAAGTATAATATCTTGCTTTCAATATCGCTTACAATTTTATTGGTTTTACTAAGTGAACTTCCGGGTGGTAATGCAACATCAACAATCAGTTCTGGGCGATCAGATAGAGGGAAAAACTGCTGATTAACCAACGATGTGCCAAATATTGCCATAACAAGAAGAGTAAGCGTTACGGCGCAAACGGTTTTTCTTTTAACAACAACCCATTCAAGGGTTTTACGTAAAACAAGAATACTTTTTGTTTCTAAAGACGGTGTATTTTCTAATGTATTTTGGGGTTGTGGTAAAAACCATACCCCAAGCAAAGGTATGAAAATTACGGCTACCACCCAGCTACAAAGCAATGCGGCAGCACTTACCCAGAAAATCTCACCAGCATATTCACCTGTTGTAGATTTAGCTATTCCAACAGGTAAAAAGCTTATAATGGTTATTAAAGTGCCCGTAAGCATAGGAAAAGCCGTGTGTTCCCACGCGTAGGATGCCGCATCCTCTCTGCTGGCACCGTTGGATAACTGCACAATCATGGCTTCTATACTAATAATAGCATCATCAACCAATAGACCGAGGGACAGTATTAAAGCACCCAGAGAAATGCGCTCTAAACCAATTCCAGATATTTTCATGTATAGTGCAACAAAAGATAGGGTAAGCGGCACTGAAAATGCCACAACCATTCCGCTTCGAAATCCGAGTGTTCCAAATGCTACAACCAGTACAACCAGAAGCGCAAAAAAGAACTTTAACAGGAATGTATTTACGGCTTCCTTAATAACCTTACTTTGATCTTCAACTTGAACAAATTTTAAACCTGTTGGCAGTTCACTATTTATTTTATCTAGCTCGGTATTTAGTTTTTTACCCAAGGTAAGGCCATCACCATCTTTTGCCATTGCCACGGCTATAATAAGTGCTGGTGTGCCATGATACCGCACAATACTGGATGGCTGATCAATATAACCCCGGCTAACAGTTGCAATGTCTTTGACATGCAAGTTGCCAGATTTTGAAGGTAATGTGATCTGTTCTATGGATTCCTGATTATAAACGGCACCAGAAACATCAATAGGCATGTCAATGCCAAAATCCAGCATGCCGCCTGATGCAATAAGGCTATGTTGCTGTATGGTCTCAGAAAACTGCGCCAGGCCCATACCTACATTTTTTAGCCGAACAGGATCTATATCTATATTAAAGGTTGCTGGAATTTCCCCAATAATTTGTACCTTTGCAACATCAGGAATTCTCTGAAAACCAGTTTTTATTTTTTTGGCGATCGGAGAAAGGCTGGAGACTTCTGGCCCTGTTAGCGCAAAGGTATAACCATAAACATCTGCAAAATCATCATTTACAGATAATGTTCCTCCTTCTGGTAAAGTAGGAGAAACATCAGCTACTTTGTTACGAACTTTTTGCCAGATTTGTGGAACCTGCTCTTTGGGGGCATTATCATTTAAAGAAACCTGCGTAACACAAAAAGACTGATTACAGTATGTGGAAAGAGTATCTAAAAAATCTATACCACGTAATTCTTGTTCCAATGGATTTATTATTTGCGCCTGCAATGCATCCGGGCTTGCTCCAGCCCATTGGGCCGAAATTGTCATACTTTTTAATGTAAAATTAGGATCTTCAGCACGCCCCAGATTGATAAACTGCCATCCCCCGGCAATGACAGAGATAATCATTAGAAAGCCAATGAGCTGAGGATGTTCCACAGCCCAACGAGATGGATTGAATTTTTGAGACATCATGAATGCTCATCCATCTGCACAATTTTTACGAGGTCTTCATGCTGAAGTAGGTCTGGGCCACTTGAAACCACAAGTTGTTCGGGTAAAAGGCCTGTTACAATGGCATCTTGCCCATTCAAGCTTACAATTGTGATGTTTTGTTCCTCAATATGCTGTTTATTTTTACTCACCACCCAAACAAGAGGCGTATTTTTTTTGTAAAAAATTGCAGTAAGAGGCACGCGAACAAAATTTTTTACTTGCTCTGGTAAGAGTGTAACAAAAACAGAAGTATTCAATGGTAATGGCAACGGGTTTTTTAGTGCCAGCCGTGCATGTCTTACTTTTGTATCAGGATCAAAATATGGGCTGATACGCACAACCTCCCCTTTCACACCAATGGGGTGTGTATCTCCTATAATCGTAATTTCGGCTTGCTCACCAATGTTTACGGACTTTGAATCATATAATTCTACATCAATTTCGGGGTTGCCTGCTGCCATTACAACAATCTCATTCCCAACCCCGGCTAATGCACCGGGCTGGGCAGAAATTTTTATGATAATTCCATCCTCTGGGGCCCGCACCATACTTTGTTGTTCTTGGCTTTCAGCTAGTTTTTCGGCTTCTTTTGCAATTTTTTCTTTTGCACGGGCCATAGAAAGGGCTGATTGTCGGTCTTTTATTGTGCTTGTAGATAAAGCGCCTATAGCATCCAAACCGTTACTACGTTTTACAAGATCAGAAAGCTGAAGCGTATTGGCATGCGCTGCTTCAAACTCATTCTGCGCTTGTGCCAGAAGAAGTTTTGAATCTGTATTGTGCATAATAGCTAAAATATCATTTTTATGTATAAATTCTCCTTCGCTGACAGGAATACTTTTAATTTTTCCTTCTCGTAGCGTAGAGACAGATATTATATGCTGAGCAGTATAAAAACCCACATATTGTGATAAATTATTATCAGCACGGACAACCTGAACGACCTCAACAGGTTTTGGTTGTGGTGCCACAGGTTTACTGTATTTTTCTTTACAAGCACTCATAGATATAAGAGTGGTAATTAAGAAAGCCTTATAGAGCACTTTTGTTTTTTTGATATGATACCACATAATACTTACAACTATGCACTTGCTCTATTTTGAGAGTTTTAGAGATTTTACGTATTGTGAACATTGGTGCCGTTTGACAACAGGACACCAAAAAATATGAGAACAATACCAAGTATTTGGGAGTAATCTAAACTTTGGTTAAAATAAAAACGGCTAATAAGGCACGAAAAAATAATACCTAACCCAGAAGATACACTATAAACGACACTCATAGGAGTAACTTTTAAGGCAAGGGATAGAAAGAGAAACGATAGCACATACCCAACACTCATGACGCAAATTGGGAGAGGCTTTGTAAAGTTCTGTGCTTCTTTAAGTGCGGCCGTGCCGATTACTTCGGAAACCACCGTAAAGAAGATGTACAAAAACCCCTTCATTGGTCTATCCGTTTAGAATATGTAATTTTTTCAATAATGCTCTGAATATCTTCGTAATCAATGCCATTCAGTTTGTCAGCACCTAATATTTCCCATAATGACAACCCATCTGCTGCTAAGCAGCATAAAATCATTAACGGCGAACTTTCTTCAAAAAGCCCGGTAGATTTTATTGTTTGCCAATAAATACGCGTCCATTCTTGAGACAGTGTACTGTCTGACAGCATGACAGATAGCAACTGGCGAAGAATAATATAGCTTTTATCCTGCGGGTTAGATGCATTGCCCAAGCCAATATAGGCACGCGCTGCCCGCCCTGTTTCAACAGGATCTTTTTCCATAGCAGCCAGTATTTCATCTCGAAAAAGATTGAGTTCTCGATGGAACAACCCATCAAGAAGTTTCTCCTTAGAGGGAAAATGATGGAGCAAGCCGCCTTTGCTAACACCCGCCTTTTGCGCAACCAAATTTAGTGTCAGTTTTTGCGCGCTTTCATGAATCAGTATTTCAGCAGCAGCATCCAAAAGATTGCTTTTTACAGATTCCGGATTGTTTGTGCGTGTCTTATGGCTCGTCATGAGAAAAACATACCGTCCGGACGGTTTTTTGTAAAGCCCAAACCTGTAACCCTAAAAAATGGCTAAAAAGCCGGCCTTATGATGTTTTAGGTAACAGGCGCTCCTATTTAATGTGCTCTTCTGGTGAGAGACGCACGTAAGCCCTGCACGCCTCACCAGAAAAGATTGTGAAATTAAGATTTCTTCTTTGGGGATACGTTTTCTTTGGATGATGAGGCAGAAGATTGAGTGGAAATTCGCCCTGCTTTAATGGCTGCACAGAAGGTTTTCCAATCGGCTTTTGTCTGATCTGCATAAGCAACAGAAAAACCCGCAATGGCATCTGCAAAAGCACGCCCTCCGCCCAGATAGCCCGCCAAAGTGGCAACATCACCAGAGCGCGCATGAGCGCGTGCAAGCGTGCGACCACATAAAAGCGCATAATCTGGCAGACCAATCTGCGCAAATTCTGCGCCAATTGCAGCCAAACGCTGATCTTTCAGCCGGCGCACATAAAACTGGCGCTGCCCAATAGGAAGGCTTCCCGTTTCGCCATCTACTTCATCTGTGCCGCTACTATGCGTCCAGCCTAAAAACGCGTCAGATGCTGTTTGCATAATACGCTGCCCTACCACAACGCGTTCACCCTGATTGCGGAATGGCGAGGGTTGAAGATATGGAGCCAGAACAGAAACCTGAGCTTCCTTGATTTGAAGCAGTAAAACTTCATTATCTGGTGTCGAAAATAGGCCTATGGCGCAAAACGTGCCCACACTGCCTACGCCTACAACCTTGAAAATAACATCCTGCAACGTGTAGCGAGAAAGCAGAATGGCACGCTCGGGCGGTTGTGTTGCAATATATCGGGCAAAGGCTGCGCGTATTGCCTCATCCTGTTCTGGCAGACGCACCACCAAGGGTGGTTGTTCTGTTAGGCGTGGTGTACCGCAATCTTCTGCCACAAGGCCAAAATGTGTACGCGCACTTTCCAGACGTGCATCTAGCAAGCTCTGGACTTTTTTGCGGGCTTGTTTGTCCTGAAAACCCGCAATGGCGGCCGAAAGGTCAATGCGTTCTGCCCAGATTTCCAAAGGGCTCATAGGGGCCAGGCGCACCATTTCCTGCGCATAGGATTGCGCCATGCTACGTGCCAGATTACGTGCAGATGCCTCGGAAAGCCCAGATTCTCGCCCCGCCAGTACCAAAGAGGTGCCTAAACGTTTGATGTCCCATTCAAATGGAGCGGAAAGCGTTTCATCAAAATCATTGATATCAAAAACTGCGGTCCCTTCCGCAGAGGCATAGCTGCCAAAGTTGGCCAGGTGGCAATCTCCACAGCTTTGCACTCTTGGGCCCGCGGAAAGTGTTCCGGCCAAATCTGCTGCCATAACAGCCGCCGCGCCGCGTAAAAAGGCAAAGGGAGAAACGGCCATGCGTGCATAACGCACTGGTAATAATGCGCTGATCCGATGCTCCCCTTGCGTAACAAGGATAGACACCGGATCTATCCTTTTTTTGGGGGGATGCCATTCTGCCTGTTGGGTACGTGGCGCAACCTTGCGCAGTTTTATGCCATTGGCATGGCGAAGGGCGCGAGGAATAAGGCTGGCGGTCTGTGCCGGAAGAGCTGATGTCATAGAACATTTTTAGGCATAGCTCTCAGATTGAGCCAACAACTCAAACGAAAAGCGTTGCAGGTATGCAGTATTCTCGTGTCTCTGGCCATATTTAGAGCCAGTGTCTTTTTTAGGAACATACCTCCCCTTTCTGCCGTTCTCTGACAGGTGCATCGTGCCAGACTGGTAACGGGCAGGAACTTCGCAACCAAACATAACGTTTGCCTTGTTATATAAATGCAATACCGGGATAACCCTTTCTATCCCTGATATATTTTAAGTTTTTATCTGTTTGTGGCCTTATGCCTTCAAGGAGCCCGCCTTATGACTGAAACACCCCCTCAGACACCCGCAAAATCGCACCCGGTGCTGATAGGGTTAGGTTGCTTTCTGCTGGCCATTATCCTGCTGATTGTATTCTGGTCATGGGATTGGTTTGTACCTTTGGTCAATTCCCGTGCCACGACAATACTCCACCGCAAGACCACTATTGAGCATCTGCACGTTGCGCTTGGGCGTGTGACAACCATTCGGGTGGAAAACCTTAAGATAGAACAGCCCAAGACCTTTGATCAGGAAAAAAATCTGTTTGCTCAATCCAAGGAGCTAACCGTTTCAGTTGATGTCTGGTCCTACCTATGGCACCGCGCGCTTCATATCCCGCTTATAGCGCTTACTGAGCCTAAAGCAGACATTCTTGCCCGCAAGAATGGTGAAAACAATTACACCTTTACTGAAGACGGAAAACCTGCCCCAGCAGATAAGAATAAGGCGGAGCAGGCCAGCAGCCTTCCTGATATTGGAGAACTGCGTATTACCAATGGTGCGCTGCATGTCCGGCATGATCCGCTACAGGCTGATATGCAGATGGGAGTGGAAACCACGCCACCGCAAGGCAACAACCGCGGATCTTTGCGTCTTACAGCTAAAGGACGTTATGCGCAGCAACCTATTACGGCCCGCTTTGTAGGGGGCACTGTTCTCTCCTTTGTTGCTGATAAGGAGCCTTATCCGGTTGATTTGTTCGTGCAAAATGGCCCTACAACAGCCACGCTGAAAGGGGATGTTGTGCATCCGCTCACACTCAGTGGGGCGCATCTCAAACTGCACTTTGCCGGGCCTGATATGTCTTTGCTGTATCCGCTTACCGGTGTACCCATTCCGCGCACACCTGCGTACAGCATTACGGGTGCCCTAAACTATACGCGCGAACATGTTGTTTTTAAAGATTTTGAAGGCAAGATGGGCACCAGTGATATTGGCGGCACCATTGAAATCAACCCACATGAAAAGCCCATATTCGTACAGGCAGACCTCCATTCCAAACAAGTAAACCTTGTTGATCTAGGCGGTTTTATTGGCGCAAAACCTGACAAGACAAAGGCAGAAGAAAAAGCGGAAGCCAAAAGCAACACGGTGCTGCCAGATACCCCTATCAACATTCCCAAACTGAATGCTGTAAACGCACATGTTACGTATCATGGTGCGCACATCGAAAATCAGAAAGTGCCGCTTGATAATATTGACGCCGAATTTTTTGTGACCGATGGCGCCATTGATCTGAAACGCCTGAATTTTGCAGTGGGAAATGGCACTCTGGCCAGCTCTGCTACCCTCAAGCCAGACGGCAAGTTGTTTGATACGACCGCGCGTATCGATTTTGCCCGCATTGACCTTTCACGCATTATGCAGGCCACAGCAGATTCAAAAGCCCAAGGTATTATTGGCGGGCATATGACCCTCAAGGCGAAAGGTAATTCCATCGCCTCTCTGATGGCTGCTGGTAATGGGGGCCTTACGCTGGTTCTGGATCAAGGGGGGGATATTACAGCCATCTTGCCGAGCGTATTGGGTCTGCAACTGGCTAATGCTGTTCTCAGTGCGATTGGTCTTCCATCCCATACAGATATTCGCTGCTTTATTGCGGATATGCCGCTCAAGAATGGTATTGTCTCAACCAATACCTTGCTGCTTGAAACGGGCGAAGCCCGCACATTGGGTAAAGGCACTATCAATTTCCGCACAAACAAGCTGGATTATGAACTCACCACGCGCTCACAACACCCCACAATTGCTTCGCTACCGGGTGCATTCCATATTACCGGCCCCATTAAGTCCCCCATGGTTCTTCCCGGTGCCGAAATTATTGGCCGTGCAGCCGCAGCTACCGGGCTGGGATTTGTTTTTCCGCCGCTTGCCTTGCTTCCAACCATTCAGTTCGGTGTAGGTGACAAATCTCTATGCAGCCGCGCTGTTCAGGAAGTGAACAGCAATCCTGCCGCCGGGATTGCACCCGGAGCACTCTCTCATGCACGCGGTTCAGTAGGAAAACAAAAGCCCTCCTCCACGAAAGCCCGCATAACAAACGGCAAGAAACCAGTGCCTGCTGAAAAGCCAAAAAAGGGACAACAGAAGCAAATGACACCTGCCGAAGTGCGGGCCGCATGGGAGGCAAAACTTAAGAACAAGTAATAGGAAACCGCTGTTTAGGCAGGGCTCTTCTTCCTGTAAGAGCAAGCCTTATTGATTTCTATTATTGGCTACGGACCCAAGCAAGCAGCTTGCCCGTAGCCATCGGCGGCACAATCTGTCTTGCGCTCAAAAATTTTGCAAAATTTTACCTTTTGTTTCTGGTAAGAAAAATACAATCAGCAACACCGCACTATAAGCGCATGTTGCAAACAAACAGATAGCCTTACCCAGCCCCATACTCTCGCTTAGAAAACCGATAATCCCCGGAAAAAGTGCCCCCATGGCCCGCCCGAAGTTATAGGCAAACCCCTGCCCGTTTGCCCGTAATGCCTGTGGAAAAAGTTCTGACAGATACGCGCCCAATCCGCTGTAAATACCCGATGCGGAAAATCCAAGAGGAAAGCCTGCAATGAGCATTTCCGTGCTGGTTAATGGCAACAGCAAATAGATAATGACACTGCAAAGAGAAAGCACTGCAAAAAATGAAAACGTAGGTTTTCTGCCCCATATATCTGCCAGAAACGCCCCGCACACATATCCTAAAAAAGAGCCGATAATCACAACCATCAGATATTCACCTGTATGAATAACTGAAAGCCCATGCTCTTTTTCCAGATACGTGGGTAACCATGTTGTAATGGCGTAATATCCACCTTGAATACCCAGGCACAGCAACGCAGAAAGCATAGTGGTTTTGAACAGGCTGGGGCCAAATATGGCCCAGAACGGCTGAGATTGCGCTTTTTTTGTAGCGGCTTGCTGTATCTTAAAGCTGGCAGGTTCAGGCACGTAGCGCCGTACGTACAGCACCAAAAAGGCTGGTAAAATACCGATCCAGAACAAAGCACGCCACGCCAGATTGGGAGGAAGCATACTGAAAGCCAAAGCATAAAATGCCGCAGCAGCGCCCCACCCTACCGCCCATCCGCTTTGAATGAGGCCGACAGCTTTTCCTCTATGCTCGGCGCGCACAATTTCTCCTACCAGAACAGATCCGACGGCCCATTCTCCACCAAAGCCAATGCCTTGCAGAGTGCGAATAATAAAAAGCTGTGTGAAATTCTGACAAAACCCGATGAGACAAGTGCAAATCGAAAACCATAGGATACTGGCTTGAAGTAACCTTACACGGCCAAACCGGTCTGCCAGAATACCGGCTCCCCACCCGCCAAGTGAGGAAAACAATAGCGTAACTGTTACCAAGGCCCCAGCAGAGGCCGCGCTGATATGCCACAGCCCGATAAGTGTTGTAATAACAAAGGTGAAAATCATATAGTCAAATGCATCAAGCATCCAACCACCAAAGGCGGAAAGGCATGTTGCTTTTTCCGCACGAGAAAGTCCGTTCACCCACACCATACTATTTTCCAGTTTTTCTTGTTATTTGGAATAGAGTATTGGAACGGACTGTATTGCAAAAAGTTTGTTATTGCGTTTGCTTTGGTGCTTCTTATGCAAACTCGTAAAGTGTTGCTGGGTTTTGTACCAGAATACGTTGGCGCATGGCTTCATCTGGTGCCCATTCTGCCAGCATGGAAAGCAAGTCTGTCGTGTTTGGCATATCGCGCACAGCAACATGCGGCCAGTCGCTCCCCCACAACATACGCTGAGGATTTGCTTGGATAAGTGCCTGCGCAAGTGGGGTAACTTGCCGCATATCCTCAAGTTTTTTTACCAGACGGTACGCCCCAGAGAGCTTTACCCACCATCCCTTCTCTGCCACGTATTTTTCCAAAGCTTTCAGCGCTTCATTGCCGTATGCTGAGGGCGTAAGGTAACCCATATGGTCTATCACGACGTCACACCCAAGCTGTGCAATACGCGGTAGAAGATCCAGCCCGTGGGCCACATCAATAAGAAACTGCATGTGCCAACCAAAAGGTGCAATGCGCGCGGCAATCTGCTCCATACTATCCAGTGCGACACCCCCACGAAACAAGGCATTAATACGCACGCCGCGCACGCCTTCTGCGTGCATCAACTCCAGCTCTGTATTACTGGCAGTTGCATCAATAACAGCCACTCCTCGCAGGCGGTCGGTATGGCGTGCCAGAACTTGGCGCATATACCTATTATCCGTGCCGTAAATACTTGGCTGCACGAGCACGCCACGCTGTATGCCCAACGCATCCAACATAGTCAGATAAGCTTTCTCCGGCGCAGGTGGCGGCGTATAGCTACGGTTTGATGTAAATGGATAACGCGTTGTATCTACTGCAATAACATGGGCGTGTGTATCACACGCAAGATCCGGCACTGCAAAATTTGGATGATGTAAAGTGCTGAATGGTGCAGGACAGGTTGCTACTGCGGGTGAGGCTGAAATAGGCATGGACCGCTTTACTCAAAATAATGGGGCGGCTTTAAACCGCTTTCGGGAATTATGACACAACAACGTATCAAACGGTTCCTGATGCCGCATTTTTATTTTCCATATTATTATTAAAGAGCAAGAATATATAAATGCCTCGTTTTATTTTGATACATTTATGCATTTTTAAAATAAAATGATGCCGTAATAATCCTCTATCGAACCGTATTTTATTTCCAGAACAAACACGCATACCACGTATTCTCATTATATAAATTCTTTTATATTCAGTATGTTAAATTCAAAATCTACGATATAAATCACAACATAATTGATATTAAAAAATATTTTATCTTTAAAATATTTTTGAGTAATATATGTTTTAAACGCGTCAACAATTCCGTAAAGTTTAGTAATTTTTGAATCCATAAAGTGATGTTTGTTTTTAACAAATTTAAGAGTTAAGAAAATTCATACGGAAAAGTAAAAACATGTCAGGCTTATTTAAACATACCTTGCCGGTCTCAACCATCATGACTGCAAAAACAGCCATAGCTCGCGGTAAAGCTGGTTATTTTAAGGCTGCGTACTCTTATCCATATTTCTTTATTACGGCGCATCATCTGGTGGAACGCGCGCGATGGTTAAAGCATGTCTTGTTTTTCATCAGGGTTAGACCAGATCCATCATGGTTTGCTGAAACGACACGTTCTGTAATCTCTGATTTCAATCACCACGGTTTTTCGTTCTGTCTGCGGCAAGCAAATACGCTGCATCAGTTTGAACACTCGCCCTCACTACAGCCCAGCAAGTCATTGAAACATTACCATCCACTTCTCGTAAAAGGTAAATAATCATGTCTGATATTTCTAAAGATACCACTATAGGTGGTGGCAGTGGCAACGCCACAGAGCAGAATGGAGGCACAGTTCTTAGCGGTATCGGGCTTTTTGTAAGTTCGGGAGGAACTGCCAGTAATGTTACTGTGGGGTCTGGCGGATATATAGATGTTTATAGCAGCGGAACTGTTACGAGCACATTGGTATCTGGTAGCGGAGCCGTTCTAAATGTCTCAAGTGGTGGTACAACTTCGGCTACATCAGTAACTGATGGCGGAAATATTATAATTTCTGCCGGGGGTTTGAGTGAGAATGACACTGTTGAAGAAAATGGTCAGGAAGCTGTTTGGGGAAAAGCCACAAATCTGAGCATTTCTGGCAGCAATACTCATGCTTATTTGCATGATGGCGGAACAGGCTCAAACTGGACGAATGAAGATGGTGGCTGGGTAGGTATATATAGTGGCGCTGCATTGGATGGTTTTACAGTAACCGGCCCCAATACATACGGCGATATTTCTGGAGGTCAGGTTACAAATGCCTCAGTTACAGATGATGGCACTCTTCAGATTGAAAATGGCGTTACAATTTCTGGCATCCATGCCGCATCGCAAGGCCAGGTTTATGTTTCCAGTGGTGGTTCTACTACTGGTACAGTTCTAAGCGATACAGGCACAGCAGAAACGGTTCTAGACGGTGGCTCCGCAAGCGCAACGTATGTAACATCAGGAGCAGGTTTAACTGTTTCTGCTGGTGGTTCAGCAACGGGTACAATTGTATCTGGCAATGGTGATCTGTTTGTATCAGGTGGTACAACTGTTGATACCACCATTACGGGCAGTGGTGCCGCCGTTTATATGTATAGCGGGAGTGTGGCATCGGGAACGACAAGCATTACAAGTGGTGGTGAAGCCATCCTTTCCGATAATGCGATAGCTGATTCCATTATAGTTGAGAGTGGCTCTCTTGTTTCCGCAGGGGATAGTTCCACCATCGTGTCTGCAAGTGTCAACAGTGGTGGCAGCATAACTTTTGGAGATAATGCCACCCTATCTGGCACGGTTACCTTGCAGAATGGCGGTAGCGCCACCATTCAGTCTGGAACAAGCGGCACTATTGATATGGTCGGAAGCCGCAATGCCGGTGTGGTTATTTCCGGGTTAACTTCCGGCGGCATTGTCACAACTATGATCAGCGGTTTTAACGGCACGTCTGCTGGAGATTCCGATGGTATTGAACTCGCCGGCCTGAAGGCTGCCGATATTACAAGTGTTACTTACCCAACTGCCGATCAGGTTACTCTTTCACTTACAAACGGCGCAACTGTTACCCTCAACATCGCAGGCGCAGAAAAAGCAGGCTATACACTTGTTCCCGATGCCAATGGTGATCTTATTTACGAAGTGTGCTTCCTGTCTGGCAGCATGATCCGTACGCCTGATGGTGACGTGGCGGTTGAAGACATTCAGATTGGCGATCAGGTGGTGACGTTTGATTGGGAAAGCAACAAAAGCATCCCTCGCCCGGTTACCTGGGTTGGCAAAACGCACGCAACTATCCGCCCCGACCTACCGCATGACGAGGCGGGATACCCGGTGCGCATTCTGAAGGATGCCATTGCAGATGGTGTGCCTTATAAGGACATGCTGATTACCGCAGAACATAGCCTGTTCTTTGATGGCAAGTTTGTGCCTGTGCGTATGCTGGTTAATGGTGTTTCCATCTTCTACGATACATCCATTACTTCTTACGATTACTACCATGTGGAAACAGAGCAGCATTCTGTTATTACTGCCGATGGCATGTTGACAGAAAGCTATCTGGATACAGGCAATCGTCGGGCATTCCGTCAGGAAGGCAAAATTGCAACGCTGCGTCATGCAACCCAAAGTTGGGAGAGCGATGCCGCTGCTCCTCTGTGTGTGGAGCGTGCTTTTGTTGAGCCTCTGTTCCGCAAGCTGAAAGCACGGAACACCAGTGGCGCTAGGGCTGAACATGCAGAACTGGTGATGGACCCAGATCTGTATTTGCTTACAGAAAATAATACCCCTATCCGTCCCTTCCGGCATGATGGGCAGCATTACAGCTTTATGTTGCCTGCCAATACGGCTGGTGTGCGTATTGTCTCACGTGCCAGCCGTCCGGCCGATGTGATCGGACCGTTTGTTGATGACCGCCGTTTTATGGGGGTTGCCGTGGCAGAAGTGCGTTTGCTCTGCGCCAACCAAGCATACGACATTACCCCTCACCTTCAGGCTGAAAAACCCGAAGGCTGGCATAACGAGGGTTGGGCAGACTGCGCATGGACCAATGGAAATGCCATACTGCCATTGGGCACCCATCTTACCCACGGTAAAATGGGCATTCTTTCCATGACCATTCGTGCTACTGGTCCGTATCTCATCGAAAATCAGAAAACAGCAGAAGCAAAAGCACGCTCAGCCTGATTGCCTGATACCGTCGTACTAGAAAACAGGTTCTATTTTCACGAATAGAGCCTGTTTTTCATTGTAATGCTCCAAGGTTTTGGTCTTTCTCGTTACCTTTCAAAAGATGGGTTAGTTCATCAACAAGACAGATGCGGCCTTCTCTGAACTGATAAAAGGCAACAACCTTGATCAGACTTTCCTCACCAGAGAGGCGTGTAATACGCGCAACATGCACCGTGGCTGCTTTATTACCCTCACACACTATATGCTGGATATCGATTTCCAGCCGACTAAGGTTGGCACGCAAAGCGCGTGTGTGAGTTTGAAACGCGCTTAATGTCATTTCATGTCCATCAACACATTGCCGATAATCAGGCGTCATGAAAGCAAGTAATGCGTTGGGGTCTGCATCAAAATTCGTGAATACAGCAAACATATTTCGGATAATCTGTTCATGTTTCATGGAAAGCCCTTTGATCTTCTAAGAAAGTAGATCAGAAAGCTTTACAGGAGATATTTTTGGCGTTCTCTCGTGAATAAGCCATAATACGACTCATGCACGCCAATCTCCCTTACCCTCCGGCCCGTTCACCTTGGCTTTTTGGTGGACAGATAAAGCAGAGCGAGCGTCGAACCACCTTGCAGCATGTACATGAAAATGGACAAATATTTGTGGTGGAAAGCGGTGTTATGGCCGTTATAACGCAAGGTGCTTACTGGCTGATCGGGCCGGGGCAACTTCTTTGGTTGCCATCAGGCTTGGTGCATGAGGCCCGCTCTCACGGCGCTATTGCGGGCTGTATCCTGTATATTACTGGCAGCAGATGCTCTTTTCTTAGCAACAAATCTTTTGTAGCAGACAGCACACGATTGCTGCTCGCTCAGGCCGAGCGTTTATCTCAAAATGCTCAAGGCGCAGTATGGAATGATTGCGTTATACGCTTGGCCGAGAGTTTCTGGGATGAATTTCTATCTATTCCTCATCAGTCCGTCTCATTGCCTTTCCCCGGTGATACGCGGCTGAAACGGGTGGCTGATATTTTAAGCACCAACCCTGCTGATTCACGAAGGCAACAGGATTGGGCTGATATGGCGGGAATGTCTCTCCGGTCATTCGTAAGGCATTTCACGGCCGATACGGGAATGCAGTTTTCAGCATGGCGCCAGCGCTTACGTATTCTCAATGCTCAGGAAAAACTGGCACGAGGCGAGCATGTTACTCATGTTGCCGCTGCCGTGGGTTACGAAAGCCTGGGGGCATTTGCCGCAGCTTTTAAAAAGAACACAGGATGTAGCCCCAGTGCCTATGCACAACGCTGCCGTGCTAAAGCTACTTCCCCAATGTGAACAGAAGCCGCATGAGATGAAGCGCGTCCATGTCTGATTATATAGCCCCATCATCATGTTCACAAAACAGTTCACGCGCGTTCATCACAATATCGCGTAAGGGAAACCGGATCTTGCGTTTACTCTTTAATTCATAAATCTGTTGTACTGAATAATAGCAATGACACGTCTCAGAACTTGCGCCCAAGGCCCTGTTTGCATGGATATTTTTACGAGGTCGATCATGAACTGTTCCAGGGTCGTGCAATGAGGAATGAAACAGGCGCAACCACACAGATTCCTCTTCGTAAAATAATAGCCCTTTTTGCCTTAGGTGGTTGTGCGCTTCTGAATATTTATGCCACTCAGCCTATTCTGCCCGATATTGCACGGCAATTTGGCGTTAGCCTGGGGGCCAGCACCTGGACAATCAGTGCCTCCACGCTAGGCGTGGCAGTTGCTGCCCCGCTGGCGGGTGCGGTCTCGGATCGCTTCGGGCGCAAACGCATTATGGTAATGGCGCTTATCGGTCTGATTGTCACAACCGCTAGCTGCGCTTTGGCATGGAATTTTGCAGCTCTTTTTTCCCTACGGTTTGCGCAAGGGTTACTGGTTCCGTTTATCTTTACCGCCGCCCTTGCTTATATTGCCGAGGAATGGTCGGGGCGTGCCGCAACTACCATAAACGGTGTGTATGTTGCGGGTACGGCATTCGGTGGGTTCTGTGGCCGATTTCTTGCAGGTGCAGCTGCTGCATTAACGGGATGGCTCTCCACATTTCTTGTCTTTGCGGTTTTGCTGTCTTTCGTGCTTGCTCTTGCTGTGTTTTGTTTACCTACGGAGCGCCATTTCAAACCCAGCCCTTCCCTTTCTGAAAGTTTAAAAAGTGTCCTAAAAGGAGCGCAGGACTGGCGGCTCCTAGCCACCTGTTTTATCGGTGCCAGCTTGCTGTTTCAGCAGGTCACCTCCTTCACCTATCTGAGCCTACGTTTGGGGGCGCCACCGTTCCGCCTGACCTCTCTAGAGGTTGGTACCCTATTTGTGGTCTTTCTATTGCCAGTCTTGGTTACGCCTTTCTTTGGGCGTCTTATTGGTAGGATTGGACGCACACAGGCTTTTCTGCTCTCACAAATAGCCGGAATTGTAGGAATTGTTCTCACACTTTCCCTCTATCTCCCTTCTATCGTGGTTGGGCTGGCTCTTTCCTGCATGGCCGTTTTTGCCGGGCAATCCTGCGCTACTGGCTACACGGCGCGTCATGCCAAAACGGGCCGGTCTGCGGCAACTGGCCTCTATCTTACCTGCTATTATCTAGGCGGCAGTATTGGGGCTGTTGCTCCCGCCCCCTTTTACGCGCGTTATGGATGGCTTGGTTGCGCAGCCCTTATTTGCATGGTTGCCCTTGCCAGTGCTGCACTCGCACGCGCAGCATGGCGAGAAATGGTTAATTGATCAATATGTACAATTCACGATTATTTACTCATATATATTATAAATAATCGCTTCTCATATATAAATTTATTTATTCAGAAACTAATTTTCTTCAAGTCTGTTGTTATTGGATAAGTGGCAGCTGGCAGAACGACCATTATACGCAGTGATCTGTTCTTCATGTCTCCCTGCGCCGCTTTCGGAGATATATATGGTTGATATTATTTGCCGAAACAGCACTTTGTTCGATGGCAGTGGAAAGTCCCCCGTTATTGCAGACGTTGCCATGACCGATGGCAAAATTACTGCAATCGGCACTCATCTTGAATCTACACACGGTGCTTTCGAGATAGAATGTCAGGGGTTGTGGCTAATGCCAGGATTGCTGGATATTCACACACATCTTGATCTGGAAATCGAACTTGCCCCTGAATTGCCAGAAGTGGTACGCCACGGAACCACAACTGTTGTGATAAGCAATTGCTCCATTGGCGTGACGTATGGTCATCAGCGCCGCAATGGTGAAGACCCTATTGTGGATTGCTTCGCAAGGGTTGAGAACATGCCCAAGTCTGTTCTAAGCCGGGTTGCGGATGCCTGCACGTGGTCAGATTCACAAGGTTATCTTCACCATCTGGAAAGCCTGCCACTGGGGCCTAATGTGGTGCCGCTTATACCTCATTCCATGCTCAGGATTGAAGTTATGGGGTTAACCGCATCTATCAGCAGAGAGCCAACAAAGCAGGAGCTTGCCCAAATGGCGCAACTTCTGGAAGCCGGTATGTCTCAAGGTTATGCTGGTTTCTCAACCGATGCGCTGCCTTTTCATTTTCTTGCCAACACACCGAACAAAAAGAAAAAAATCCCGACCCAGTATGCGCGCTTTCCAGAATTATCCCGGCTTACAAATATTGTACGACGTTATAATCGCGTTTGGCAGGCCACTCCCCCCAAAGACGATATTTTTGCCGCAGTACGCAGTTTTATGCTGACCAGCGGACGCCTTTACAAACAGCCGCTTAAAACAACGGTGTTGGCAGCGATTGACCTACAAACCAATCGTTCCGCCATGTACCTTTGCCTGCTGCTATCTTCCATTCTGAATTCTCAAGTGCTGAAAGGAAATTTACGTTTTCAGGCTTTATCATCATCATTTCGTATCTGGAGTGATGGTGCCATCAATCCGATAGCGGATGAAGTGCCGGAGTTTCGGGTTCTCAACGAACTGGAACTTGATGACCGTCAGGGTCGTGCTCGCATTCTCAATACCCCCGCATGGGTCAAAGCATTCCGAAAAATGTGGCTTAAGGGGAAAAACGGTTGGTCTCTTGCCAGAAT
This sequence comes from Acetobacter sp. AAB5, assembly GCF_050106715.1. Taxonomy (NCBI): domain Bacteria; kingdom Pseudomonadati; phylum Pseudomonadota; class Alphaproteobacteria; order Acetobacterales; family Acetobacteraceae; genus Acetobacter; species Acetobacter sp. AAB5. The sequence goes on from NZ_JBNIEW010000005.1 coordinate 60,773, forward strand.
GTTGCGGAGGCTCCGTTTGGAGGATGTTGTGCTAACCCGGCAACTCAATGACATGATTGTAGCAGAATGCCCGCTGACCGGTTGGGTTGGAGAAACGCTGGAAGCTCCTTACCGCAGGCTTCTCAAATATCAAGCTTCAAATGGTCATAATGTTTCTCTTCATGATGAAGAAACGAAATTTTTCTCAAGCTTTCCAAACCCTATCAAAGATGATGCAGCGTTTTTCCTCCATTTGCTGCGGGCATGGGATACAGATTTGCGTTGGGAAACAACTTTTGCAAACCGTAATGCCAAAACACTCAGGAAGCTCCTGTTCCACAATCAAACCCTGCCGGGTTTTAATGATAGTGGCGCACACCTTGCCAATATTGGTTTTTATGATGGAAACCTGCGTGCATTAAAAATTGCACAGCAAGAAGGATTACAGCAGGTTTCTCGCATGGTTCATCGTCTGACAGAACTTCCTGCAAAATTCTTCGGAATCAATGCAGGATTGGTGTACCTCGGTGCGCAAGCCGATCTCTGTATTATTGACCCTGTCGCTCTTGCACAATGGAACCCGGAAAAAACCTACCACTTTATGCACCGTCCTGAATTCGGATGCAGGCAGATTGTTAATCGTCCAGATGCCGTTGTACGGAGCGTTATTATCGGCGGGAAAATGGCATGGGATAACGGCACGTATTCAGAAGAATTCGGGAAAACTGCATACGGACGGGTAATCAGGGCAAAAGACCATGCAGAGGAAGGAAGCGTTAGATAACTATTTGATTATGTAGGATTTATTTAAAAATCTTCTTTTTAGAGCTGATACTGACACCAGTTCTGAGCGTGTGGCTGGGAAAAAATAAATAAAATAAAATCAATAAGTTAGAATGCATAAAAAATTAGTTCCGGATTAGGAACATTTTTATGTTGCAACCAAATCGGATCCGCTAGAGAATGAGTAATACGATTTTACATATTCGTATTACTGGAGTTCTCACATGCGTCTGCTCTCGCCTCTCCGGAAAGTTCTCTTGGCTGGTGTTTGTGCTGCGGCAACTTTTGTCTCGGCCTCCGCATCAGCTGCAACACTAAAAGTTGGTTATAGCGACTGGCCCGGTTGGGTTGCATGGCAAGTTGCCATTGATAAAGGCTGGCTGAAGGAAGCTGGCGTGGATGCCGATTTCCAGTGGTTTGATTACAGTGCCTCTCTGGATGCCTTTTCTGCACACAAGCTTGATGCTGTTATGGCAACAAATGGTGATGCACTGGTAACAGGCGCAAATGGCCACAAGGGCGAGATGATCCTTGTGACAGACTATTCCGATGGCAATGATATGGTGGTGGCCCAGCCAGGAATTACCGATATGCAGGGCCTTAAGGGCAAATCTGTTGCGGTTGAAGAAGGATTGGTCGATCATCTCCTTTTGCTCAAAGGTTTGGAAAAAGCCGGTATGAGCGAGAAAGATATCAAGCTCGTTAATACCAAAACCAATGAAACCCCTCAGGTTCTGGCTTCTGGCGAAGTTGCAGCCGTGGCTGCTTGGCAGCCTAATGCTGGGCAAGCCTTACATATGGTGCCCGGAGCGCGCCCGGTATTTACATCGCATGAAGTGCCCGGACTGATTTATGATACTATCGTTGTTGATCCACAGTCCTTGCATGATAACCGCGATCAATGGCAGCGGTTGGTTGGTGTGTGGGATCGTGTTGTGACTTATATTCAGGATCCCAAAACGCAGCCTGATGCCCTGCGCATTATGGCAACCCGCACTGGGGTTTCTCCAGACACTTACAAACGCTTCCTAAAAGGCACGCATCTTCTGACACTTTCAGATGATAAAACTGTCTTTACAAAAAAGGATGGTTTGGACTCTCTCTACGGTTCTTCTGCCATCTCTGATGCCTTCAATGTACGTTACGGCGTGTATAAAACGCCGCAAAATGTAGACAGCTACATTGATCCATCCTTCGTAAACGCCGTGAAATAAGACTGAGGTAGGAGACCGCGATGCAAGGCCTTGCCGCCTCATGGAGATTGTATGGCCGGACAGACCGAACGGCACGTGGAGTGTTCGGTATTCTGGCGGTTCTCCTGCCTTTGCTAACATGGAGTGCTGTAAGCTACCTGCCTTTTGTATGGCATCCGCAGGTGCTCATTACTGATCCCGGTGGAGAAGATTACCTTGAATCCGGCATGAGAATGAAGCGCGCAGACTTCAACCGCGCCGTGGATGAGATGCGAGCAAAACAACTGCCTGCTCCACAAGGAGTTGCAACAAACCCTGTTTATTTCCCATCCCCTGGAGAGGTGCTGTCAGCCTTCGTGCATGCGTTTACCTCTGCGGCTCCAACTGGTGCAGAGCATTCCATCACGCAGGCTTTCGGGCACAGTATTCGGATTATTTTCTGGGGTTTTGTTATCTCGTCACTCATCGGCGTGCCGCTGGGTGTGTTGTGTGGCGCTTTGCCAGCCATGGCGCGCCTTATTGAGCCATCGGTAGATTTTTTTCGCTATCTGCCCGCCCCTGCCTTTGGCGCACTCGCTGTTGCTATTCTTGGTATTTATGATGCGCCCAAGATTGCTATTATTGTTATTGGCACGCTGTTCCAGCAAATACTTGTTATTGCCAACACAACCCGCAAACTGGATTTTGCCCTTATTGAGGCGGCACGCACACTTGGTGCACGCGGATTAAGACTGCTTTTTCGTGTGGTGATACCGGGGATTCTGCCTGATCTGTACCGTGATCAGCGCATTCTGCTGGGTTGGGCTTGGACATATTTGATCGTAGCGGAGCTGATTGGCACATCATCTGGCATTACGTGGTTTATTACACAACAAGCCCGCTACCAGCATTTTGATAATGTGTACGCGGCTATGGCTCTTATCGGAATTGTCGGGCTGGGTACGGATATGGTTCTGGGCCTGCTGGCACGTAAGTTCTTTACATGGAAAAGGGAGAACGCCTGATGACCCAAAATTCTCTCCCTGACTATCGCATCTTACCGCCAGATGTGGCCGAGCGCATGGCGCACATCAAACAGCGTGAATGTGTATTGAAAATTGACCATGTTGGAAAAGTCTTCGCCCAAAAGCGTAACCAGACCATAGCGCTGGAAGACATCAATTTCGACATCCATCGGCGTGAATTTGTCTGTGTTGTTGGCCCATCCGGTTGCGGTAAATCTACACTTATCCGCATTCTTGCCGGGCTGGAAGGCACGACCACAGGGCGTATTCTTGTGGATGGAAAACCAGTGAATGGCCCCGGCCCTGATCGCGGCATGGTGTTTCAGAAATACACGCTCTTTCCATGGATGGATGTGTGCCGCAATGTGATGTTTGGCATTGAAATGGGCGGAACTTCCAAGGTGGAAGCGCGCCGAGAAGCCATGCAATGGCTCCAGATTGTGGGGCTGGAACAATTTGCCTCATCTTTCCCGCATCAGCTTTCAGGCGGCATGCAACAACGTGTTGCCATTGTGCGCGCATTAGCTGCACGCCCACGCGTGCTGCTGATGGATGAATCCTTTAGTGCGCTGGATGCCCAGACACGCCTGAAAATGCAGAATTACCTGATGGAGATCTGGCGCAAAATAGACATTACCATTGTTTTTATCACGCATGATCTGGATGAAGCCATTTATCTGGCAGACCGGATACTTGTGCTTAAGCCACGTCCGGGCCGGGTAGAGGAAGTTATCGAAGTACCGCTTTCCCGCCCCCGCAGGGCTACACAGATGACCTCAGACGAATTCCTCGCGACAAAAGCCCATCTGGAGGCACTCATTCGCTCCTTTGGTGATAACACCGAGGAAACGGATGAAGGAGCGGAAGATTTCAACATCCCCCTCCTTACCCTCGTAACAGACAAGGCGGAATAGGAAGAACACTCATGAGCAGCCGGGAAACAAAAGAACAGGTCAGCCGTATCAGCGTTTCTCTGCCACCGGGGATCTTGCACGAACTGGATGCCATGGTGGCCGAAAAAGGCTATGCCAGCCGTTCACAAGCCATACAGAACATCCTGCATCAGGAACTTATGGCATCACGGAAAGACTGCGCTGAGGAGTTGATGGCTGGTGTCATCATTCTCTTTTACAACAATGCCGCAACGGGCCTTTCCCAAAAACTGGCTGAACTGCAATACGAAAATCTGGCTGAAGTTATCAGCTCCCTGCATGTCAACCTCGTGCGCCGTCAGACACTTGAAGTGCTTCTGGTGCAGGGGCAGGTCAAAAAGCTTCAGGAAATTGCAGATCAGTTCATGACGCAATCTGGGGTTATTTCAGGAAAACTCCATCTTATTGCGTCTCTTATTCCGCCTGTTCATGAAAAAGGCCGTCCCCCACAGCTCGACACTGTGCCGTGCTGAGCACCATTTTTTCAATTCACTCCACAATACAGGAGCGTTCCATGCAGATCGATCAACAGACCCCCGAATGGTATCGCGCCCGCTACAACCAGCTTCGCGATCAAGCATTGCTCAAGGAAAACAGTGCACGCCCGGCTGCTGCGCCTATTGAAATGGCAGAAGGCAGCGTTTTGCACCGTGAAACCATACCGGGAGGTTGGTACTGGAGCACACTTTTACCGCGTGGGCAGGCTCTGCGGCTGATCAATACCTCTGGCAATAATGGTGTTTCCGTAGGTATTTGGAACGCAGATGATCATAGTGAACGTTACAACGCGGGTGACACCATCAAACTGCAGTGGACCACATGCCTGACAACAGGGCGTGTACTGTTCTCTGATATGGGGCGTGTACTTGCTTCCATTATCAATGATTCCTGCGGCTTTAGTGATACCCTCATGGGTGGCAGCACGCCGCAAAGCAATGCGCGCAATTTTGGGAATGCGGGCCTGCGTAATACCCGCAACAATCTGCGCCTGATTGCTGGCAAGCATGATATGGCCCAGCATGATGTTACATCCTGCATCAGTTTTTTCTCTCACATCAGCACGCAAGCAGATGGCAGCTTCCGCTGGATTGAAGGCGATGTGCAGCCGGGGGACTATGTAGACCTGCGTGCAGAAATGAATCTGCTTGTTGCTGTCTCCAACTGTCCGCACCCGTTGGCACCGGATAAAACCTTTGCCCCTGCCCCAATTGATGCCGTGCGCTGGCAAGCCCCTGCTTTTAAGCCAGATGATCTTTGCCGGACATTTTGCGAAGAAGCCCGCCGTGGCTTCGAAAACACAGATCCCCTCTTTGCCTGATCCAGGAACCAGATCCATGCCAGAATATGATATCAGCAAAGTTTTCTCTGCCATCACTCTAGATCAGGTTGTGCCCGCCCGCGTGCCGTGGTCTGGCGTTGTGCGCAAGGGGCAGGTTTTGCGCATTATTGACCTTGAAAGCCAGCAGGCGGTGGATGCCCTGTTCTATAATGCACACGCTTATTACGAACGTTACAGTGCGCAAGACACTCTTCTGAATCAGGGATCTGCCTATATTGGCAAAGGTGGACGCCTGTTTTCTAACGAAGGCAATGTGCTCATGACAGTTGTGGAAGATACTTGCGGGCGCCACGATACGCTGGCCGGTGCCTGTAGCTGTGAATCCAATACTGTACGCTTTGGGCACGAAACAAAATACATGCATGCATGCCGTGAAAACTTTCTTCTGGAAGTAGAAAAATACGGCATGGGCAAGCGTGATATCGTCAACAATGTCAATTTCTTCATGAATGTTCCCATTATGCAAAATGGTGAACTGGTTATTGACGATGGTCTTTCCGTCCCCGGTGGTTTTGTTGATTTGCGGGCCGAAATGGATACGCTTGTTGTGCTGTCAAACTGCCCTCAGGTCAACAATCCCTGCAACGGTTTCACACCCACGCCTATCCGCGTGGTTATTGGTGACCCCGCTTCTATTTGACACACCGAAAGATTAGCTATGTTCACTAAGGTTCTCATTGCCAATCGTGGAGAAATTGTCCGGCGTGTCAGTCGCACACTCCAGCGCATGAACATCGCTTCTGTAGCGGTGTGCTCAGAAGCAGATCGCTTTACGCCCCCTGTTCTGGAAGCAGATGAAGCCGTGCTGATTGGCCCGGCTGCAGTAACAGATAGTTATCTGAACATGGATGCTATTCTGGATGCCTGTTCCAACACGGGTGCACAGGCTGTTCATCCCGGCTATGGGTTCCTTAGCGAACGTGCGGAATTTGCTGAAAAACTGGCCGAACGCGGTATTCGCTTCATGGGGCCACGCCCTGAACATATGCGTATGTTCGGCCTTAAGCACACAGCGCGTGAACTGGCCAAACAGAACAACGTGCCCCTCCTGCCCGGTTCTGATATCCTGAACTCAGCCGATGAAGCCGCAATTGAAGCCGCGCGTATTGGTTACCCCGTCATGCTTAAAAGTACGGCCGGTGGCGGCGGCATTGGCATGCAAGTGTGCCATAACGAGACAGAATTGCGAGATTGCTTTGCTGCGGTCTCTCGTATGGGTGGTAATAATTTTGGCGATGCACGCGTTTTTCTTGAAAAATTTATTGCCTGCGCCCGGCATGTTGAAGTGCAAATTTTTGGGGATGGAAAAGGCAATATTCTCACGCTAGGTGAGCGCGATTGTTCCCTGCAGCGCCGTAACCAGAAGGTTATTGAAGAAACCCCGGCCCCCGGCCTGTCAGATACAACCCGCCAAGGCCTGCGTGAGGCAGCCCGTGCATTAGGTTCTGCCGTTGCATATGAATCCGCTGGCACGGTGGAATTTATCTACGACACCGAAAGTGGCGAGTTCTATTTTCTTGAAGTAAATACCCGGCTGCAGGTTGAGCACTGCGTTACCGAAGAGGTATTTGGCATAGACCTTGTGGAATGGATGGTACGCCAAGCAGATGGCAGTCTGATCTTACCACCGCAGGACAGCCTTATTCCGCAAGGCGTGGCAGTGGAAGCGCGTGTTTATGCTGAAAATCCTGCCGAAAATTTCCGTCCCTCAACTGGCCGCCTTACTGAGGTAAGTTTTGCACCAAACGTGCGGGTAGATGGATGGATAGAAACCGGCACCGAAGTAACCCCTTACTACGATCCAATGCTGGCAAAAGTTATTGCGCACGGGGCTACGCGAGAGGATGCATTCCATAAACTTCATGAGGCCCTTTCTCGCTCCCGCATAGGGGGGCTGGAAAGCAATCTGGATTACCTACGTGCCATTACATCTGCCCCTGCTGTGCTTGAGGGGCGTGTATTTACAGGTCTTCTCAATAACTTTGCCTATATGCCAACGACTATTGAAGTCATCTCTCCGGGTTTGCAATCTACCGTGCAGGACTGGCCCGGACGCATTGGATACTGGGATGTAGGTGTTCCCCCCAGCGGCCCTATGGATGATCGCAACTTTCGGCTGGCTAATCGCATTGTTGGCAATGCGGATGGTGTAGCGGCTTTGGAGTTCACCGTTTCTGGCCCGGTTCTTCGCTTTAACGCTCCTGCCACCATTGGTCTTTCTGGGGCATTTATGCCTGCCACACTGGATGGCAAAGAGGTCCCTTACTGGGAAGCTGTTGAAGTCAAGGCCGGTCAGGTTTTAGCTTTGGGGCAAATTAAGGGGGCTGGCCATCGCACTTACCTTGCCATTCGGGGTGGTATTGATGCACCGCTTTATCTGGGGTCTTGCGCCACATTCATGCTTGGGCAGTTTGGTGGCCATGCTACAGGCCAATTGCGTACGGGTGATGTTTTACGCCTTGCGGCCCCACAGGCAGATGCGCAACCCACAACCACCATTGCACAGGCAGATCGCCCCGAGCTAACGCACACGTGGGAACTGGGCGTGCTATACGGCCCACATGGCGCGCCAGATTTCTTCCGAGATGAAGATATTGCAGAGCTATTTTCCAGCGAATATGAGGTGCACTTCAATAGCGCACGCACTGGTGTTCGGCTAATTGGGCCTAAACCACGCTGGGCACGCACAGATGGCGGTGAAGCTGGGCTGCACCCTTCCAACATTCATGACAATGCCTATGCCATTGGCGCAATCGATTTTACAGGGGATATGCCCATCCTGCTGGGGCCGGACGGCCCTAGTTTGGGCGGCTTTGTGTGCCCTGCCGTGCTTGTGCGTGATGAATTGTGGAAAATGGGGCAGTTGCATCCCGGAGACAAAGTGCGTTTCCGCCGCGTGCAGCCCCAACTGTTGAACGTGGATTTTCTGCCAGCCCCCATTATGGGTGACAGCCCTATTCTCTTTCGTTCGGAAGGCGAAATCCCAGTTGTGTACCGCCGTGCGGGTGAAAACTATCTACTGCTCGAATTCGGCCCGCCAGAACTGGACGTTACATTGCGGCTGCGTGCGCAACTCGTGCTGGAACGTCTGAAAGCCGAAGCCATAAAAGGTATTATAGACCTTACGCCCGGTATTCGCTCCCTGCAGGTGCATTACAACCCTGATGTCATCTCTCTTTCCACTTTGCTGGAAACCCTGCATGGCATTGAGCAAGCTCTGCCTTCAGGCGATGATGACATTGTTGTGCCAAGCCGTATCGTGCATCTGCCCGTATCATGGGATGATGAGCAGGCACGCTTGGCCATGCAGCGTTATCAGGAGCTTGTGCGGCCTAATGCGCCATGGTGCCCTTCTAACATTGAGTTTATTCGGCGTATTAACGGCCTTCCTTCCATTGAGTCTGTAAAGAACATCATCTTCAACGCCTCTTACCTTGTTATGGGGTTAGGCGATGTTTATCTGGGTGCTCCTGTCGCCACTCCTATTGATCCGCGCCATCGGCTTGTGACCACCAAATACAACCCAGCCCGGACATGGACACCAGATAACGTGGTGGGCATTGGCGGAAGCTATATGTGCATCTATGGCATGGAAGGCCCTGGTGGTTATCAGCTATTTGGCCGCACCACGCAGGTTTGGAATACATGGCGCACAACAGATGTGTTTCATGAAGGCACGCCGTGGCTTTTAAGATTTTTTGACCAGATCCGTTTCTATCCGGTCTCACATGATGAGCTGATGGAAGCTCGTGCCGCTTTTCCGTATGGCCGTTTTTCCGTCAAGATTGAGGAAACACAGTTCAGCCTGAAGGAATATCGCGCTTTTCTTGAAAGCAATAAGGAAGAAATTGCCGCCGCCCAAGCCCGGCAACAAGCCGCCTTTGAAGCTGAACGGCAAGACTGGATTGCGAAGGGCCTTGATACATTCGAGGAAGAAACGAATGATAATCAGGCGGATGAATCTATCCTACCAGAAGGCCATATGGGGGTGGATAGCCCCGTACCCGGCAACGTATGGCAACTGCCTGTAAACGTGGGAGACCACGTTAAGGTAGGCGATACAGTCGCCATTATTGAATCCATGAAAACGGAAATGAAGATTTCCTCCCCAGCCACCGGTGTTGTGACTGAAATTCTCTGTCGCAAAGGGCGTGAAGTGCGGGGCGGTGAACGCATTATGGTTATCCGCACAAGCTGATTTTTATGCTCATCCAACGCTGATAGAACAGGAAAAAAACATGACCCTGCCCAATATGTTGCAGATCACCCCGCTGCTTTCCGCCTATCGCGCCGGAACGCTTACGCCTACCAACATGGTGCATGAAGTTATTGCACGTATTGATGCCTATACCACCCAAGATCCGGCTGTATGGATCAGCCGGGTTCCAACAGAAAAGCTCTTGGCCCGCGCTGCTGAATTAGAAAAACAAACTGCCGCTGATCTTCCGCTTTACGGTATTCCGTTTGCTGTAAAAGATAATATTGACGTTGCAGGTTTGCCTACAACCGCTGCATGCCCAGCCTTTGCCTACACGCCCCAAGAAAGCGCTGAGGTTGTACAGCGTTTGGAAGCTGCGGGCGCTCTTGTTATTGGCAAAACCAACCTTGACCAGTTTGCAACTGGTCTTGTTGGAATGCGCTCACCTTATGGCCAACCACATTGTGTGTTTAACCCTGACTATGTTTCTGGCGGTTCAAGTTCTGGGTCTGCTGTTGCTGTTTCCGCTGGGTTGGTATCGTTCGCACTTGGCACAGATACGGCGGGTTCGGGCCGCGTGCCGGCTGCATTTAACAATATTGTTGGGCTTAAACCATCACGAGGTGTGCTCAGCACATATGGCCTTGTTTATGCCTGTGAATCTCTAGATTGTATCTCAGTTTTTGCAGGTTCAACGGCTGATGCGTGGGATGTTGAGCAGATTGCCGCTGCACCAGATGCACGCGCACCCTACTCGCGTGCACGAGATACCCGGCCATTGCCCCTTACTACCTTTCGGTTCGGGGTGCTGAAACAAGAAGATCGGTTTTTTGATGGTAACGCTGCAAATGCTGCGCTCTACGCCCATGCCATTCATCTGCTCGAACAGATGGGCGGTACGCCCGTTGAATTGGATTTTGCGCCCCTAAAGGAAACCGCAGCCCTGCTCTATAACGGCCCCTTTGTGGTGGAAAGATTAGCCGCGATAAAGGATTTTTACAGCACGCATCGTCAGGATATGGACTCAACAGTTGGCGCCATTATTTATGGTGCCCAAAAATATACAGCCACAGATGTGTTTGAGGGCATTTATCGCCAACACAGCCTCCAGCAAATAGCACAACGCATGTGGGCTGACTTTGACATCATGCTGCTGCCAACGGCGCCACGTATTGTCACAAAGCAAGAGGTTATTGAACAACCCATTGCAGCCAATAGTTTGCTAGGAGCTTATACCAATTTTGTAAATCTGCTTGATATGGCAGCTTGTGCTGTGCCTGCCGGTTTTGCGCCAGATGGCCTTCCTTTTGGGGTAACATTCATTGCCCCGGCCTTCACCGATCAGGATTTGGCCAAATTGGCTGGGCGTTTTCATGATGCTTTAAATGAAGCTATTGGAGCAACACGCACGGATAAACCCGTATCAAAAAAAGCCGATGATACTGCGGCCCATGATCGTGTGCTTCTGGCTGTGGTTGGAGCGCATCTCAAAGGCTTTCCCCTGCACTGGCAGCTTGAGCAGGAACATGCTGTTTTACGGAGTACCACACGCACGGCCCCAGATTATCGCCTGTTTGCCCTGCCCGATGCCACGCCCCCCAAGCCGGGCCTTGTGCGCGAACGGGGCTTTAAGGGTAACGGACTGGAAGTGGAGGTTTACGAGCTTGATGCCGCAGGCTTTGGGCGCTTTGTAGCTTCTGTTCCACAACCCATGTCCATCGGTCGGATTACGTTAGAGAATGGGAAAGAGGTTTGCGGCTTTCTCTGTAGCGAAGCTGTGGCCCGTAGTGGTGTCGATATTACGGAAACAGGTGGCTGGCGGTATTACATGCAGACGCGGTAAACGACACTTAAAGCCTCATCTTCAAGGCAAACACATCATGAGTGCTGCCTGCTTTATTGGAGGGGCCTTCGTTATCCAAAAATCTCGATAATTCACATTATTGTAGGGCCATTGTGATCTTGAGTAACTGCCCTTTATGATGACTGTTGTTCTTAAGAGAAATGGAGAGTTCTCCCAATGACTACCCTCGGTTTGGTCGATGCCGAACAGCGCAACATGGTGGCTTCATTTCCGGCCTTCGATCCTGAACAGGATGATTTGATGGCATTCCGCCGCGACCTGGTGGAAGGAACAACAGCTCTTTTAAATTCCAGATCGGTTCAATATGAGGAGCGGTTGGTTCCCGGCCCTGATGACGCTCCTGATGTTCGTATCATCTTGTTTCATCCACCTAAAGCCAAAAGAACAACGTCTGCTATTCTCTATGTTCATGGTGGCGGGATGATTGCGGGCACGCCCGACATGCAGGCCGGCACGCTTGGCCGACTGGCATCTGAAACCGGCACCATGATTGTCTCGGTTGATTATCGGCTTGCGCCGGAAGCGCCTTTCCCCGGTGGCCTGGAAGACGTTTATGCTGCCCTTATATGGCTGCATAACAGTGCGGGAGAAATGGGGATTGATCCCGATCGTATCATGGTTATGGGCGATAGTGGTGGAGGTTGCCTAGCTGCCGCCACAGCCTTTCTGGCGCGTGATCGTGGCAAGGTGAAATTACATGCTCAAGTTTTAATTTACCCAATGCTTGATTTGCGCACAGGTGGCGCAGATGCACCTTCTGATGATCCTACAACTGGAGAATTTGTGTGGACACGCGCCCAAAACCAACACGCATGGTCTGCCGTGCGTGGAAATTTGGCGGCTGATGATCCGCGGTTTGGCTATTTATCACCCGCCTTCATGCACGATCTCTCTGGGTTGCCAGCAACATTCATTATTACGGGTGCACTGGATCTGTTTCGTGATGAAGATATAACTTTTGCGCATCGCCTATGGAAAGCGGCCGTGCCAACAGAACTTATCGTCTATGCAAACGCAGTGCATGCCTTTGATCTGCTGCCTTCTGCCCTTGGCGAACGTGTGCGTCATGATGTGTTAGAAGCTGTGCGTCGCCTGCTCTAACACGCACATATCTGCTATTTTGGTTTTAGGATTAGGGATAATTTGTAAAGGAACATTCTTCCATCACTTGCAAATCTGTTACCAATTACGGACACTCCTCTTTCTCATGAAACACGCATAACTTTGTCATAATACGATAGAGTGTTGTGTTATTGAGCGCATGAACATGGCAGATAAAGGGGAATTTTCGGTGGATACAGAGCATAAACAGATTTCTGAAGACACCGATCAACCCCAGCCTACCGAAACACCTGTACTGCAAATCGCACTGCAAGAAGCCGTAAATGCAAGCCTTTGGGAAAACAGTGTTCCCATTCTTGAAGAGCTTGCCTTCGACAACAAAACCGATATCGAATATCCTACTGTTGAAGTGAGCATCAGCAGCGAACCCCCGTTTCTTACGCCGCGTTCGTGGATGTTGCAGCAGGTTCGGCCCCAAGAACTGCGTGTGCTGAATGACCGTGACATCACGCTTGATGGGGCATTGCTCTCTGCCCAAACTGAAGCATCCAAAGCCGTAGTAACTGTTACCGCATGTGCCGGAGAGCAGGAATTAACCAGAACCACACGTGATGTTCGTGTATTGGCACGGAATGAGTGGGGCGGCCTATGTGGTATTCCCGATATTCTTGCCGCATTTGTTTTACCGAATGACCCTGCGATAGCCCGTATTTTGCGCACTGCTTCCGATATTTTACGGCAGGCAGGGCAATCCCCTTCTCTGGAAGGGTATCAGGGCGATAAAGCCAGAGTATGGGCGCAGGCACAGGCGCTTTGGTGTGCTATTTGTGGGTTAAACATCACCTATATCAACCCTCCTGCATCGTTTGTGGAACATGGGCAACGCATTCGCCTCCCCTCTCAGGTGTATGAAGAACGGCTTGCCACCTGTCTGGATACCACTGTTTTATTTGCCGCCTGTCTTGAGGCCATAGGCCTGCGCCCCTTGATTGTGCTTACCAAAGGGCATGCCTTTGCGGGGTTCTGGCTTTCTCAGCAGGATGCGGGGGCATCTATTGTTCAAGACCTGCCGGGCATACGTAACCGCCTGAAACTTGATGACCTGCGCGTTTTCGAAACAACTCTGGTAACGGCTGCCCGCAAACCCAGCTTTGCAACGGCTTGTGAGCGCGGAGAAGCCAACCTGCGTGATATCGGCGATGATGATGAGGACGCATTCCGCGAAATTATTGATGTGCACCGCGCACGTCTTCGCCGCATTCGCCCACTTTCCACGCCGGGTTCTCATACAGATACCAATCTTGATGAAACCTCGGAAGATGCTTCCGAACAGCCGCTTTTTGAAGCTGCTCCTACCCTGCGGGAAGAACGGGAGGAAGAACAGCTACCAGATCGCCCGGCCGATCGTGTTCAGCGCTGGTGCAATCGCCTTCTTGATATGTCGGCACGCAACCGCCTGCTTAATCTACCAAAGTCTGACCGTCAGCAGATTGAAATTGATTGCCCAGAGCCAGCAGCGCTGGAAGATATGCTGGCAGACATGCGCGCTGGCGGTAACGCCAAACCTTTGCGCTTTATTTCCGCACCAGACCTGATGGATGAAGCAGACCCCCGCAACAAGGCGCTGCATCAAGGACGCCATCATGAGGATACCGCACGCGCCTATGCTATAGAGGCTCTTACGCGGCGTGAGATTGTTGTTCCGTGCAAGAAAGAGAACCTCCAGAACGCCCTTATCGAGATTTATCGTCAAGCCAGAGCCGCCGAACAGGAAGGTGGCACAAACGTGCTCTTTCTGACCATAGGAGCCTTGGCTTGGACACCGCAGGACAAGAGCAAACCTTATCTGGCGCCGCTCATTCTTGTTCCGGTTATTCTGGAACGGGCCAGCATCAAATCTCCCTTTACGCTGCGCGCGCATAGCGATGAAACCCGCATAAACACAACCCTGCTGGAAATGCTGCGAGCGGATTATGATATCCGCATCCCCCTACTGGAGCATGAAAATCTTCCCGAAGATGCTTCGGGGCTGGATGTGCCAAAAATTATCGAAGCGTTCCGGCTTCATCTACGCCATATTCCGGGCTGGGAAATTCGTGAACACGTTAGCCTGACAACATTAAGTTTTTCAAAGTTCTTAATGTGGAAAGACCTTCTTGAACGGCGCGACAAACTCGCTACCAATGATGTTGCAAGCCGCCTGTTAAATGGTGTCAAGGAAACCGAACAAGATGGTGCAACACCCCCAGTCGGGTTTGATGCCTCTCAGGATCTTGATACAGCATTGGCTGAAGCCGATCTGGTTTGCCCGATGGAAGCGGATTCATCACAACTCAAAGCCGTTGCGCGGGCGGCTGCGGGCGAAAACTTTGTGCTGATTGGCCCTCCCGGAACAGGTAAAAGCCAGACCATTGGCAACATTATTGCCAATACCCTTGCGCAAGGCCGCACCGTGCTGTTTGTGGCCGAAAAACGCACTGCACTGGAAGTTGTGCGTAATCGGCTGGAAAAGCTGGGCATTGCTGAATTCTGTCTGGATCTGTTTTCGCCCAAAGCCAATAAAATGGGTGTGCTCCAGCAATTTCAATCTGCTCAAGCCGCGTTGGAGGATTTTCAGCAAGAAGAATACGCACACACCAAACAAGCACTTGATGCATTGCGCCTTGAGCTGAATGCTTATGTTCATGCGCTCCACACCCCATACCGAAATGGCTGGACGCCTTACCGCGGTATTGGCATGACATTGCGTGCGCAGGAAGAAAAGATCGTACGCGTTCCTCTTGAGTGGCTTAATGCTGATACGCATTCAAAAACAGATTACGACAACCTCGTGCAGGCCGCTGAAGACCTAGCCACACTGTACGCCCGTATTGGCGATATTGTTGTATCGCCCCAGTTAGCCGGGCTTGAGCAAACAGAATGGTCTCCACTATGGGAGGCTCGGTTGCTGGATGCAGTCAATGGAACACTGGCAGCCTTGGGAGAACTCCGCAACGCGGCACATGATGTGGTCAAGGCGCTTGCGTTGGGGGCAGATAATTTATCGTTTGTGCGCCTTGGCCAGATTGATGCGCTATGCGCACATTTATTACAGCCACATGCAGCAGGTTGGGCGTTTGGAGATACCGCCCAGGACATTTGCAATCAGGTGCTTGCTGAAAAAGAACATGTTGCCCAACACCGCGCCTTGACTGAAGACCTGAATACACGTTGGAAAGAAAGCGTTAGCACACTGCCTGTGTCTGACATTCTTGCTGAATGGCAGACAGCTAAAGATAAATGGCTATTAGCCCGTTCCATGGGGCAAAAAGCCATCCGCAAGCGGTTGAATGATCATGCCATAGCGATGCCAGAAGATTGCGAAAGCGATCTGGAAAAGCTGGTGGAACGCAAGACTATAGCCAGCAAGTTGGAGGAAGCACCGCACAAAGCACATATTGGTGCCCTATGGCGCGGGCTTGATACAGATTTCGATCAGATAAATCTTGTTTTTGAATGGGGCCAACGCGCCAGAAGCCAGCTTGGCGGGTGTATGACAGATACTGCCGCCCTTCTCTCAGCTCGTGCTCATCTCAAAACCTTACTGACAGAAGGGCAAGATCTGTTGGCACCGGGCGGCAGTGTTCATACTGTAATAACGCAGTATCGGGCTGCCTTTTCATCACTAGAAGCAACTCTAAAAACACTTGCCGAGTGCAGTGCCAGTGATATCAGCACCTTGGTAAGCCCTAAAGCTGCTGACTGGCTCAGCGAAATCCAAGAAAAACTACAAAACTGGAAAAACTCTGCGCGTGAATTGCGAGACTGGTGTGCATGGCAACGTGCCTGCCACCATGCGGCACAACTGGGCTTAACACCGCTGGTGACCGCAATTGAGCACGGTCTGGTTACGCCAGAAGATGTTCTTTCTGTTTTTGAAGCCAATTACGCCCGTTGGTGGACCATGCATGCCGTAAGTGATTCCGCATTGTTAAGCGGTTTTGTGGCGGCAACTCATGAAGGCCGTATCCTGCGTTTTCGTGAACTTGATGAAAAACTCAAAAACCTTGCCATACGGTTGATACGCGCACGCTTGGCAGGAAAAATTCCAGGGGAAGCTGCGCGGCAGCATGATCCCGAATACAAAGTATTAACCCGCGAAATTGCAAAAAAGACACGTCATCTTCCGGTGCGCCAATTGGCAGAGAAAATGCCCAGCGCCCTGCGGACATTAACCCCATGCCTGATGATGAGCCCGCTTTCAGTTGCCCAATATCTGCCAGCAGATGCAGAGCCTTTCGATCTGGTGATTTTTGATGAAGCCTCCCAGATTGCAACATGGGATGCCATTGGCGCTATTGGCCGGGGGAAACAGGTTATTGTTGTGGGAGACCCCAAGCAGCTTCCGCCAACAGACTTTTTTGTGGCAGGCAGAGCTGCTGACGATGTTGCAACATCCGATGAAATGACTGACCTTGATTCCATTCTGGACGAATGTCTTGGTGCAGGTATTCCTGCCATTAGTCTGGAATGGCATTATCGGAGCCGCCATGAAAGCCTGATCGCCTTTTCCAACCAGACATATTATAGCGGCAACCTTGTTACCTTTCCCTCACCTGTTACGTCCGATCAGGCTGTGTCGTTCCGTTTTGTGCCCAAAGGTGTTTACGAACCCGGGCGCAATGGGTCCCACACCAACCCCGTAGAAGCACGTATGGTCGTTGCAGAAGCAGTAAAGATCATGCGTGATGGGCGTGAACGTTCGGTTGGTATTGTAACCTTTAATGGTGAACAGCAAAAACTTATTGTGGATCTGCTGGAAGCAGAAGTTCGCAAAGATCCCAGCCTTGAAAGATTTACAGGTGATGCGGCACCAGAGCCTCTGCTTGTAAAAAATCTGGAAAATATTCAGGGTGAAGAGCGCGATGTCATGCTGTTCTCTCTGACGTATGGGCCGGATGTTACGGGCAAGATCTCCATGAATTTTGGGCCGCTCAACCGAGAAGGTGGTGAACGGCGCCTGAATGTTGCCATCACCCGCGCCAGAGAGCAGTTGATTGTGTTCGGGTCTCTCCGTGGCGATCAGATTGCAATTGAGCGGACACGTGCCGCAGGTGTGCGTGATCTGCGCCGTTTTCTGCTATTTGCTGAACGCGGTGCAGCAGCACTGGCAGGTGCACATGAAGGTTCCGTAGGCGGTTATGACAGCGTATTTGAAGTTGAAGTTGCAACCATGCTGCGCACCAAAGGCTGGAATGTTACAACGCAAGTGGGTGTATCCGGCTTCCGTATTGATCTGGGCGTGATTGATCCTGATCTTCCCACCGCATTTCTGGCTGGTATTGAATGTGATGGAGCCACTTACCACCGAAGCGCCACTGCGCGTGATCGGGATAGATTGCGGCAGGTCGTGCTGGAAAATCTTGGCTGGAACATTCTGCGCATCTGGTCTACAGACTGGTGGACCAATGCGCCGCGTGAAGTAGAACGGATTGACCGTGCCTTGAACGGCTTTTTGGAAGAAACCCGCAAAAAACGAGCTGAACAGGCAGAACACGATGCTGCAATGGCTGCTGCAAGCCTGAATGAAATTGCCCCCGAAATAGAGGAAACTTCAGCTCCTCCTTTGGTTACACAACAGGCAGAGCCACCCCCAAAAACCTCAGCCCCCGAAGTGTTGGCAATACCTGCACCACCAGCGGAACCCCTTTACGCCAAGGCTCCCGCTGAGAGTGTTGTACCCACGGTTGAGAAACCAGTTATTGATCCCTCACGCTTTAATCAGGAAGATTATCTTCCAACTTTAACACAACTGATTCATCAGATTGTGGATGAAGCAGGCGTGATACGTGAAGATGTGCTGATCCAGACACTCTCGCGCGATCATGACTTTACACGGGTGAACAGAGACATCCGAGAGCGTATTCAGCGCGCTGTTCCCTCATCACTTGGCCGCACGGAAGAAAATGTTGGCGTATTCCTGTGGTCAGAGCGCCTTCCTGTTTCTGCACGCCTGCCTCTGGCTTCATGCGCTTCAGAAAAAAATGTAGACCCTGCCAAGGTCCCCCTGCCCGCTCTTGTGGACCTTGCCTGTCGCGCCATTGCGATTGACTGCCCGGATGATGAAGCCATTACGCGTATGCGCGATGCCTGCGGCATGAGCCGAATGGGGCAAGCAACACGCACACGCTTTGCTGAAGCTTTGCAAGCAGCACGCCTGATAAATACCAATCAAGACGAGCCATCATTCTGAAACAGCAGCACTATATATAGCTACGCATGGCAATATGGGGGATGCTTGGGGAATTACTCATGATAGCCGCCCGGCAATCAGGCTGCGCGGGTTGGGCGGTGATCACCCGCAACGGTTTCACCAAAAGGCCCCATGTTGTTCAGGTTCGCCTTGCCATGCACAGGGTGTGCAGTTGGCAGATTGGGCAACACGAGTTCACCAAACCGATAAACTTCCTCCAGATGCGGGTAGCCAGAGAAAATGAATGTATCGATACCGAGCCTACGGTATTCATCAATACGCTCGGCTACAGTATCCGGGTCTCCTACTAGGGCAGTTCCTGCCCCGCCACGCACCAGCCCCACACCCGCCCATAAGTTGGGGCTAATTTCCAGTTTGTCGCGACGGCCCCCGTGCAGTGCGCTCATACGCGCCTGACCTACGGAATCCATCCGGGCAAAAACTTTCTGAGCTTTTGCAATTGTCGCATCATCCAAATGGCTGATCAGGCGGTCAGCCTCGTGCCATGCTTCTTCTGCCGTTTCGCGCACGATAACATGCAAGCGAATACCAAAGGAGACCTCTCGCCCTTGCGCATGCGCTAATTTACGCACATGGCTGATTTTTTCGGCCACCTGTGCTGGAGGCTCACCCCATGTCAGATATTTGTCGATTGATTTGGCGGCAACATGCGTGGCGGCTTCTGATGATCCTCCAAAATACAAAGGTGGACCATTATGCTGATAAGCAGGAAACAACAGACGACCATCTTTTATTGTAAAGTGTTTTCCTCCAAAATTAACATTCTCACCACGTAACAGAGCACGGTAGATATCAAGAAATTCATCTGTAATTTCATATCGTGTGGCATGATCGGCAAATAGCCCATCCCCCGCATTTTCAGCCGGGTCACCACCTGTTACAATATTGATCAGCAACCGCCCGTTAGAAAAACGGTCCAGCGTTGCAGTCATGCGTGCAGCCAAGGTGGGAGATAACAAGCCCGGTCTTACGGCTATTAGGTAACGCAGTTGTTCTGTAATGGGGGCCAAAGCTGAGGCCACAACCCAACTATCTTCGCAACTCCGCCCGGTTGGGATTAAAACACCATAATACCCTAGTGTATCAGCCGCTTTTGCAACTTGCTGTAAGTAGGGCAAATCAACCGGTCTGCCGCCTTTTTGTGTACCCAGGTAGCGGCTATCCCCATGCGTAGGCAGGAACCATAGCACATTGATCTTATCAGGAATTGCGTAGGACATGATTAGGATGCCTTGAAAAATGTGTCTTGGAGGAAAAGCGGTTCAGCCGGAGCCTTGAGTGCGTAAGGTGCGCGATAACAATCACACTGCTGCACGGTTATCGCTATCAGGCCAATAAAGTCACGCGCTGTTCCAAACGTGTGATAGCGGCGCAGGTTGATGCCATCAATCCGTGGAGAAAAACCCTGAGAGGAACGTACTTGATATGTCATTACGACCTCGTTGCTTTTATATAAAAACTATTTTCAGTGCGTATTTCGCATATCAATACGCTAACAACTACAAAAAATGAGTCAATAAAATTATCACTATAATATATAGTTTATGTGTGTTTTTGGGCTTGAAACAATGAATTTCCTGCCAGAAATTGCTTTCTAATTTTTGGTATTATACTGTTTTTAAAAAATATATTCCCATGTAAACAACAAATTTTTATAGTATATTATGGAAGAAAATCTTTTTAGTAACATACGCGAGTAAGCGCCTATATAGGTTTTAAAATGCCCTCTTGCAGTGAATCGAAGTTGATCTGATCAGTTTATAGCGTTTCCGAGACAAAATTCTCTCATTGACATATATATTCACGTCATAAATGTTGTATTTCATTACCACCTTATGAAAATGGTGAAATATATATTCCATGCCGATTGATCTACAGACCGAGCACGATGCCATTGATGCAGCCACGCATCTCAAACAGCAGTTTGCCACACGGGCAGCTCATCATGATCGCACTGGAGTTTTTGCTCAGGAAAATATTGATGATCTACGTCAGGCAGGGCTGCTGTCTTTACGTATATCTACACCACAGCGCCCTACCCCGTTCACTTTAGGCGTTGTGCAGGATATTGTTGGGCAGATTGCTCAGGGTGATGCCTCTACAGCGCTGGTTATGGTCAATCATTACATGGTGCGTGCCGCCATTGCTCATCATGAATTTGGATCTGGCAACACGGCCTGCTGGATAGAAAATGAACAACACGATCAATTACTGAACATCCTGTTAGCGGAACCAGATCTTGGGTCCACATCTCAGGGTGGACTGCCCAGCACAGTTGCCACCCGTACAGCAACTGGATGGGTTTTAACCGGGCGCAAAGCATATGTAACAGGCATTCCCGGTTTATCTTGGCTTTTGGTACGCGCCCGCACGGGTGATGATCCTGCGCAGGTTGGCACATTTATTGTGCCTGCCAAGGCAGACGGTATCCATGTTCTTGAAAACTGGGATCACATCGGTATGCGTGCCAGCAATAGCCATGAAGTCACGTTTACTGATGTTACCCTGCCCCCTGATGCCGCTCTGGAACTTTATGCGCCAGATACACCCCCCACAGGGCGTAATACCCTCGTTATATGGAATACTGGCCTCTTGGGTGCTTTGTATAATGGCATCGCAACATCTGCTCTGGCATGGTTTTGTGAGTTCCTGAAAAACCGTGTTCCATCCAATCTAGGAGCGCCGCTGGCAACATTACCTTCAATGCGCGATGCAGTAGGTGGATTTACCATTACATTGCACATGAATGCCATGCTGTTACGGCTTTACGCTACAGATGTAGAAGCTGTGCGCCCACCTCACGAACTGAAGGCCCATGCAGCGGTTATAAAGACGCGTGTTGTTGATGCCGCGGCTGATTTTACATCCGCTTTACTTGGTTTGGCAGGTAATGCCGGGTTATCTGCCCATAACCCATTAGAGCGTGCTCATCGCGATGCGCTATGTGGGCGTATTCATGCACCACATGCAGAATTACTCCGGCGAATTGCAGGCCAAAAGGCTCTTTCATAAATTCAGAAACATTTCTTGCTACTGGAAAAACCATGACAACAGCGCCCGACCGTGCCCCTAATTCTTCTGTGCTGCCCGACATTCTTAACCGTTGGTCTCCACGAGCATTCCAGCCAGAAGCTATTAGTCAAGAAGAGTTGCTTTCGCTTATAGATGCCGGACGATGGGCCCCTTCTGCCTATAACATGCAGCCTTGGCGCTTTATTTACGCACGACGCGGCACGGCAGAATGGGAGCGCTTTTTATCATGGCTCATACCATTTAATCAGTCATGGGCAGAAAATGCATCGGCCATCATTTATGTGGCATCTCAAACCATAACACTCTCAAGCCGCACAGGAGAGCCCTCTCCCCTGCCAACCCATGCATTTGATACTGGTGCCGCAGCTGTTTTGATACAAATTCAAGCAGCACATAACGGTTGGGCAACGCACCCCATAAGTGGCTTTGATCATGCTTTGGCCCACGCTGGTTTGGAATTACCAGAAGAATACGAACTGCATGCAGCCATTATTCTTGGTCGACAGGGGAAAGTAGAAACTCTACCGCAAGATCTGCAAAAACGTGAGGTTCCCTCTGGCCGGAATTCTCTCAGCACGGTTTCTTTTGAAGGAAGATGGAACCCTGCAAAAGAAACCAATATGGATGAGTAAATGCCATGAGCTGGAAGGTTAGAAAAACCAAGAGGTTTTAAGAACCTTCCATGTTATGGATGAAGCATGCCCGCCAATTTTTAACTTCATCCTCATAAGCAGAATGGTTTTTATTTTTATAATAACAAAATTTTAGAATTCAATTCGCGCCGTCACCTTAAAAGAACGCCCAGGCTGAGTGTAGTAGCGCTCGGAAAGAGAGCTGGATGACTGACCATAAGGAAGTGACGCCGCATTATAATATGCTTTATCAAAAATATTGTACATTCCAGCCTGAATACGCAAAGGTTTGTAAAATGATGGGCTATACCAACCATTCAGATCAAAAATAACATATCCGGGTGTTTTCCACTGGTTGGTTAATGTGCCGGTTGACGTCAGATACTTGGCATTGTCACGCCCCGAAGCAAACGTACCCGACAGATCTGCGCCCCAGCGTTGTGTTTTATATCCAAACCCGATAATTCCACGGAAAGGTGAGACCGAGCTTAGATGGAAGTTCATATTCTGGTCACGGCCATCTGCATAAGCCAGTGACCCCCATACGTGCCAGTGATCATCAAATGCCCAGTTTCCGCTGGCTTCCACCCCATAAATACGTACATGTGCCAAATTGGTATAGCCATAGCAAAGCATATAGCCAGTACAGCCGCTTATACCCATCATATCTATAAAGTTATGGTAGTGGTTATCGTAGAAAGAAAGCTTGGCACCTCGTTCTGAATTTCCATATTTCATGCCAACTTCCCACCCTCGGCTACTTTCAGGCTTAAGATCTGGGTTGCCAACAACCTGATACACTGGTGGAGTGCTGTAGTTTAAATATTCCTCGGTTGCAGAGGGTGCGCGATATGCTTCGGCATACTGCCCATATAGAATCACATCTTTGGCAATGCGCGCTTCTACTAGAATTTTTGGCGAAAAATGAGACCCATGCGCGCCGTGCGGTAGCCCTGCATAACCAGCATTGGCCATATAGGAAGCCGTATTGTGTGTGTCTCTCTGGAAATAATCAAACCGGAAACCCGGCGTAATATGCAGCCACTCACCCCGGCCAATGCCAATGCGGTCTTGTACAATCGCCCCCATATCCGTACCATGCACTTTAGGCATATCCGAAAAATTATCATGAGTATAAGCATTTGACAGAGCACGCTGGCCAGTTTGGGTCTGGTAGGTATCTGTTAGAAAGACCTCTCCTCCGTAAGTGAGAGCATGATGCAACGGACCGGTGAAGATGTTGTTTGTGGCTGAACCCGTTACACCGTAGGATTCCACAGGCAATGTGAGATGCTGGTGCACATAGGCTGTCGGTCGGGTTGGATCATTGTTTGTAATATCCGTATCAGTCTGAATACTTTGCCAATACGCCAGAAAATGCGCTTCGCTAAACAGGTCTGTTGGGCTGCTCGCCTGATAATCATAATTAGCAGATACGCGCGAGCGTTGGTTCTCGCTCCGTGTGCGATAGACATTTGTTGCCGTTGTTTCTGATGTTCTGGTGCGTTCATTGTAATTTCTGTCAAACCATTCGCCCGTTAGGCCTATTCTATGGCCACCAGCAAAATAGTGCCGGACCTTACCAAGAAAACTACCTTGCTCATACGATGCTGGGTCTTTTGCGGTACGTGTCCGCCCATATCCGTAAGTATCGCCTCGGTTTCCAGTTTCGCTTCCGTCCTGATAGCCTCCCTGAAGCAAAAATACTGTGTTTTTATAGCGTGCGGCAAACGCCTGATTAAGCAGTGCGGCTTCACTTGCCCCATTATAGGTAAGTTTGGTGAGCCCCCCAAAGGTTTTGCCGGGTTTAAGCAAGTCCTCCGGGTCCAGCGTGCGCAATGCAATAACACCACCCAGCGCGCCCGTGCCAAAAAAGCTGGAATCTGCGCTTTTAACAACGTCTATTGCACCAAGGGAATTGAAATCGAAATTGTTAACACCCCCTTGCGCAGAATTGAAAGAACCAGCATAGGCCCCATCGTTTGCCCATGGCATACGCACGCCATCTATGGTGGTGAGAATTCGGTTTTGGTCCAGGCCACGTATGTTGATACTGGAATTACCATTACTATAGTTAACCGAGGCATCTATTCGGCGTGCATAGTCTTCCAAACTATCTATCTGACGGTCACGCAATGTTTTGAGGGTTGTTGTGGTTGTTAGCACACCGGCTTTACCTACCGCGCTGTGATCCTTATCTGGATTAAACTTCATGGAATCCAGAATGTCTGTTGTTCCACTTACCTTTACCGGACCCAAAATAACTGTCTGGGGAGAAACTGCGCCCGGTTTATTGGTATTTTTACCAGCATGCGCCTGCGCGGCAGTTTCTGCCTTGGGAGAAGCAGATTCTGTTGTGGCGGCAAAAACCGGTGTTACACAAGCATATGCCAGAGCTGTTGTTGCCAGCATCCGGTAACGCATAACCCGGTAGAAAAAAGGCTGCGTTATCATTGTACATCCACATTGTTAATAATGAGAATCATTATTATTTTATGATGCATAGGGAGCGCCCTCCCAGCAAGCCATTATTGCGCATGATTATCATTTGCGTTAAATAAGTCACACATGCGCATCTCTCTGCATGCGTTTATGTCGTAAAGGCCAATAACATGACCAAAATGTCCGATCCCCTTTCACTTTCTCTCCGCCTTAAAGACGCGACCCACACACTCCATGCAGATCTGGACAAAAACATCATGGCGCATGGTCTGTTCTCCAGCGCTGACAAATACAAAAGTTTTGTGCAACTTCAGTATCTATTCCATCGGGATATCAATGACCTGTACAACCATGATCAACTGCTAGAGATCATTCCCGATCTGGCTACCAGAAACCGCTTTGCACAAGTCTGTCAGGATATGCAGGATCTTAACCTACCTTTTCCTGAAGCAGGCTCTTCCATATGTATCCAAGATGCTTCAACCGCCATAGGCTGGCTATACGTGGCAGAAGGTTCCAAACTTGGTGCAAATTTTTTAACAAAGCTGGTTGAAAAACTGGGCTTTACCGAAAACTTTGGTGGGCGCCACCTTGCCGCAGACCCTGGCGGCCGAGGCCCATCTTGGAATGCATTTAAAAGCGCTATTGACCTTGCAGGGTTTGACCCAGTTCTGGCTACGGCCGGGGCTAAGTCTGGTTTTATGCGCGTGAAAAACTATATGATGACGTCTAACGCGCTTATCGGCACACTAAACTGATTTTCTGAAGAAATAAAAATGACCTGAAATCCAAAGGAATTTCAGGTCATAAAGTTACGATTGGATGTCAGATACAGGATATCAGACTGTCACATCCTGCAATACGGTGAATCCTTCAAACACTGGAGGTCCGGCAGTTAGCGCACGCCCCTGCCCCGCACCTGCATGCGCCTGCCGAAACTGTTCAGACTGCGTCCAGTCCACAAATGCATCGTATGAATCCCATACTGTGTGAGAGGCGTAAAGCCTACCTCCATCCTTTTCTGGACCTTTTAAAAACTGGAAACTAACAAACCCTGGAACAGTTTTTAATAAAACCTCACGTTCCAGCCAACGCTTCTGGAAGGCATCTTCATTTTCCGGTGTCACCAAAAAACGGTTCATGGCGATATATTGAGACATATCCTGATCCTTTCCTGTAACTATTATTGGTAAATCATATCATGTGGCAAAACGTAGGGCTTGCCGCTACCTACGTGCATGCGTACCCGCCCTTCTTCCAACCCAAACACATGGCTGGCCAACGCATTGGTTAAAACCTGCTCCGGTGCCCCCTGCGCATAAATGCTTCCCTCGTGCATCACCACAATGCGGTCTGCGCAGGCAGATGCCCAATTCAGATCATGAATAACCAGCACCACACCACCGCCACGTGTAGCATGGGCGCGTGCAAGATTAAGAACCAGATGCTGCCGGGACAAATCCTGAGCCGAGATCGGCTCATCCAGCAGCAAAAAACCTGGGGGGCGATCCGTGCCATGCACAGCAGCCTCCAGTTGCATCAGAACCCGCGCCAGATGAACACGCTGCCGCTCCCCTCCGGACAGATCCATAACATCGCGCTCAGCAAAAGCAGCCAATCCAACCCGTTCAAGCAACTTTCCGGCAAGCTCAAAACGGACTGGAGCGCTCATGAATGGAGCAGAAATTTGCCCGCCCATTGCCACCAACTCACGCAGCGTGAACTGAGCCCGCAACGGAGAGTCCTGCATTAACATGGCCCGACTGGCCGCCAGCCGAGCAGATGAAAATGTGGTTATAGGAACATCATCAAGCTGCACATCACCACTGGTTGCGGGCAATAAACCGCTAACAAGCTGCAGCAATGTGCTTTTACCAGCGCCATTTGGCCCGATAATGGCCGTTAGCTGACCAGGCGCGAAGTCCAGAGAGGCTCCATGCACAATATCTTTGCCCCGAACACGCCAGCCCGCATTACGCAAGGAAAGCTTCATGCCAGTTTTTCCCTGTCATGAGTGCGTGTTAGCAGCCAGACAAAAACTGGTGTACCTAAAACCGCTGTTACAATCCCCACAGGCACATCTGCGGGCATGGCAATAACGCGCGCCAACGTATCTGCCGCTATTAACAGAATTGCCCCTAACAAGGCACTCCCCGGCAGTACCAGCCGATGATCTGGCCCTGTCATCAAACGCACCAAATGGGGAACCACAACGCCTACAAACCCAATGGCCCCAACAAAAGAAACCGTAGGACCAACAGCGCAGGCAACCGAGAACATAGCGCACCGCTTGATACGCTCCACGGGGTACCCCATCAGCCTTGCATCACTTTCTCCCAGCAACAGGGCGTTCAGAGGCATAGCCAGACGCGCTGTTACCCACGCAGCCACCAACAGGAAAGGACATAACAAGCCTATGCGTGGCCATGTTGCCCCCGCAAAACTGCCCATCGTCCAAAAAGTTAGATCACGTAATGCGGTATCATTTGCGCGGAAGATAAGGATACCTGTTAACGCGCCAGAAAACGCGCTGAATGCCACCCCTGCCAGCAGGATCATGCTCACAGATGTAGCGCCCCCACGTGTTGCAAACATATAAAGCAAACATGCGGCAACAAAACTGCCCAGCATACCTGCTGCGGGAACAGCCCATGCCGTGCTCATGATTACCGCATGCACGCCCCCAGCCCCTAAATCCAGCCATGCTCCGCCCAATACAATCATGCAGGCCGTAGCCAAAGCCGCCCCTGAGGACACGCCAATCAACCCGGGGTCCGCCAATGGATTTCGAAAAAGCCCTTGCATAACAGCTCCGGCCACGGCCAAAGCCGCCCCCGTAAGCCCGGCCATAACAACACGAGGACCGCGGATCTGGGTCAGAACAACCCGGTCTGCAAAGCTATCTGCCTGTGTACCGCCCTGCCACAAAGCCGTAAGGTGCACGCCTGTTGCCCCAACGTTGAGGGAAACTGCCATAACCAGCATTAATAATGGCAACAAGGCACACAGTAACAGAAAGACATGCCGCCGCCGCATCATCATGCAGGGTGACTCACCGCCGCCATCATTCTGGCAAGGTCTAAAGCAGCCTGAGGCGTACGGGGGCCAAAGCCTAGCAGGCGCTCCCCTTCCATGCTCACAAAAGCATTGCTACGCCCCGCTGGAGTAAGCTTGAAGCCGGGATCTGCCTGCAAAGCTGCACGAAGAGTGGCTGCTGTTTGATCCATGAGCAGAATAATGTCGGGCCGAAGAGCTACCAGATTTTCCTGATCCACAATCTTGTAACCCTGCATATCAGCACCGGCGTTAACACCCCCGGCAAGGCGGATCATGGCATCTGCTGCCGTTCCTTTGCCTGCTGCCATAGGGCGGTTATTTGTCATGCGCATGACAAATAATACACGTGGCTTTTCTGTATGCGCGGTGCGCCATGCATTCAACTGCCGGAACTGCTCGGCAATGGCGCTGCACAACTGCTCACCTGCTGGCTGAGCCCCAACAATATCAGCTAAAAAACGGGTGCGCTGTTCAATAGCTTCAGAAGATGGGGTGGCATCCACAAACACGACAGGAACACCTGATGCCACAAGCTGATCCATAGCTGCGGGCGGCCCTGCATCGTTCATGGTCAGCACAAGGTCCGGCCGCAGGGACAAAACCCCTTCAGACGAAATGGCACGCATGTAACCCAGATCTTTTTTCTCTTTTCGCGCCACCTCTGGCCATGTGGAAGTTTGATCCACCGCCAAAATCGCACTTGAGCGCCCTAATGCGTACAGTGTTTCGGTTATAGTGCCGCCAATGCTGGCTATTCTTGTTGCACCGTGGAGGGTAATGCGTCGGCCTCGGCAATCTGTGACAATACGAGGTGTAACCTCATGCGTTACATCTTGCGCCAACCCAGCCCGCGACATGCAGGCTGAGGCCATTCCAAAACCCAGCATAGCGCCCAAAGAACGGCGAGACAGCAAGAATGTGGCTACAATCTGATTACGATGCTTATTTGTTATCCATTGGTTTTTCATCAGGTTGCCGGCTCCATATTTTGATGCACGGCGCCCAACACAGCCTTCCGCCCAAGCCTGCGGGCTTTAAAACGGTTCATGGTGATAAACATTGCCCCTCCACACTACAAAATGCTTTCAAATCCAACATTTTTCACAAACGCAGCGCGGCCGTGCGCATCAAATCGTACCCACCCTTTCATAATAGAGAATGAGAATCAATATCATTTTCTAGACAAAACCATGAGGCTGCATAATGCGTATCAAGCTTCGGAACTTTGTTTGAATAAAATCAGGTTATTACCCGCAACAAAGGTAATAACCCCCAAGTTTCTGTGGAGGTTTGATCTTTCCAGCAGCATGGCAATGCACACCTGCCACAAAGCGTGCTGGAAGTATCAAAAAGCAGAACGCATAGCGTTATCGCAAAATCAGATTTGTGATAGCATCGGTAAGCTTTCCGAAGGGCGGCTGAAGCAGTGTTGCTGCATTAAAGCGGCCCTGTTTGTACACACCACGCGCATGGGTAAGAGTGATAAAGCCCTCCTTCCCGTGATATGCTCCAATGCCGCTATCCCCTACGCCGCCAAAAGGCAAATCGTCCTGCGCAATATGCAACAGGGTGCCATTAATAGTGACGTTGCCAGAAATAGTGCGTTTTAGCACTTTGTTGCGCGCGGTACAGTTATCACCAAAATAATACAGTGCGAGTGGTCTTGGCCGGGCGTTGATAAAGGCAATCGCTTCATCGAGTGTTCGATAGGTCAGCACTGGCAGGATAGGCCCAAAGATTTCCTCCTGCATAACCGCCATCTGGGGGGTGACATTCAGCAGCATTACGGGGGCCAGAACATGGTTCTCGCTTGAATCGGTTCCCATACGGATAACCCGTGCGCCCTCTGCCTCGGCATTGTTGATCAGGCCAGTCAGCCGTTTGTAGTGATGCTGGTTAAGGATGGCCGTATAATCTGGTGATCCTGCATAGCCCTCAGGATACAACTTTTTTACAACCTCCTGATAGGCTGTAGCGAAAGCATCCTGATCGTCTTCGTGAAGCAGCAGGTAATCTGGGGCGATGCAGGTTTGTCCTGCGTTGGTCAGTTTGCCGTAGGCAACCCGGTTTACAACCCGCGCCATGGAAAACTCAGGTTCGATCACCACAGGAGACTTGCCGCCCAGTTCCAGCGTGACCGGGGTGAGATTACGCGCAGCGGCGGCAGCCACTTTCTTTCCGACTACCGTGCTGCCGGTGAATAGAATATGATTGAACGGCAAAGCCGAAAATGCTGCGCCCAGTTCGGCATCTCCAGTAACAACTGCAACCTGTTCCGGCGAAAAAACAGCCTGAACAATCTTCTCGATTACGGCCGAGGTGGCTGGTGTAAATTCTGACGGTTTGAGCATGGCACGGTTACCTGCCGCAATGGCCGTAGCCAATGGCACGAGGGCAAGAGAAACAGGATAATTCCACGGTGCAATAATCCCCACCACGCCCACAGGCTGCCGGACAACCCAAGCCCGGCCAAACTGGAAATACGCAGAAACGTGGCGACGTTCCGGCCTCATCCAGTGTCCCACGTGTCGGATCATGTAATTAATGGATTGCACCAGCGGGATCAGTTCCACAATGGCGCTTTCGCGCTCTGACCGCTGCCCGAAATCTGCCTTCAGGGCCTGAACAATATCGGTTCGCCGCTTCAGAATTTCAGCTTTAAGACAACGCAGATCAGTCCGTCTCTGCTGTAAGCTTGGGGGGCCATCGCGCAGGAACGCAGCACGCTGACGGTCTAGAAGCTGTGCGAGATTAATTGCGGTTGCAGAGGCAGAAACAGTATCGGACATTGCGTCCTCCATGTTTACAGGAGAAACTTATGAAGGCAGGATATGGAGCATGACGCATTGGTGTCAACAAAGTTTCTTGCGTAAACATAGGCATCACGAATGAGTGAAATAAAGGACCGCCCTTATCATCATGGTGATCTGCGCCGTGCCCTTATCGACACGGCTCTTGCCATGCTGGCAGCAGACCAGAACTGGACCTTTACCTTGCGGGAAGTCGCTCGCCGCACTGGGGTTAGCCATGCAGCGCCTTACAAACATTTTCGCGATAGGGAAATGCTCCTACGGGAATTGGCCCGGATCGGTTTCATCCGGCTGGGAGAAACCATGGTGGGGGCCATATCCTCAAACCAATCTTCTTCACGCAAGCAATTCGTGGCCGGAGCGCAGGCTTGTATAGAGTTTGCGCTCTGCAACCCCGCTCTTTACCGTCTGATGTTCAGTTCCGATGCGGATAAGACAATAGACCCGGAGTTGCATGATGCGGCCATGGCCACATTCGGGATACTTTTAGGTGTTTTGAAAGAAGGGCAGCATAATGGCAGTTTTCGCCCAATTGCCATGAGTGCACAGGCGGCCGCCAGTTGGGCGCTGGTGCATGGTCTCGCCATGCTGGCGATGAGTGGCCAACTTCTTGAAGAAAAGGTTGGGGCAGATCCCGTTCAGGCTGCGCTCGACGTGCTCCTAGATGGCATGTGCTGCAATAATTGATCGGGCTCCGGTATGATATCTACTTTTCGGAACTTATACAGGAAAAACATTTCACCTGATTTTTATTGTCTTATTCTTTTCTGGCATTTTGCATAAAATCACCCAAACCAGCATCCATAGCGAGCTGAAACGCTTTTAGTGTTTCAGCTCCCACATAATGTTCCAACCCTTCTGCATCAATGCGCGCATTGCACGGGCTTACACCAAGAGCCAGAAGAAACGCTTCAACAATACGATGCCGTGCGCGCACTTTTTCTGCCATTTCGCGCCCCTCGGGGGTTAGAAAAATACCGCGATAAGGTTTGCGAGCAACCAGCCCTTCATCACCAAGGCGTATCAACATTTTGGCTACTGTTGGCTGAGAAACTCCCAGCCGAGTTGCCAGATCAACCTGCCGGGCTTCCTGCCCTTCATCCAGAAGATCTGCAATAAGTTCTACATAATCTTCAATAAGCGCATGCTGCCGCGCTACACGGCTGATACGGAAGCCTTCTGAATGCGTTTGTGCATCGGGTAGAGTATCTGCTGTCTCAAAAGTTTGCTGCATTCCCGCTTTCCAACCAATCCGTAGGGCTGTGTTGGCTCCATACCGCTAAGATTATTCCATTAAGTATAAAGTATTCCAAAAGGAATATCTTGCATTGGATATCATGCCAATGCACAGCAACCAAAAGTTTCCTTGTGCTTTGTAATATAGCATATTGCATATTTAATCAGGTACAGTTTAGTCTTGATTTATGTCCCAAGACTCGCAAGCCCCTGCCCCGCCGTTGTCTGCCCAAAAATCTGCATGGCGTTTTGCTAAAACGACAGATGCAGGCAGCCAAAGTTTGCCGGAATCTTTTGCCAGCATTAAATTGCCTGCGGCTGGCACATCGTGGTTCAAGCGCTTTCTGGCTTTTGTGGGGCCGGGTTACATGGTTTCCGTAGGGTATATGGACCCCGGAAACTGGGCGACTGATTTACAAGGTGGCGCCCAGTTTGGTTATAGGCTGCTGGCCGTCATCATGCTTTCAAACCTGATGGCTATTCTGCTTCAAGCTCTGTCTGCCAGACTGGGTATAGCAACGGGCCGCGATCTGGCTCAGGCGTGTCGAGATCATTTTCCGCCTGCCATCAATATTGCTCTTTGGCTGGCTTGCGAACTTGCCATTATTGCATGTGATCTGGCTGAGGTAATTGGTACAGCCGTAGCACTTCAGCTTTTATTTGGTATTCCGCTTTTAGGCGGGGCTATTATTTCGGTTCTTGATGCCTTTCTCGTGCTTTTTTTAATGAACCGAGGCTTCCGGTATCTGGAAGCGTTTGTTATTGCATTGCTCAGCATTATTGCCATCTGTTTTGGTGTGCAGATTGTGGCCGCAGCTCCGCCTGTTGCTGAAGTGCTTAAAGGCTTTATTCCCTCTCCCCAAATCATAACCAATAGCCAGATGCTTTACATTGCAATTGGCATTATTGGCGCTACGGTTATGCCGCATAACCTGTATCTGCATTCATCTATCGTGCAGACACGCGCATTCGAGCACACATTATCTGGCCGCAGGGAAGCCATTCGGTGGGCCACGTGGGATAGCACAATTGCCCTTGTGTTGGCCCTGTTTATTAATGCTGCCATTCTAATTGTTGCCGCAGCGGCCTTCCATACAACTGGGCACCAGAATGTTGCGGAAATAGAGGATGCCTACCGCCTGCTTTCTCCCGTTCTTGGCTTGGGTATTGCATCAACCCTGTTTGCGGTTGCCCTTCTAGCTGCCGGCACCAATTCAACTGTAACCGGCACATTGGCTGGGCAAATTATTATGGAAGGCTTTTTACGGTTAAAAATACCGCATTGGATGCAACGGCTGCTGACACGCGGCCTTGCCATTATGCCTGTCATAGTAGTGACAGCCCTTTACGGGAATAAGGGTGTGGGAGAACTGCTGATGCTAAGCCAGGTTATCCTGTCCATGCAGCTTCCTTTTGCCGTTATTCCTTTAATTCTATTCGTATCTGACCGCCAGAAAATGGGGGAGCTTGTCATCTCTCGCAAAACAACCATCTTAGCTTGGGTTGTGGCTGCTATTATTCTGGTTCTCAACTTTAAACTTTTGTATGATACTGTTTTATAATAACACTACAGACTTTAAATATTACTCAGCATAAGGCCGTATTTCTTATAATATTTGTAAAATATTTTAGTATGCCGCATGCTTGTTCAGAGACTTGATGCGTTTCAACGGGAATAATTTCCCACGATGCCTTTATAGATATGTTGACCTAACCCAATAGCGACCAAGATAAAACCGAACACACAAACTGCCTTCCAGCCGTAAAACTCCCAAGCGAGGCTTGCACCAGCCGAACCGACAGCTCCACCAAGAAACATTCCGCCCATGAATATTGTGTTAAGACGGTTACGTGCTTCCGGACGTAATGCGTAGATGATGGACTGATTAGATATAAGTACGCCCTGCTCCCCAAAATCCAGTAACACGACGCCCGCAATCAAGCCTGCAACCCTGTCCCAGATTCCAAAAACCATCCAGGAAATCAGCATAATTGCAATTCCAAGCCCGATAACGGCTTTCGGGCCTGTCCGGTCGGCAATCTTCCCTGCGATCGGAGCAAACAGAATACCAACTGCACCGATAATACCGAACATGCCAGCGATCTCGGCATTGAGATGATACCGTGTATCGAGTTGCAGTGCCAAAATTGTCCAAAGCGCGCTGAATGATCCGAAAAGACAAGCTTGGGTTATTGTTGCTCGTCTAAGACGAGGCTCCTGCTGCCACAGGCTAACCAGCGAGCGCAGGAGAAACCCGTAGCTATTTTTTGTCTTGGGGTGGCTGCGTGGCAAGACGATGGCCAATAATATACCAATCGCCACGGCAAGTAACAGGCCAAGCCAGAACATGATCCGCCATCCGTAATGATCACCAATACTACCGGCAAGCGTACGGCCAAACAAAATGCCACAGAGTAAACCGCTCATAACTATTCCGATTGTTGCGCCACGTCGGTCTGGTGAAGCCAGTTCTGCCGCAAATGGCACAATTTGCTGTGCAACAGTTGATGTCACGCCTACGGCAACAGCCATAATCACCACAGACCAGGGATCGGGAGCCACTGCGGTACCAGCTAGGGATAGTACCAGTGCTGATATCTGAAACAGGATGAGGCGTCGGCGTTCAATGCGGTCACCCAGCGGCACAAGAAACAGAAGGCCCGCAGCATACCCCAGTTGAGTTGCCGTAGGGATCAACCCTATAACAGATGCTCTTCCCGGAAAGGATGCCTCCATAATTCCAAGCATCGGCTGATTGTAGTAGATGTTTGCCACAGCAATCCCACAAGCTGCAGCCATGATAAGCATCATGCCAAAACTGATTGCACCAGCAGAAGCGGTTTTTTCTTGTTTTACAATGGGTTGGTCGTTAGCTGTTTTTCCCATGATCGGTTTATCTTTTCATATGAATTTACAAGAATAATTGGTGCCACCATCATCTTGCTTATTATTTGCATAGAATAACGATATAATCTGCCTGTGCGATCAGCAATTCTTTAATAGGAAAACGCTGAAGATATACTATAGCCCGCAAATTTTTGCTGTTCACTTGCAAGTGGAATCAGCCAATGAAAAAACTGGCCAACGCCTTCACCTCGCGCGGCCAGTATTTACTATTGTAGATATGATAAAATCTCTTAAATAAATTATTATCGGGCTTCCATATCATGCCCGACAGAAGGTGTTACGGTAATAGAAGCCCCCTGCACTGCCAACCCGTGTTCAGCCGCTACCCGACGCAGTAAAATAACAACTTCTGGCGCATTACACGGAATTTTCCGCCCTGTTCCGACTTCAATAAAAAGAACAGATGGTAGAACCTTCGGTTCCGGGGCCACGCTGTAGCGCCATAGTCGATCGGGCGTAACATCCCGACGCAGGATATCACGCGCTACCAACAAATTCAGATTACGCTGGATAGAACCCTGAGAAGGCGCGTGACCATTTGTCATTACGCTAAGCGCTTTCCATATTTCCACCACCGTAGCATGTGGCTCCACCTCTAGCACACCATGTAGAAGCACTCGGCGCAGATCAGTCATCCTAATGCCAACATCTTCGCAACGTTCTTCCAAACGCCGCACCGCGCTGCGGCTGGCCCCCATACCGGGGCGGATCTGCTTCAAGGCGGGCGGAGAACGGCGATATGCGGAAAATGCAAGCATGGTTTTGATCCTGTCACGATCTGAAAAAGGAATGGTGGAAAACCTTAGTTTTCGCCACCATGGATATAAAATTCGACGGGTACGGTAAGTGTAATGGGGTCTCCCGCCACGCTATCTGGTGGGATAGGCAATGGCTGAGCCCGCTTAGGCAACGCCACGGCCTCCTGATCAAGCAGCGCATGGCCAGAACTACTGGCCAGCGTAACTGAAAGTACATGCCCCTTACGATCCATGGAGAACGTTACGGTAGGCACGCCCTCCTGATGATCGGCCATGGCATCTGACGGATAGCGCTTAAACTTCTCCAATTGCGCCAATAATGCGCCCTGCCATGTCACCGGATCATGCGATGCCTTGGAAGAAGATGCACCGGGTGCTGGCGCTGCCTGTGCCGGCGCTGGAGGCGCTTCTGATGATGGAGGTGCCGTTGTTGTCTCTGCTGGTGGCGTTTTATCCGGGATCGGCTTTTTGAGATGCGGCACCGGCTTGTGTTTTTTAACGATTTTACGCGGCTTTTCCGGTTTGGGCACTGGCACCGGCGGATTAGGCGCGGGCGATGGCGGAGCGGTAACCTTTGGTGGCTCTACCGGAGCCGGATCAGGAATGGACTGGGTCTGCTGTGGGCCGATGGGGGCATCTGTTGGCGGTGTGGGTGTTGAAACCGGTTCAGGCGCCATATCTATAGCAATGGCCGCAGGAGGTGGCTCAGGCACCGCTACAGCCGGTGGTGGCAGGCGCATAATCCACCAGACAGCACCGCCACTTACGGCAAGCACGGCAAGCAACGAAAAACCCCAACGCAGCGCATCATCTCGCTGTGTCCGGCGCAACTGGCTGCGCTGCCAGTCAGCAAAGGAAATGGCCTCTTCTGGTGCCTGCGTTATATCCGCAGCTCCACTCATGGCGCGGCCCCCGCTGCTTTTACACTGCTAGCAGGAACTGCCGCACTTCCTGCTTCGCTCCCTTCTTCCTGCCCCTGAAGGTTGACGAGCGCCACCTTAAGATAACCAGCCGAACGCAGCTTATCCATCACGCCCATGAGCGTACCGTAATCAACAGTTTTATCTGCACGCAAAAAAATGCGCTGGTCTTTATTCCCCTTGGTTGCTGTTTCCAGCGCTCCGGGCAAGGCATCGGCAGCAATGTCATCTTCACCCAATGCCAGACCATGATCGGCCTTTACGGTTAGAAACACCGGATCATCTGGGCGTGGCGTTGGTTTTTCTGTTGAGGATGGTAGATCTACTGGCACGTTCACTGTGGTAAGCGGTGCTGTAACCATAAAAATCACCAGCAGTACCAGCATCACGTCAATAAAGGGTGTAACATTGATCTCGCTGGCCTCATGCGGGCTTTCATCGGTGTGGCGGATACGGATCATGCCGCTTACTCCCCGGCCACCGTGCGGGCATCGCGGTTTTGTTGCCCTAAACGAACGATATTGCCTCGTTCCATCTGCATCTGGCTGCGCCCCAGATCACGCGAGACCAGACGCATAACAAGAGATGTCAGGTCAGCCACCTGTGCGCGGCAGGATGCTGTCTGGCGGGCAAGGTGGTTGTAAATCACCACTGCAGGAATAGCCGCTACCAGACCAAGGGCTGTTGCCAGTAGCGCCTCTGCAATGCCGGGAGCTACAACAGCGAGGCTGGTAGCCTTGCTGGCGGCAATGCCGGTGAACGAGGTCATGATCCCCCATACCGTACCAAACAGGCCAATAAAGGGAGATGTTGCACCAATGGTGGCCAGTACGCCGGTACCGCGCATGAGCCTACGCCCCTCGGCGGCTTCCAACCGCTCAAGGTGCAATACAATTCGTTCTTTCAGGCCCTCGCTATCATCGGGAATATCCTGCGAACGTGTGCGTTCCGTCTCCGCTGCCATGACAAGCGTATGGGCAATACCGTTTTTGCGCGTGCCTTCCTCGCCCAGATCCAGCGTGCCTGCCTGTTCCAAGGTGCGTTCGGCTTTGGCCAGTTTGACCCGCACACGCAGCAGTTCAACTGACTTGGCAATAAAGATGGTCCATGTCAGCAGCGCTGCTACAGCCAGCAAAACCATCACGCAGCGCACTACGGGGCCAGCATTAAGGAACATCTCCCACGGAGAGAAGGAAATTGGTGCAAGATCGGTCATGAAAGACCTCCTTTGGAAGACGGTCTATTCCACGCCCGGATAAGGCAAACGACCGTAACAATAAGGGGAATGGAAAGAGCTGCCCAAGACAGGCCGAGCCAGATACCGTGCTGGCCCAAAAGCGCTGACAGCAACCCAAATGTGGTAAGCAGCCCCAGCGCGATGGGCCACGGCCAAACAAACACAGGTGGGCGTGGCGCAATGCCATGAGAAGAAATGATGGGTGCCTGATGAGAAAAGACGTTCATCACACGTCCCCCACAAAGGCGGGCATTCCGTCGGTTTCGTCCAGTTCGTAACCAAGCTTACGCAGGCGGGCATCGGTAGCTATCTTCCGCTTATTGGCCCACAGCACCAGACCGCTGACCAACACGCCAATCACCACCACATCCAGCAGCGCCCATAGGATACGCAACGGCATGCCACCGTAATCACCAAAATGCAGAGGACGAGAGATTTCCAGAAAGCGGAGATACCACGGCATTGGATACGCCCCGGTTAATGCACCCGTGCGCGCATCTACCAAAACCGGCGTAAACAAACGTGCACGTAGTGGTGTGCTCCCGCGCGTCCACAGCACGTAATGCACTGGGCTGCCGAAGGAAGATCCGGGATAGGACAGGCCCGTAACCTCATTGCCGGGCGCCGCTTTGGCAGCCGTATCAAACGCAGCTTGCACAGAGGATAGATGATCCTGCGAGGGCACTGGTAGATTGGCATAGGGTTTGAGAGTCTGCCTTACATCTGTTACGCGCCATAGGCTAAATAACGGGGTTTGGAGCTCGTTGACCAAGCCTGTAAAACCAACCACCATTGCCCACATCAGCGTAGCCACGCCCAACAGGTTATGCAGGTCTAGCCATGTTAGACGCGCGGCACGATCCTTCCGCACAGAACCGAATGGCAGGCGCTTCATAAAACGCCCATACAGCACTGTGCCGGAAACTAAAGAGGCAACAAAGATACCCCCCATTGCCCCGAGAAACAGGCGGCCAGTCAACCCGGCAAACAGGCTGGTATGGAGCTGGTTGCAAATACCCATAATAATGCCGGTCCAGGTGCGTGGCTTTTGGGGCGCATCAGCAGGGCGTGATTGCTTCAGCACTTTTGCTGTGCGCGCATCAAACTTGATCCAGTGGCTGGAATTCCGATCTGGGTAGTTTTTATCTTCTTCCAACGCTTGCCAGCTTGGGGCCATGGAAACCAGAACGGCTGGCTCATCATCATCCGGATTAACATTCGTAATGATTTGTTCTGGGTAAAGCGCCCTCGCCTTTTCTACAATAACATCCAGACTGGCGTTTGGCGTATTTGGCGGCAGCACCTCGTAAGGTGGATCATCGTCCCCTACGAACGTATCCCAGATTTGTTCGGAAAACAGCAGCGGCAGGCCCGTTACGCAGATAATAAGCAGAAACAGCGTACAGACCAGACTGGTCCATTTATGGACCACAAACCAGCGGCGAAGGGCACGGTTGGTCATGAAAACAGTGCACTCACAAATGCGTGTAAGAGTGATTCGCAACTGCATTCTACGTAAAATTCTACCGTGTCCATCGTGTTACGCGCCCTCAGATGCGTCGGAAAAAAGAGGAAACTGCCTTTTGCTGCCTGATAATCAGCGGCACAGAACAATCCCCTCATCTACAAAGACGATCGGAAGCCCGTTTTTTTCGGGCATTGCTGAAAATTTTTTATATCAGGCGTTAAAATTTTTGCCGTTAGGGCTGCTTTTATGCTCGCAACCACCTTGTTATATGTTCGCTTCAGCAAGATCACGCCCCCAAACAGATACAGTCAGTGGGCTTGTTCAACAATCACCAACTATATGACAGGTTGCCATATACTCGGCGGCCTTGGCCAATGTAACAGGCATAATTGCCACCGCAGGAAGTGACATAATATTTGTTTGTCAGGTTAGAAACAGCAAGCTGTGCCTGTAACCCCTTAAGCATCGGAATTTTTTGTCCAAAATCGTAATGCATGCCAATATCGAACAAATAATACGCAGGAACCTTAAAGGTATTTACCGCATCATCATAAGTGAACCCCACATAGCGCATGCCACCATTTACAGCCAAACCCGGAGCAATATTTTGGGGCAGGCTGTAATTTAGAAAAAATGAGAACATGTTACGGGGCACACCCTGAACGTATTTTCCTTTTTCCGATGCTGCAGGACCATACCCTCCGTCTGGAAGCTGTGCTGCGGCTGTAAGGTTCGTGCTGGCGTAAGTTATGGAATTATAGGAATAAGACGCAATCAGCCGAAGATCATGCGTAATATTGGCATTGGCCGAAACCTCGAACCCCTTGGCGTTTACCCGGCCCGCATTGGCTGAATAACCAGGATGCAAATAGTCTGTCACCAGATAATTGGTTTCATCAATGTCATAAGCCGCACCTGTAATCAGTATATCTCGGCCCGGAACCTTGTATTTAATTCCCACTTCTTTTTGTTGCCCTTTGAGTGGTGGCTGTGGCCGGCCCTGCCAGTCACTCCCACCTTGTGGGATAAAGGAGGTGGAGTAACTGAAATAGGGAGATAAACCGAACGCGAAATTATAAATAAGCCCAGCGCGCCATGTGAACGCTGTTTGTGGGCGTGGTTCTTGGCTTAATCTTGTTACTGTAATGCTGTGGTCGTCATTTTGGTTAGAGTAAACAGTGCCATGGTAATGTGTGTTCACCCAATCTTGCCGTCCACCAAGTAGAACAGATAGCCCTTTCCATTTGAGCTGGTCTTGAAAATAAACACCTTCCTGAAAATAGCTGTAATTATAGGTGCCATTCCACGTTTCGCATTTTGATGAATGAAGATCGACACATCGTGAATAATCATTATGAGGATTGAAAATATCTACTAGATAATATCCATCTTCTCCCGGATATCCGTTATAGCCGGGCGTTTTGTCTGCAATAACGTTCCATTTGTAATCGTACTGCCTAAAATCAGAGCCAACAACCCATGTGTTTTCAACCTTGCCTATATTGAACTTTCCATAAAAACGTGAATCCAACCCTGCCACGGTATTTTTATTGCGCATCTCCCATGGATCAAGTGCTGCAATTCTATCTGTGTACATACCATCAAGAATCATCGTCTGATTGTCTCTGGTAGATTGCTCCCAGCGGAAAACCTGGCTGAAGTTCAGAAAACGGTTAAAGCGATGCTGGAATTGGTATTCAAACATTTCATCACGGGTTTCCTGTGTATTGAAATTTTTGTTTCCAACAAAACGACTTCTTGGAATTTGCCCATAAGGGCTACGATACAGCGTGCCTTCTACCGGAAACTGCATGTAATTCGTGCCCATGCCAGGCGTGTAAAGATAGCTTCCAAGCAGTGTAAGAGAGGTTTTTTTATCTATATCCCACGTGATGGAAGGCAGAATGCCAATTCTTTTATAGTCGATATTATTGACCTGAGTACCCTGCGTGGTTCCCATAGCGGCAACGCGATAACGCAGGTTTCCAGATTTTGTAATTTTGTCACTATAATCAAATGTCGCCTCATAACGGTTCCAGTTCCCAAAGCCGACACTTACCTGATGCAAGGGTGTATCCGTTGGTTTTTTTAAAGACATGTTGATCATACCGCCCGGTGTAGTTTGCCCGTACATTACCGAAGCAGGACCATTCACAGCTTCAATTCGCTCCAAAAACGCGGTCTCACCCGCGCTGTAGGATTCCGACATCA
Organism: Acetobacter sp. AAB5; assembly: GCF_050106715.1. Classification (NCBI taxonomy): domain Bacteria; kingdom Pseudomonadati; phylum Pseudomonadota; class Alphaproteobacteria; order Acetobacterales; family Acetobacteraceae; genus Acetobacter; species Acetobacter sp. AAB5. The sequence continues at coordinate 102,092 of NZ_JBNIEW010000005.1, forward strand.
ATCCATCGATAAACTGTGATGTACTGAAGCCTCGTTGTACAATTCCACCACAACTTCCGCTACTGGCGCACCCATTACTGTAGTTACCGCGCTGTTCCGTATAAATACCTGCGGTGTAACGCAAAGCCTCCTGAACATTCTGCGGCTGTAGATCAACCATTTGCTGTTTTGTAATGACATAAATCGAGTTAGGAATTTCGGTAAGTGGGGTATCTGTTTTTGTGCCAGCCATCGTATTTATCGCCACATAACCCACGCCTGGGCCTGTTGGATTTTGATGCACAACAGAGCCCCCAACGCGTACGGGCCCAAGGGTAATATTAGCCGCAGATTTTGTTAAAATCACTGTCCCGTTTGCTGACTGCACATAACTCAGGCCAGTACCAGCAAGAAGCTGGGCAAGAGCTTGCCGGGATGTAAGTTGCCCATGCACCCCTGCTGTTTTGACACCGCGAAGAAGCTCACCCCCCGTTGTAACCTGAAGACCAGATTGCTTTCCAAAACTTATCAATGCAGATGCCAAAGGTTGTGCTTGAATATTGTACCCCCGCATGCTCTGCGCAGTTCCATTCCTTACAACCCTGGCTGTATCGGATTGCGCCCGCGCCAAGCCGGTGAAGATAAAAAAAGAAACCGCCGTTGTTGCCAAAAGCAGGCACGTATGAGTGGTAATTTTGTTATTGTCTTTCCGGCCCATTATTGGCCGGGCGCCTGTCCCTGACGTCACCCTGTTGTGCTCCATCATGTCTATTGCGGGGCATGCGCTTCATCCTCCCTTAAAGTTGAGAATGAATTGCATTACCATCCCTCTAATCACACAACGATGACAGGAATGCATTTTCTAATAAAAATCGTAATTCAGCGTTTTTTTGTGGAAGGTGTCCGAAAAAGTTGTGGTTTAGCTTTGCCTCAGCGCAAAACTGTTACCCACGGGCTATAGCGGTGTACAGTACGTTGCCGTGCCTGTGCTATTGCCTCCAAGGCTTGCGCAGGATTGGACAAGCTATAAACCCCCGAGACACGTTGCGATGCCAGACGAGGCGGCACAATGACCACGCCATGAAGATAAGGCTTGAGCTTGGCAACAACCTTTCCAAGTGGTTCGTCATTAGCAACCAGCAAGCCATCGGCCCATGCGCCTACCTGCTCGGCTGGCAGATTGTCATTATAAACCTCCGTTGCGGATGCGCTCAGCGCCTGCCCTATTCCGAGTTCCCTACCCTGTGCCGGAATAGCACCACCATTTACCCGCACCCGGCCTGCACGCACTCCCACATCTACCTTACCTTGTGCCCAACGCACATCAAACACAGTGCCGATATCTGTTGTGGTAAAGCCCCCCGCTTTCACAACGAACGGACGTGCAGAATCATGAACAATGGAAAATAGCGCCTCTCCTGCCAGAAGGGTTACGCTACGGTGTTTACCTTGAGTATTCATGCTTATGGCGCTTCCGGGGGCAAGTGTCATCGAACTGCCGTCAGAAAGATATATAACACGCGTTTCCGCTGTTCCGGTCATAGCATCCGCGCGCATATGCAGCATAAGATCAGGCCCCACGAAAAACAGCACAAGACATGCCACCAAAGCCAGCGCAGATCCTGCCCATGTCGCCCGCGAGGAAAGCCGTTGGCGCAATCGCATCGGCACTACATTGCTCTTTTTGTGCTGCCAGTTTCCCGCATTGCTCGGAGATAGATGCCTAACAAGACCCATAGTTGTTTCTGTATGGGCCCAAGCTTCACGGTTCGCAGGCGTAGCGGCCAGCCACGCATTAAACTCAGCACGCACTTTAGGATCATCAGGTTCTTCTTGCAGAAGAATCAACCACTGCGTAGCCTTTTTGGAAGCCTGTTGCCTAACTAGATCGTCTGTTACCGTCATAAAAGCCTTCCGACGCAAAGCTGTTGGGCCCCGCGTCTGGCGAGGGAGACATTTGGCACCCTTACTATTACCAGACGCCACACGCCGCGCCTTTTTAAATTTTCTTTGATCTGCTGTGTATCAGGGCCAGTCTACCTGCTGTTTGCAGGCGTCCACAGCTTCGGAAACCAGCACATGCGCCATAGGGGTGGAAATATTCAGATGTGCCGCAATTTCACGCAACTTGCATCCGCCAAAACGGTGCATTTCAAAAGCAATACGCGTCCGTTCGGGCAAAGCCGCCAATACAGCTTGAATAGCCTCTAGTTGCGCCTTGTCCTGCGCGATCTGCTCTGGCCCAGGTTGTGCGTCTGCCTGCTGCTCTATCACACTATCAACGCCAGAGAGTGTAAAAACAGCCCGTTCACGCGTGCCTTTGCGGCGTAGATCTAGCGCCAAATTTCGGACAATCCGATAAAGATAACGCAAGGGCTCACTGACTGTTGCTGCTTCAGTCCCCCGGTCCAACCGGAGCCATGCCTCCTGCACTATATCCTCGGCCACCGAGTGATCGGCTACCAGCCCGTTGGCGTATTTCAGCAGATCACGTCGATGGGCTGAATACAGAACCAGTAATGAGCCCTTCTGCTCCAAGTTTCCATACCCCTCCCACGCCCCAGCACGCATAAGCCGCCCTTACTTGATAGGGCGCACTTATATGCAACTCATTCTTAATCTCTCATTGCTGATTTTGAGGCAAGCTGCAAGCAATCTTGCAGGCAAGTCTGTCAGTCCATTAGAAATTTAGAATGTGCCATCGTCTTAGTTATCAGGGAGAGATGTCGCAAATGCCCTCACGCCATACAAATATTTGCTATGCCCTGTGTATCTTGCTTTGGGTTTCTTTACCAATGGTAGCCAATTGTTCCGTAAGTAATGCGCTGGTCACCGTAATGGCAGAAAGTAGCGGAACCACATTGAACATACGTTTTGTTGCCAGAATTGGTCATGCTTAGCCGGATATTTAAACCTTTAACTGAAGGGAACATTTGCCCTGCATCCCAACTCAGTCCGCTGTCAAAAAGAACATAAGCTGGATTGCGGAAGGAGTTTGCTTGGTCTGCCCAGCTTTTACCCTGATAGCGCACACCAAAATTTATGGACAAACCGGGAGCAATTTCCGAAGGAAAACGATAATCAACAAAACCAGATGCTGCGTTAACAGGCTGCTGTGTAAGTTGCTTGCCAACAAGTGATACCGTTTCACCAGTAAGCGTTTTGCCTGTCAGGTTTGTGCGTGAATTGTACACCTTATTCCAGGTATAGTTCAGAATAAGATCAAGCCCCGGCGCCAGATTGGCGTGTGCCGAGAGCTCGACACCGCGGGATTTTACCTGCCCGATTTCACTACGATATTGCGGAAGCTCAGGATTGTTAACAAGAACATTATTTTCCGCGAGGTCATAATAAGCAGCGGAGAAAAATGACTGAACATGCGGGATCTGGTATTTCACCCCTACTTCCCACTGATGACCATTTAAGGGATCAGGCTGCGAGAGAGTTCCTGCATTATAAACCTGCCCAGTCTGGGGCATGAAAGATTTTGCATAACTAAAGTAAGGCGCCAATCCGATACTGGAAACATAATTTATGCCCGCATTCCATGTAAATGGACGGTTGAAAAGATCATTACCTCCATATCCGTTCCAGTCTTGGCGTCCGGCGAGTGTAACATACACACGGCGCCAGTTGATTTGATCCTGAAAATAAATACCATCCTGCCAATATGGATATTTCGTCCATGTTAACTGGCCGTTGGTCGCACGTGCATAATCAGTGGATGTGTACTGATTATACATGGGGTGCAGCATACTTGCATCTGGCACAGTGGCAAAATCAAACCCCCAATATCCATCAGCCCACTGCCCTCTATAATCAACACCCACAAGGAAAGAATGCGAAATCGGGCCTGTACGCAGTTTGTAGCTGAAGTTGGCGGTCATTTGCGATGAACGGCCTTTATATTGGCCACTGCAAAATGCAGACCTGCTGATTGTTTTATTTACGGTATCCACGCCATCCAGTGAGAGGCTGCAACTACTGTTGCTCTGTTCATCAAAACGCGCGGTTGCGTTAAACTGAAAATCTTTTGTGAATTCATGGTGGAAAATGGCTTCCACCATATATTGGCGGTCCCAGTTATTATTGAATGCTGGATCACCATAATATCTGGAAACCGGGATACGCCCTGATCCTGTTTTAATCAAACTGCCATATGCCGGAACCCCAATCCAAGGATCCCATGTTTCTGGATCATACGCAAATTGCCCGATAATGGTGATATTGGTGCGATCATCTATTTTCCATTCAATATCACCTTGCGCAGCCACACGCTTATAGTGATTGAAATCTGTTTGTGAACCTTGCGTAATGCCAAGCCCGATAAGCCGGTACAACAAGGTATGGCTTTTGTTCAAAGGCCCGCTTAAATCAATCTGGCCTTCATAACGTCCGTAATTGCCAAAGCCCACATTAACTTGTCGCTGGGCCGTTTCCGTTGGCCGCTTCAGTGTCATGTTAATCAGGCCGCCCGGGTTGGATTGCCCATACATAACCGAAGATGGTCCGCTCAGTGCTTCAATACGGTCCAGAAAAAAAGGATCACTTACCGAGGTACCATTAAGCAACCCATCAACAAATGTATAAGACTCAAAACCTCGTTGCCGGACGGGCTGAAATAAGCTTGCCGAAGGTGTGCTATCATTTGCGCTCGCGCTCACAACGCCGGGCGTATAGCGTAAAGCTGCACCGATTGTGAGGGGTTGGAGATCGTCCATCTGTTTGCGGGTTACAACATACACCGATTTTGGCACCTGAATCAGTGGCGTATCAGTACGGGTGGCGGATGCACTACGTGTGGCAACAAATCCGACGCCTGGCCCATAGGCGGATTGCGTATCCTGAGATGCTGTGCCGCCAACACGCACCGGGCCCAGCACAATGCTGGAAGCCTTTGTAGCCGGAGCAATTTGATACGCATGCTCTCCTGCCTGCATGTATGACAGGCCGCTCCCTTGTAAAAGCTGCCCCAGCCCCTCGGATGGCGTAAACGAACCAGACAGACCGCGCGTTGTATGGCCAGCCAGAGATGACGCCTGAGATGTGACCTGAACATGAGATTGCCTGCTGAAGGTAACAAGTGCATCAGACAGAGAACCCGCAGAAATATGAAACAGAATTTTTTGTTGAGACGGCTCAGCCTGAGCTTCTGCCGGTTTGCACGCCAACGGTGTCAGTGCCGTGGTTGTGACGACTAAAAGGAGCGCCGCCACGCCTCGCCCACACAGATTTCCATTCCGTGCCATTGTTAAAGCACTCTCCTACATACCTAGCAAATGAAAATCATTCGCATATCATCCTGTAAAGAGAGAGAAATGGCGGCGTTGTTTTTTCAAAAATTTATGTCAGAAAATTTTCCTGAAACGGTTTTCATGGAGAAACAACAAGATTGGCCCACGGTGTAACAGGCACAATTTTCCCTTGGATAGGGCTAACAAGCAGGCGCAAGGCAGCATCCGGCTTGTGCAGATCGTAAACTCCGGTTACCCGCTTACTAAGCAACGCATGGTTCATAACCACAATCCGCTTCCCGCTCCACGGCCGAAGTGCTGTGATCATATCACCTACTCTATCGTTACGTGCGATCAGCACTCCTTCTTGCCATGCTCCCACAGCTTCAGGGGAGAGTGTTCCGCTTCCAATACCGGTGTTTGAAACCCTTACCCATTCTCCACCGTGAAGATCGTGCTCGTATGTCCGTGGTGTGGTGGGAGCTGAAACATGCACCACACCATCACGCACCTGCACTGTTGTTTCGTGATGCGCAATCTGGATATCAAAGGCGGTGCCGATGTCTTGCGCCCTCACCTTTCCGGCTTGCACGACGAAAGGACGGCTATTGTCATGGTGAACAGTAAAAAATGCCTCGCCTTGCATGAGGTTTATATGACGTTCCTGTGCAGAAATCCGGATCGAAATTGCCGAACGCGGCGCAAGCACAACATCACTTCCATCTGCAAGATGAAGTGTTCGGGTTGTGCCGGTTGGCGCATACTGATCTGCCAGTAACCGTGTTATCAAATCAGGAACCATCAGCAACAAGGCTGTGCAGCATGCAGCCGCAGCCACCCCACCGCCAGACAGTAGCCTCCACCGTTTTTGCAGAAAAAACACTAAAGCCTGAATACGTGCCTGAAACGCCATAGGCCTGACCGGATCAATCTGCCGATCAGGCGGGGCGGAACGGATAATATCCGAAATGGCAGATACCTGCTTCCATGCCATTGCATGCGCAGGCTTCTCACTCAGCCACTTTTCAAATTCGTGCCGCAATGCCTGATCGTCTGGCTCCTCGTTCAAAAGGAGAGACCAGTCGATAGCTTGTGCCTCAGCCTCCTGATTTTCATCCATGACTTAACAGGCGTCCTTTCACACTTAGGCGGTATCCATACAGCAACCAGTCAAACATTTGTGAGACGTATGCGTTATACTGAATAGATGTGTGAAAGCGGGGCTTTTTCATAAAAAACATGAAGAACACAACTCTACAGTTCTTCCTTACGTATTTGCATGCAGATTTTTACGCCATCGGCAATGAGTTTATGCACAAGAGCAACAGAAATATCGAGTTCTTGGGCTATTTCCCTAAGTTTCATGCCGTCAAAATGATACATCCTGATTGCTTTACGTTGCCTTTCCGGCATGGCGTCAATGGCATCCATTACGCGGCTCATGATCTGACGCGCAGCAACATCCCGTTCGGGAGACGCTGAAGTGACCTCGACATTGCCTATCGCCTGTTCAAACGGCGCATCTGTCGTGCTTTCAAACGTGCTCCGCCTCCGCCGATCAAACAGCAAATTACGGATAATTGTTTTAAGGTAGCTTAGGGGCGCCAATATTTCTGCATTATTCTGCCGGTGGAACAGAAGCCATGCATCATGCACCAGATCTTCGGCTATCCCTTTATCGCCACACAAGCGGCGCGCATATGATACCAGCGTATTTCTGTGTGTCGCATACAGCCTGTGCGATAGAGGGTCGGACTCCAACGTCGTTTCCTTCGGCTCGTCCTACCTTGCCTCGCCCATCACGAGTTAAGAACATTTCTCAACTATAGCGCAAAGTGTTTTGGGGGGCAATATGTGCCCCCTTCCCTATAATGCTCACCGCTGGCCCGCTGTTAAAAACACAACAGAAAACGCAAGTAGCTCTTATTTTGCCCATCAGATTTCAGGAGCAGCATCCTGCACATTCGGAACAGATGGTAACAGACCTGCTGCTGCAAAGGTATCAGCAATATGCTGCTGGCTTGCTATCACTGGGCGTGTCATTGGGTGATATCCATAATGTATTTTGGAAATGGAACGCGTTACCACATCCAATTCCAGCCCCGTGCTACGTGCCAGAATAGCGGCAACTTCTGCTTTATGAGATTCCATCCATATGTCACATTGCGCTATGGCATCTGTAATGGTATGCAAAAGCTCTGGATTTTTTTGATAAAATTCCTTTCCTGCAAGATAGAATTCCGTTCCGCCCTGAACATCATCCCCTGTCGCCAACACGCGTACCGGACTGCTGATGCCAGAGAGATATGGATCCCATATTGCCCATGCATCCACTTTACCACCTTCAAACGCAGGGCGTGCAGCAGCAGGCAATAAGTACGAAACTTTCACATCATTTAAGCTCAAACCATTGTTTTTAAGTGCAGCCAATAAAAGCCAATGGGCATCTGAACCACGCGTAACCGCAATGCTTTTACCTTTTAGATCCTTTATAGTGGTGATTGAGCTATCCTGAGGCACAATAATTGCTTCACTTGCTCCTGCGGGTGTTTCATGCCCGACATATACCATAGACCCCGGAGAACTGGCCTGAGCAAAAATAGGTGGGAGATCGCCCGCGCTCCCAAAATCCAAGGCACCTGCAATAAGAGCCTGTAAAAGAGGAGGCCCGGCAGGAAATAAGGCCCACTGCACAGAAATACCTTTTGGTTCTAGTGCTTTTTCTAAAAATTTTTGATCTTTGAGTAAGGCAAGAGTGCCGTATTTCTGATAACCAATACGCACAGTTTGCTGCTGCGCAAAAGCTCTGCTGCCAAGTGTGGAAGCAAGCGATATTGCTGCCAACTGAAATAAAGCGTTTTTTCCAAACTTACGTCGTGAAAGCATTGTTTGTTCCTTTTGTAATATTTTTGTAAATGACTACTTGTTTTACCTTGATCAGTCTGGTGTTACGCCCAAAGCGGATAATAAAATGCGCCTAAGATCTTCAAATACAGGGTTTGCATGCCGCCTGGGGCGTTCCAGTGGAACGGATATTTCCGTGTGGATACGACCAGATTCCAACACCACAACGCGATCTGCCAACATTAAGGCTTCATCCACATCATGCGTTACTAATAACACCGCACTTTTATGCTTTGCCCACAAGCGGGCCACCAGTTGCTGCATACGTATGCGCGTTAAAGCATCCAATGCGGCAAAAGGCTCATCCAGCATAAGAAAACTTGGATTACGGACCAATGCCCGCGCAAGAGCAGCTCGCTGCGCCTCGCCCCCGGAAAGAGTAAGTGGCCATGCCGCTGCACGATGAGAAAGCCCTACTTCTTGCAGCACTTGATGGGCATCTTCCTCACAAACAGCATTTTTGCCCACACCCAACAAAACATTTTGCCAAACACGTTTCCAGGGCAGCAAACGACTTTCCTGAAAAACAACAGCAACTTCTTTTGGACGCGTGACTGTACCTTCTGTTACCGCGTCCAACCCAGCCAATGTGCGCAATAAAGTAGATTTACCCGATCCACTGCGGCCAAGAAGTGCGATAAACTCTCCTGCCCTTATTTCCAAATCAAGATGATCTAGAATAACCGGACCTTTCCCGTATCTTCGGCTTAAACCACGTACCTGCACCACAGGTGCCATATTTTTTGTAGAAAGCGTTTGCGCCGGTGCCATAATGTTCATGATACTTCTCTATTCTTATCTAGAGACCAGATCAGAAAAAATCTTTCTATATAACGAACAATCTGATCAGACATCAGCCCCAGAAAACCATATACTGCCAGCCCGACAAGAATAACGTCTGTTCTTAAAAAATCCTCTGCGTCCATCATCATATGGCCAATCCCGCTTTCAGCATTGACTTGCTCTGCCACCACCAACATCAACCATGAAATGCCAACAGCAAACCGCAATCCCACTATAAAATCTGGCAGCGCACTTGGCAGAATAATGTCACGCACCACTTTTGAATGGGAAAGACCAAGCGTTTTACCCATTTCCAGTAGGCGTACATCCACACCGCGAATGCCTTTATGCAAATTAAGATAAATTGGAAAAGCAGCCCCAAACGCCACGAGAAGAATCTTGGGAGTTTCTCCAATACCAAACCAGAGGATAAACAAAGGTACAAGTGCTAGGGCTGGCAAAGTGCGAAAAATCTGCATAGGCCCATCAACAACCTCTTCCCCCATACGGGACAGGCCAGAAACCAGAGCAAGAACAACACCTATGATAACAGCCAAGGAAAGACCACTGGCTGCTCGCACTAAAGAAACCACGAGGTTTTTAGGTAAAGTTCCATCCCTTACAAGCGTTTCCGCTGTACGCACGACAGCAAGGGGCGAAGCCAGAACATGAGAAGAAATAAGCCCTGCCGAACAGACACCTTGCCATATGGCCACCAAGAGTATGAGAGAAAAGTAGCGTGAAAAATACCCTAGACCTTTGCGTAGCATTTTACGTATCCTGATCTTATTTCTTGTCTTTTACGAAGGGTTTATTTTTATTTGAGTAGAATGTGAGGAACATGAGGATGTAATTTTTTCACCTTTCAGAAGGTGATTGGCAAAGTGCATGGCATCTGAGCTAGAGGCTAACCACGCTTCAATATGTGCTTTATTTGGGTAAATGTGGTTTTCCACCACAGTACCAGCCGCACAGCTATCATGTACTAAAGCTTGCTGTGCCACCGGATTAACATCTTGATCCTTCAAGCCAGTGCCTACAAATAGTGGAGCTGATAATTTAAGATGTGAGTAAATATAATACGGCATCATAACCCCAAGAACACGCTGGGTTGCACCGGGAAGCAGAGTATTGGCATCTGTTAAGCTTGCCGCAGAAACCTTGGCTATCAGGTCATCCACGCAACTATTGGTTGCTTGTGCATAAATTGAGAGTGCATGCGGCGTAAAAAGACTTTCCGCCTTCAGGCTAGGGTCCAATTGTTGCGCTGTACGCGCCACATAGAAGATATATGCAATATTAGGATCTACGGTATTAGGCTGAGACGTGGAGTTACCCAAAGGCACATGGGGCGAAAAATATGGAAGCCCTGTTGCAATAGTACCTTTTACTTGCAACTCGGGCGCATATATTACGGCTTCTGCCCCGGCAGAAAATGCAGCCCCTCCTCCTTGAGATTGACCATCTATAATAATCTTGTTGTCGATCTGATAGTTTTTTCCAACAACAGCACGCGCTATATCTAACGTATTGTAGGCTTCCGTTGTATGGACAAGATAGTAATGGAACCCCGGAGTGCCCAAACCTGCATAATCACTGGATGCCACAGCAAAACCATTCTGCAACCACGTGGCAATATAACCCGGAAAATTCTTGCCCGTTGTGCCCCATGATGTTGCGCAGTGGTCCGCCAAACCAACAGTACCATGGGCCCAAAGCAAAAGTGGCCAACCCTGCTGGGGTGGTTTTCCTTTTGGCAGCCAAACTTGGCCAGAAACAGCAACTTTATGATGCGTTATGCTATCCGTTGAAATATACAGAATACGGTAGTGGTTTTTTGCATCAGGGAAACGATTATCTTCTTCCATTGGCTCTGTGCGTAGGATGGTACCTGGCGCGGCATTTAGTGGGCCTTGCCATACATAAAAACTGGAAACACCTCCATCACCCACACTCACACCCCGCTGTGGCAACAAAGGTTCTGCAGAAAGTGCATATGGTGCTGTTACAACATTTGCGCAAAACACCATTATGCCCGCAACATGCAGTGCTAAATATTTCTGCTTGTGTGTAGATTTCTTCATATACCAAGCCACAGCGCTCTAACCTTTTTTATTAGTGTTTTTGCTGTTGCGTAATGTCAGGGCCAAATGGACGATCACCCAAAATTGTCGCGCGATGCATGATACGGCGATGCGGACGATAATCATCCACAGCATAATGCTGTGTGGCGCGATTATCCCAAAAAGCAACATCCCCTTCCTGCCATGTCCAACGCACGCTAAACTCCGGCTTACTGAGGTGCTGGAATAGAAAACGCAGTAAAGCGGCGCTTTCTTCTATTTCCAGACCGCACACTTCCGTAGTGAAACCTTCATTTACAAAAATGGCCCGCTTATTGGTTTCCGGATGAATACGGATAACAGGGTGTTCTACCGGGGGCAGCTTCTCACGCGTGCGCAACCATTTTTCTTTCTCCGCTTCTGTCCGTCCAAAACGAGAAAGTGGAAAGGAATGTGTAAAGTCATGCAAGGCTGTCAGATGTTCCAGCCGCTGCTTCATTCCGTCTGAAAGAGCATCATACGCAGCAGTTGCACTCGCCCACAATGTGTCTCCCCCAGAAGGTGGAAGATGACGTGCTGCCAATACAGCACCCAGAGGTGGTGTCTGGCTAAATGTTACATCCGTATGCCACAGCGCATTATCCTTAAGATCATTTTGCTCTGTGTCCAAAACAATAATCTCAGGCGCTTCCGCAACGGTCGGATAAATAGGATGGAGATGTAGCGGGCCAAAATGTTGGGCAAAATCACGTTGCTCACGCGGTGTTATGCTCTGGTTTCTGAAGAACAGAACCTGATGCCTTAGCAGCAGTTCCCGCAATCTGTTTTCCACTTCAGACGTAAGCGGCTGAGCAAGGTTTACACCAGATACAATGGCACCAATGGCTGGCGAAAGCGGCGTTACGCTCATCTGCCCAACGTCGATACCCGGCTTTGTTCCATGAAGAATAGGAGAAGAAATACGGCTGATATCCAGATGATGAGAAGAAAGTGACACGGGAGCCTCCTGCATGACGTAAATTCCACCATTTTCACGCGTTGTTATTTTCGAGGTTATGCGTCATAATAAACTTAGTCAAACTGTATTATTGTTGAATCACGATTATTTTTTACACTTTTTATGATATTAAACTATTTTAATTAGTGATATTTGGTCGTGCATCGGCACATCAGTTCTAAAACATAAGGAAAATACGGGCTTACATGCCGCAAACCCGTATCTTTAAATATTACATCCTGTAAGTGAATTCCCCGCCAAACATGGCTGGATCACCGAGCTGACCATAAAAAACAGCTCCGGCGGATAGAGAGGTCATGGTTACAAAATACCGCTTATCCAGCATATTATGCCCCCAGAAACTCAAATCCCATTTGCCGGATTCTGGACGAATGCCAACATGAGCATCCAATATGCCGTATGGCTTGATACGTGTGTATCGAGATTCAGAAGGTTCTGCATAATATTGTGACCGATATCTATAATCTGCCCCAACATAAAACAGTAACTTGCTCCAGAATGGGTTCTTTGTACCACCAATATTCTTGATTGGTACAGTATATTCCAAACCTGTTGACAGATTCCATTTGGAATTTAACGGAACTTGGTTGCCTGTCAGGCTGTACAATCCACCAATGTTGGATGATTCCAAGGGATGTGTTGCATTATTAAAAGAAGCATAGAAGGCATCTGTATAGGAAGCTGAAATTCTTCCTTCCAAGCCAGGAATAATCACACCGCGTGCATCCAACTCAAAACCACGAGATATAACGTGCTTGGCATTTGTTAGATAAGAAATAGTTGTGCCACCAGATGTATAGTAAGATGCACTTGTAATATAATTATGCACATTATTCCAAAATGCTGTTGCATTTACAAAAAGGCGCTTGTGCAAAAATGTGTTTTTTAGCCCAAACTCAAACATATCATTTATTTCTGGTTTAACGTCTGGGTTTGCGCCTTCTGTAATATCCAAGTTTACCAGATTAATGCCGCCATTACGTACACCACGACTATACGTGGCATAAAGCATGTGGTTTTCATTTAAACGATAAACGACACTCAAGCTCCCACTCGGCTCATGTTCACGATGCGTAGCATGATAAGACACAGGCGCACCAAACACATCAGCCGCCATAGCCGGAATGGCAGAATTAACAATGCGAGATGAATATCCGCCTGATTTACTTACAAAGGAGTATCTAAAGCCCCCTTCTACTTCCAGTTTGGAAGTGATTTTGTATTTTCCACGCACATATCCCGCAACCTCGTTTGTAACAGGGTTATCATGTGCAAGTTGGCTTGCCCCGTTTAAGGCGGCGTTATAAATTTCCGGGCTATAGCCGTAACCAAGGTATTTGGCCCCCTGCGCTGTTATCGTATTGTGGATGTAATCTGGCACCTCCTCATACATATAAAACACGCCGCCAGTTACTTGGTAACGACGGTTTTCCGGAGAAGAAATGCGCAGTTCTTCCGTAGCATTCTGCTCATAAACCTGATTATTGTCTGCAGACCAAAGCTGTAAGCCTGGCGTATTTCCCGCACCATCAGAAAGAGCATTATGTGGATACCAAAACCAGTTACGCCATGAAGCTATATTTTCAAGCTTCCACTGATTAGGAAGTTGGTAACCAACATTCAAGGAAACACCATATGTTTCCTGATCTACGGCCTGGCTGCCACTTGCAGGGCCGCTAACCAACATATCCCGCACACCATGTTTGGGCACGGGCTCAGCCCCAGCATATGCTGCGCGATCCCAGTAATTTCCAGAAATAGCCTCTCCATTAGAATAGTTGCTTAAAGTAGTTGTCATGGGGGTGATGCAGCAACTTTCCCGCAGATGCGTGTAATCACCAATAAGGCGAATTGTAAGCCCTTCTGTAGGTTTGGCCAACAGTTGAGCTTTTGCACCCAAAGTATGATAGTCTTGGTAATACTTGTTGGTTGTAACGTTTTTAACATATCCATCACGGTTCATGGAAAAACCTGACAGGCTATAAGCAACCTTATCACTATTTCCTACTGCACCAGTGGCACGCACACGAACATTAGCTGTATTGTAGCTGCCATAATCACCCGTTACTGTGTATTGTCGTTTAAAAGATGGCGCCAATGTTGTTATATTTATGGTTCCGCTATCATTATCTATGCCACCGCGCGTAGCCTGTGGCCCTTTAAGCACTTCTATTCCTGCTAGATCACTAATATCCCCCAGCACTGCACCGGGGCGTGTTTGATAGACCCCATCAATATACACTGCAGCACCATTTTCCAGTCCATCTTGTGCGGTAGAGCTGAAATTACCTAATCCACGAATATTTATGGCGGTATTACGTGGATTAGACACTTGCAATGAAACAGATGGCAAAAGGCTTGTAGCCTGCGGCAGATTGGTAATCTGGTGTGTTTGCAAGTCTTTTTCTGTAACTGTTGTAACAGATACAGGATCGTTCTGCCGTTTCAAAATTTGTTTTCGACTTGTACTGATAGCACCATGCACACTCACTGCTTCTGAATGCACAGATTCTATAGCGCTAACTGCGGCAGGTTTACGGGCATGCACCGCGCCTTGCTGCTTAGCTGCATGTGGCGTGCGATGTTTACCGCCTGTTACATTCTGAGTTTCTGCATTTGTACGTGCAGATGCCGTTTTTTCCAACCAGCATGAAGCCAAAATAAGCACGGCAGAACAAAACAGAAAACGGCGTGTAAGAAGATCAAACGATGATCTATCTGCCGCAGACACCAAGGCCTGATTTCTGAATGCACTCATAAATGGCTCCAAAATAACTATTTTGTTTAGTTGTTATATTAACCAACAATATAACCGACACATTGTATTTTTTTAGTCAATACGATTCGTATGATATTTTAATATAAATTACTAAATAAAATAGTTATTTATGGGCGCATTCCGGTAGCTGTTGGGCTGATTGCTGGTGGCAAAACTCACCCCAAAGGTAAAAGCCATTCCTATGAGCAACGACATAGCAACTTTTATATGAGGTAGAGACTTAACCCGAACCTTTGTACATGCATGTCAGAGCGGGTATGATTGGCGTAAATATTCCCATGCCTATGGCGCTCCATACGAAAAGAGCCTCTGTTAGGAAACCACCATATGCATGAGCCAGAAGGTATTCTGCTCTGGTGCAGAGTTTATTATACCTAGACATGGACGAAATAAAAAAGAAGCGCGCTCTTAATTATTTTGAAATCTGGTTTTCTGTTCTCTCGAAAAGAGAATGTGGGTTCGACAATAATTTCGCCAATGGCCTTAAAATACCGGGCCACCAACCCAAGACAAATGCAACATTACAAGCTGCAAACGATACCAAGCCAACCCACAGCAGAAAGCCAAATCCACCGCCTTCGTTTCTAACTGCAATGACCAGTGTAAGAACCAGAAGAACCCCTGCGCCGCCCCGAATTTGTGCCTTACGACGATGAGAGCGTAGTTCTGGCACACCAGTTGCACGGCGATGTTGGAATTGCGTGAGCGCCAGCAGAGCAAAAGCCACGAACAGCACGAGTTCGAGAGCAAAAGAAAACAGAAACGCCGCCATCAAACCGTCTCCACCACAGGGGTGCGTGTTAAGAGCGTTTTTTTTCGTAACTGCCGAGATAGAATAACTGCCATCAGCAAAGCCAGCGTGGCGCCAGCCAGTAGCACTGCATCCATCCCACCCACAGGCCATAGGTATGAATGAGACAATGTGCGTAACAAGTGATCACCTGTTGTGATCCAATTTAATATAGCGGCTGAAAGCGCCAGAAAACCGATAGCAGCACACTGTATGATCCACACACGCTGCGGCCAGACCAAGCCATGAATACATGCCCCCAGCCAGACGCTATAGAAAACACAAACTTCAAGCGATGCACGCTCTAACCCGAAAACATGTGTACCCAATGGCAACAAGCGATTGGCAACAAAAAATGCCAACGTTGCAAGGATAATCCCGGTGATAGACCCCGCCGCTATGCCTTCTACTAAACGGAAACCAACCTGCTCACCTTGCCGCTTTCGCCTTGCCTCCAACCAGAACAGAAAACCGGTTCCAATCAGCACGCAACTCCCCAACCCAAGCAGGAAGTAAATCCACCGTAACACCCAATGACGAAACTCAATAAGATGCACACCACTCAGAAAGCGCTGCACCCGCATAACAGGATTTAAGCGTGGTGCTCGGGAAAGAAATTTACCGGTTGAGCCTTCAAACGCTATGACATCTCTATCAATAACCACCTGATTTTCATTGCCCCGAAAAAAAGCAATACGGCTCGTCGTCATACCGGGGTTTGTGACAACAACCAGATGAGGCTGCTCTTCGCCCCATAGCGCGCGGGTATGCTTAGCTGCTTCATCTAGTGAAGCAACTGGTGCACCAGGTTTTCCGTGTTTTACAGATAGAAATGAAAGACCATTTGAATCAAAAAAGTAAGCACGCGCATTTGGGTAAACTGCATTCACTGCAGTTGGAAAATAGGTTCCACCTAAAATAACCAATCCGGAAAATGCCAGAATGATATGAAAGGGCAGCCCGAGCACGCCCGAAACATTGTGAAGATCCAGCAACATACGCCGTGGTTTGGCACGCGGCCGGAACGTAAAAAAATCTACAAATATCTTGCGATGGATAATTACGCCGGTAACGCATAGGGCAAGCATGGCCATAGTGGCCACCCCTACCACCCATTCCCCCACGTTCATGAGGCCAAGATTAAGTGTATAGTGGAATGGAAAAATAAATTCGGTTGCACCTAACGTTCCTGCATCCGGCAGTTCATGGCCTGTTATTGGATCAATGTCAGCACTGATAGTTTTTTGTCTGGTGCCATAATGTGTATGAATAACTGCATCTCGGTCATTCGGCAGAGTCACGTTCCAAAACGCAGCTTTTGCGGAAATTGCTTTATTGAGGGATGGACGAAAACTCTCAAGTGGCAATGTGCTGGTAGCCGGAGCCAGACGTGTCGTCGGCTTCATCCAGAGATCAATCTCACTATCAAAAACCGACAGTGTTCCCATCCAGAAGATTGCGAAAAGAATACTCCCCAGCACTACGCCTGCCCAAGTGTGTAGCCACCCCATGGAACGACGGAAATCTTGCTTCATCACTTATCCTCCATGCCCGATGAAGGAAGTCAGCCCATAACTGGCCGCGATAAGCACAGAAAACACCGCAATTGGCCGCCACAATGCCGTTGCCGCAAAAACCCACAGCCCAAGGCAGAGGTACAACACAAAAACCAGCATGATCCCTAATGTAACAGCATCCACCCGCGGAACACCTGAACTCACGAGGAGGAGGCAAAAAATTGCCATCGCCGAGGATGAAGCAAAATACCCTCCTCCAACCGCAAGAAGAACCCGTGCCGCCACGTCAAGCCGAGACCTGAACATCAGAAATCAGCCATCACGGCAAAGCGGAATGTTCTTGGTGTGCTCAGAGAAAGGTAGTTATACCCGCCAGAATTCCAATAACGCGCATTTGTTACGTTATCCACATTAAGAAGGAAGGAAAGTTTTCCGTCTTTTGATGCGGGGTTTTTCATTGCATAACGCGCACCCATATCCAGCCTTACCCAGCCCGGTATGCTTCTGCGGTTCGCTCCATTTTCGATATATTCCGAATGCGTGTACATAATATCGGCTGTAGCTGAAAGACCCTTTACAAACGGAAGATCGTAATCCAGCCCCATATTAAAATTGACAGGCGATGCGTTGGCGGCGCGTTGGCCGTTATTGGTGCCACCTTGAGTATGTGTAAGAATGGGGTCTAGAAGCATCACCCCACCTGTGGCACGCAACCCATGTGTGATTTCTCCGGCAATATTCAGTTCCAGCCCACGATTGCACTGGTTACCATTAACCGACATTGTATTGGTGTTGATATCTGTAACCGTACTTGGTTGAGATATCTGAAAAACATCAAATGTTAGAAGAAACTTTTTTAAATCTGCTTTAACGCCAACTTCGTACTGGGTTGATTTATAGGGTGCAAAAATTTCTCCCGAATTGGCATAATTTGAGGCAACAGTTGTGCCCTGCTGAAGGCCCTGAATCCAGTTGCCATAAATTGAGACATTTTTAAGAGGCTTAAAGACCGCCAGAACCGAAGGGCTGATTGCCGTTCTGTCATAAACGCCGGTTTTTGTTCCAACGTGATCCGAACCTGTATTGGCACTTTGAACGCGCTGTACCCGCAAGCCTGCCGTGACCTGAATACGCTTATTCAACGCAGAAATTGTGTCAACAAACGCAAGGCTAGACAATGTTGAGTAGCTTGTTTGCCCTGCACTGCTAGGAACAGATATCTGGTTACCTGATGAAAACGCACCTGCTCCATTGTAAATATTAAGATTATACGCGGGAAGCCCCGTATTAACCCCAAATGCGCGCCCAAAATCAAGATGAAGCCGGTTTGCAGAAAAAGCCACTTCCTGCGTAATAGGGCCGCTATCAATTTTGCCGCGCACGCCAACTTCTGCTGTCAGATAACGTCCATGCTGTGCAACCCCTACCGGGGTCGCGCCGCGTGAATTACCGGCAGCATCATTCACAACAATCTGCTGAAAATATGCGCCTCTCAAATCGTAATCATGCACACCAACGCTGCCATAAGCCGTGAAATTTCGGAAAAGATCGACTTCTCCACGAAAAACACCAAAAAGATCCTGACCATGTATGTAAGTGCCGGGCAGATTGAAGTTGCGTTTTGCCCGCCCTGCATCCGGAACAGGAATGCCTGATGCAAGCTGGAAAAATGGCAAAACACCTTCAATATCGCGGTATTGATATCCAAAATCTGTTGAAAGCCGCACATGGTGCAGGCGTAAATCAACCCCTGCCCCAACCAGAGCCGTTTTCATGTCATTATAAGGAATTGCTGTTGGGCCAGAACGGATCATACCGTTAACACGAACACCAAGCTGTTTTTCCTTACCAAAACGCCGACCAACATCAGCATGGCCACCAAACTGTGCGTTGGAGGTATAATCTGCTTCAATTTTGGAAAGAGGCGTATCCTTTGCGCGCTTCGGCACAATATTAACAACACCGCCAATCGCACCGCCGGGTGACATACCGTTAAGCAACGCAGCCGGGCCACGAAGAACCTCAACCCGCTCAGCCAATTCGGATGTAATGCCCCCAAAAGGCATCATGCCATACAAACCGCCGTAGGAAATATCGACATTATCTATATTAAAACCACGTATCTGTAGCCGCTCTACCCCTGCTGTTCCCGTTGCAAAGCCTGCTCTAACAGATGGATCATCCTTTAATGCATCACGAATACTTCTTATCTGGCGCTTTTCAATAAAATCTTCGGTGTAGCTTGTCTGATTAAACGGCGTGTCCATCACATCCCGGTTGCCCAACATACCGAGTTGACCACCGCGCGCGATTTCACCCCCGGGGAGAGTTGGGGGCAGATTGCCAATTATAGCAGTAGCGGGAACCATATCTCGCACCTCCCCCGCAACACGCACTGGCCCCAGTATGATTGCGGTAGAAGCAGGAACAATTTTGTAAGCGTGCGCCCCGCTTTGCAAATACGTTAGCCCGGTTCCTTGCAAAAGACGTGCAAGTGCTTCAGATGGTGCGAAACGCCCTTGCAATCCGCCTGTTGTTTTGCCCGCAAGCATTGGGGCTTGCGATGTAAGGGGAGCATGCGCCTGCGTGCTGAAAGCAACAAGCGCATCTGAAAGAGGACCAGCTGCAATATTGAATGTTGTTGTGGGCAGAGTGGAAGAAACACCTGTTCCGGTAGCTGCGGTAACAGAAGGATTTGTAGCCACAGTTTGTGCACAGGCTATCGGGGTTAAAGCTGTAAAGGTAGCGAGAGACAGAAACGCTACGGTTGCTCGTCTGCCATATGAAAAAGCAGTATATTTGGACGTAAAAGTAGGCAAGACGCGCTGATAATCTGTTTTCAAAAATGGTTTTTTTGAAAAGTGTTTTCCCGGAATACTGGATGCTACAGCTCTTCGTGCAGAGAATAGAGGCTGAATGTTTATATGGGCTCTCATCGTCGCAGTATTTTCCATCCTATCCGGCTGTCCTGTTATTATAATGCGATTCATTCGCATTATTGGCTTTCAACTAGATAGATATTTCTGCGGCGTGATTTTTCCCTCTTTCGAAAAGTTTTTAAGGTGAAGCTAAAAGAAAATTATGTAACATTTTGATAATGTTGTGTTTTTTTGAAAATATTTTTTACCCTAGCGAGAGCTGATAATATCAACCCATGACATCAGTGATGATACTTTGCCACCATAAGCATCTACAATAAGGCGCAATGATGCTTCAGGTTGGTTGAGATCATATGTTCCCGTAACGCGCTTGTTCGATAATTTGTAATCGGCCAAGATAATCCGGGTTGCTGTCCATGGACGCAAAGCATCAATCAAGTCTGCAATTGTCTCATTACGGGCAATTAATATGCCTGCGCTCCAGGCTCCAATACTTGCTACAGGTGTTTTACCTGTGCTGGCAGTGCCATCAGTTATTTGTTCCCAGTCCCCTGCGTAAAGATCCCGCTCTACCAATTTGGAGTGGCGTGATGTCACATGCACAGCCCCTTCCCTTACGCCAACCGTTGTATTGTTGTTATCCATCCTGATATCAAAAGTCGTGCCGATATCCGTTACGGTGATATCTCCAGTTGTAACGTGGAAAGGCCGCGCTAACTCGTGATGGACTTTGAACAATGCCTCCCCTTGGATCAAATGAACCCGCCGCTCGGAAGTATTCATTGTAATCGAAATGGCTGCACGCGGCGCGAGAATGATCTCGCTTCCATCGGCCAGATGGATATTGCGTGTCTGGCCGATGGGCGCGTAATGATCCGCCCTGAACCGCATGAGCATATCGGGCGTAATAAAGGTTAACGCAGCAAAGGCTGCCGCAAGTGCCATCCCACACCCCGCCATAAGCTGTCTGGGGGCGGAAAAGCGCATATGTTTGCGCAAAGCAGGTTTACAAGGCACGGAAGAAGATGAAGGCACTGCCGCCATTACGGACGCAGTTATGTTCATATCTGCCCATGCTTGTGCATGCGCGGGATTACTTACGAGCCATTCTTCAAACTGACACTTCAGATTTTCATCATCTGGATCTTCTCGCAAGAAAAGATACCAACTGGCTGCGGCTTGGGCTGGGGTTTTTCGTTCTGTCATGCTGAACAAAGCCTCCCAGAACGCATGATAACAGCTTTTCTGATCTCACGCATGGAAGCAGAGTCAAAACGCCCTCTATATCTTACAGATGCGTAATAGAACCTTTTTTTCCATCGGCTTGGATATCTCACGCGACACTACTGCCCTTCTTTACGGACACGGTCGCAAATCACCATACCATCTTCAATGAGGCCATGGACACGTGTCAGGGAAAGGCCCAGATGAGCAGCAATTTCCCGCAGTTTCATACCTTCGAAATGATACATGTGGATCGCCTGTCGCTGGCGCGGGTCGGGCATGGCGGCAATTGCGTCCACAATGCGTTTCATTGCTTCGCGGGAAGCCACATTTTCTTCCGGCGATACCTGCCCGTCTATAATTGCGGCTGTTGCAGTCTCAAAATCCGTACCAAGGGTGCCTTCCCGCCCCAACCTGCGCATTCTGGTAATAACCAGGTTGCGCACCATTGTTCGGAGATAATTCAGTGGCGCAGCAATCATCTCCACTTGCTGGCGGCTAAACAATAGCCAGACATCCTGAACAATATCTTCAGCGACTGTATGGTCTCCCGAAAGACGTGCCGCATAAGACAAAAGGCTGGCCCTATAGGTCTGATAGAGTTCCAATGATGTGCGTTTCGAATTCAACGCAAGGCCCCTCCAGAGGCTTCAATCTTTGCCTATCAGATTTAGAATTGAGATTGTTTCTCAGTTTCATTGCCATAAACCATTCTGTTGCGCAACCATCGGGCGAATAGCAAAGTCAGAATTATCCCCCGAACAAAAGGAATGTCAGTTGCAACATCTACGCCTAAAAAGTGCGGTTCCATACTCATCGGGATTTTGTATGCAATGCCCGCTTTAGGAAGCTAACTGTTCGTCATCACAGCATCCTTTAAAAACACTTTTTGTTCAATCAGTTGTACGTGATGCCCCCATCTGGGCAATGCCATCTATCGTGAGGACAAACAACGCGGAGAAATCTTCATGCCTCAAAATTCTGTTGCTCCAGAATTCAGAGAAGCCCTGAAAGTTCTGCCATCCTTTGATGGCCTTTCGGATCAGAACCTCGCCGCAACCCGCAAGGCGTTTATCGCGGCCATTCGCAATGTACCGGTCACCGAACATCCAGACGTCACGATTGAAGAACATCATGTACCTGGTCCTCCTGGTGCCCCGGATGTTCCGGTCGTGATTTACAGGCCCACGGGCGCACATCCGAATGCACCTGCGTTAGTCTATATTCATAGTGGCGGCATCGTCAGCGGCACGCCGGAAGTAGATGATGCGCGATGCAAGCAGCTAGTAAGCGAACTGGGGCTGGTTATCTTCTCCGTTGATTACCGTCTGGCACCTGAGGCACCATACCCAGCAGCAATAGAGGACTGTTATGCCGTTCTAAAGTGGGTTCATGAGCAGTCCACGCATCTGGAAATTGATCGTAATCGCCTTGTCATCGGTGGGGACAGCGCTGGTGGTGGTCTGACTGCTTGCCTTGCCCTGTTGGCGCGAGACCGGGCAGAAGTGAAAGTTCTTTTCCAGTTACTTATCTATCCCATGCTGGATGATAGAACCGGAACAACTGTCATGCCCTCTCCGGAAATGGGCCAGTATATATGGACCCGTTCCGCTAATCACTACGCATGGAATGCTTATCTCGGCAAAGCACCCGGAAGTGCAGGCATTTCCGAATATGCAGCGGCGTTTCGCGCGGCAGATCTGGCGGGGTTGCCGCCTGCTTATATCGGGGTCGGATCGCTGGATCTGTTTCTAGACGAAGATCTTGAATATGCACGCCGTTTGATGGCAGCGGGTGTGGCAACAGAAGTCTGTGTCATTCCGGGTGCTTATCATGTGTTCGACGTGTTTATTCCCGATGCACCATTAAGTATACGGTTCAGACAATCCTATTTTTCCGCTCTAAAACGCGCACTTTCCTGCTAGAAACTTATTTTTCTGTTTTGCAAAAGAAGGTGCGTGTCTCACTCTTTCTGTCAGTCCAGTTGATGTGCAGGCAATACGGAGCCATACCGCTGGCGCTCATCACTGGACTTTCCATGGTCGCGTTGCGCACCTTTAAAACCGAAGCTGGTCATGACCTGTGCAGCAGGCATGGATAACGCATAGCCCGGAACTAAACCGTGGTGCGTCCATAGCCGACCAGACTGAAGGGGGCGTGACGCATCTCATTTTCTTCTAACGACCTTATCTTCATCTCAGCCGTATTCCTGTAATGAATGCGCTGAAGTTTCGGAACAAGAGAACCCCCCGTTGCCCAGACAACATGTGTCGCGTGATCTGGAACGATCTGATGTTTCTTCAGATATCCCTGCCCTGCTTCGGTTTCATTAAGCCACATTGGCCCGCGCAGCCCGGCCGCAGCAGATGGCTCCAGTAAAAATCCCAGATATTTTTCTACAAAAGCCATATTTTCATATAATTCGTCATCGGAAACAGTAAATACGCCAGCCAGCATTTTCTGAATGTGGCGTGCAACCAATAACGATGCCTGCCCAACGGCAAGTCCATCGGCTTCCGTTTTGTTATCCAGTCCGATTTCCGCAACGGAAACTGGCTCCATTTGCCCAGAACACAACTGGAGCAGCATGGAAGGTGATGCAACGGGTTCGGCAAAAAAGCAGTGTACATTTGGGCCAAAAATCGCTTTCAGCCCGACCGTAATACCCCCAGGTGCACCGCCTACCCCGCAAGGTAGATAAACCAGCAACGGCGTCTGGCTATCCACCTTGCGACCGACCGCATGCAATTGCCTTTTCAGTTCCAGCGCTGCGGTTGCATAGCCGTAAAACAAAAGGGCAGATGCTTCATCGTCAACAAAGTAGTCGGAATCTTTCATAAGCGAACGTGCTGTAGCAACCGCAGTGGAATAGTCCCCCTGATGTTCAATAACAGCCACGCCCCGCGCCAGAAGGCGATCTTTTTTCCATTTCTTGGCATCGGCAGACATATGGACTTCCGATTTAAACCCCAGAGCAGCCGACAAGGTACCAATTGCAAGTCCCAGATTTCCTGTGCTGCCTACAAGGATTTTATGCGCGGAAAAGAGTTCTCTGGCCGCCTCTCCTGCCAGACAACGCCTGTCAGAGGTTGGATTTATGATGCCATGATCAAGCGCGAGTTTTTCCGCATAGGCAAGAACCTCGTGAAAGCCACCCCGCGCCTTAATCGAACCTGCGACTGGAAGCAGATCATCACGCTTGATGAACCACGCACCCGGTGCGGTTACAGGCGAACATGCGGCCAGTTTCCCCGCATCGGTCAAGGGTGACTCAATTCGCCCCTCTGTCGGACCCAACTCATTAAAGAGTGCTGCCAGAAGCGGTTCACACCGCTTGAAGCGTGCACCAGCATCGGCAATGCCAGCTAATGTAGGCTCATCAGGGCGGCAATCAGAAAGCAGTTGCTCATTAAGCCAGAGACAACGCTTTTTCGTGCGCAAAAAATCTATAATCTGGCTATAATCTTCGCTATTCGTCATTTCATGCGGCCTGAATGATGCTGTTCTGGCGACAATATGTAGCGCGCCGTGGCATTACGTGGAAACGATATATTCTAATTGATGCATTAGTGGAGCTAATGGATATGCCCCTGCCCTCAACATCCGTTCTGGGAGCGCTTCGCAGCTTTCATGTTGTCGCAACGAAGCTATCTTTTACCAAAGCTGCCGCCGATCTGTGCGTCACCCAAGGTGCGGTTAGTCAACAGATCAGGCTGCTTGAACAACACCTTGGGCTCAAATTGTTCGTACGCTCCGCGCGCACCCTTACATTAACGGGCAAGGGAGAGGCGCTGCACAAAGTCATGGCACGTATGTTCTCGGATACCGAGGCTATTCTTGAAGAACTACAGACCCCCGATGCGCCTTTGCAGATAAGTTGTTCGCCTTCGTTTGCCTTGCATTGGCTGATGCCCCGTCTTGCAGATTTTAACGCACAGTATCCCCATGTCCCGGTTCGGCTTATTGCGGAGTTTCAGGAACTGAATTGCGAGGAGCTTGCACGAGGCCGTATTGATATCGCCATTCGTTACGATCCTAAAAAATACAATGATGTAGCAGCGGAAGACCTGCTTGATGAGTTTATTATTCCTGTATCAACACCATCATTTGTAGAAAAAGAACAACCACTGGAACTAAAAAACATCCACCTTCTGCACGATAACGAACCGTGGACAGGTGCCCCTGAATATTGTGAATGGAATGACTGGATAAGAGAAAGTACGGACGATTACGAATGCACGATTGGCGGATCACAGTTTAACCTGTCCAGTCTCGCGCTCGGATCTGCCCTGAAAAATCAGGGCGTTGCGATGGGTAGAATGGCCTTGGTGTATGACGACATTCTTTCTGGCAGGCTTGTTTTTCCATTTGGAAGAGCGATACCAGCTAAAGCGCGTTATGTCCTGATCTGCCGTGCTGCTGCAGACAGGAGAGTAAGTGTTTTTACGCATTGGTTAAGAACTGAATGTGCCCATTTTCAGCAACAGCGAGACAAGATGTTGAAATCCCTGAACCTGTAACGGTTTATGCTGATCAGGGCTTGATTATGCCACTCTTGCCTTGAACGCGAGGGGCTGTAACCATAGGATTTAGGAGTGCTTCTATGCGTATAAAGAAAATGATGATTGCCGCGCTGCTTCTTGTCGCCGTTGCAAATGGTCCGTCACATTTCGCATACGCAGAAAACACCCATCAATTGGATGATTATAGTGGTCAGGTGGGAAGTGCCCCTATCGCAATGACACTTGTTTTTTCAGGAGATAAAATTGCAGAGAGGGCCCACTATTATTACCGGAAATATTTGCAAGATATTCCATTAACCGGGACAAAAGGGAGGGAATTACGGCTGACCGAACCCGGAGGAGGCCTTTTCGTGCTGCATTATATTGATAGTAACAACAAAGTTGTGACTGCGGAACAGAGTATAGGGCTAGCAGGAACCTGGAGCAGCAACAATCAAGTCGAGCCTGTCAAACTGTTTGCTGAAGGTAGTGGGATCTACGTGGTTGGGCATCGGTATGCCGAGATCACTCACAAAACTGATGACCAGTTTGAAGTGCCTATCAAGGGGTTTTATAATGCAGTTCTTGCCAGAAAACCCGCCGTAGCTACTCAGTTTGTTTCTTTTCCTTTACGGGTCAATACAACCGCCGGGAAATATATAATGGTTCATAATTCTGATGAATTAAAGCAAAAATGGGACCATATTTTTTCTCCTCAGTGGTTGAAAGCTCTTGCCGCATCTTCACCTCATGATCTGCCTGTAATTCAAAAAATGGCCATGATCGGCGCAGGACTTGCCTTTTTTAACGAAAAAGGGTTGGCCGTCGTCAACACAACCCCTTGAAAAATACCTTATAAAACAGAAGGGATAGGGAGAAAGCTGATCATGGCCCCACATCTGTTGACCTCTCCCGACATCTTCCAGCATGTCCGTATGATCATGGGCATGGTAGTCGGCTTAAGTGTGACACGGCTTCTGACAGGTCTTGTTCGTATTATTCAACATCCCAACCAGAC
This sequence comes from Acetobacter sp. AAB5, assembly GCF_050106715.1. Taxonomy (NCBI): domain Bacteria; kingdom Pseudomonadati; phylum Pseudomonadota; class Alphaproteobacteria; order Acetobacterales; family Acetobacteraceae; genus Acetobacter; species Acetobacter sp. AAB5. The sequence continues at coordinate 128,782 of NZ_JBNIEW010000005.1, forward strand.
ACGCATTTATCCAGTGCACATTGGCTGGGTTCTGACGCTACTTTTGATGCTCATGCATTTTTGGTGGTGGGAATTATGGCTGATTGAACTCCCCATATGGACATTCGAAACCTATTTATTCCTTATTCTTTACGCAATTATACTATTTTTTCTTAGTGCATTCTTGTTCCCTGAATCGATCAGCGATTACACCGGATACGAAGATTTCTTCATCTCTAGACGAAAATGGTTTTTTTCCTTTTTTGCCCTGACTGTCATTTTTGATTTGATTGATACTCTCATCAAAGGGCCTGCGCATTACGCATTGTTTTCCATAGAATATTGGTTTCGTGTCCCAGTTTATCTTATTTTATGTGGCATTGCGATTATCTCGACCAACCGACGCTTCCATATGGCGTTCGTCTGTACGGGATTATTTTATGAAATATCATGGATCATCCGACATTTTGAAACACTCTATTGAAATTAGATTTGTGTAAAAAGTTCAATTTCTTTCAATTAAAAATCCTGAAGGAGCGACTGTATTATTTCACAGGGTATGTGTACAGAAACAAGTAAAACTCTTACAATATATATATGATAATAATCCGAGAACATGCCTTATGATACTTCTTTATAGCAATATTATCATTGAAGATTATAGTAAGCATCTTCACCCATTCAGATGGGATCATCACCTGCGATGACGCTGCTTCGGTTGGCACGATAGAAGGGTGACACCAGCCGTATCTTCAAAATCGTCCGGATGCGCCGTGAGAGGCATGGACACGACATCGTCGCTCCGACGATGGTCGGCATAAACGAACGTCAAATAGTAAGACCGGTCGTCGTTCGAAGGATCACCATCAAACATTCTGTTCCATTCCAGCAGATCACGCCGAAGTGGCGATCCGACGCCGTCGCTTCGGGTCCAGACCGCCGACACACAGGTTGAAACACGCTCAACGCGCACGATCAACCGCCCATTGAGAAACGCTTTTCCATCGAGCTCCTCGTTGAACATCGTATTGCCGTAGTAAGACTGTTCCTCCAAAGACTCCGGCTTGGTGCCCGCGTGTGCGGTGCCACCGATACAGACAGCGCAAATCAGGCTTAGGATAGCGCGGATCATTAATATCGTCCTTCCAGTAGAAGCATGGCCTCGTCGTGCCGTCTCTTGACCAAACCGTTCATGACCTTGCCTTTCGAGCGCACCTGCTTCTCGATTATTCTGACGGCCTTGTGTTTGTTGCCGCTGTTGATAGCAGCACGGACACCCGGCCAACCTCTTTACTGGATTGTAGACGAACGAGACGAGGGCGTCGAACTCGCTTTGTGTCAGGTAGACATGGGTGCCCCAACGCACGATCGCCTTATAGCTCGGGAAAGTAACCTGTAGAAGGTGTTTCTGTTTTCCTTGTATTTTTAGGCCTCATAGAGGGAACAGCCATCAAATACCTGACGAACAACTGTATAAGTTTTTCTGCCATAGGCATCACGGGAACAGTGGTTCAGTGGATTTACCCGGACCTTCACATTTGGCAAAGGCTTTCAGAACCGTCTCTCCGATAACCCTGTCCGAGGCATCTATCGAAACAGAAAAAACGCGGCCCTCATTTCGGTTTTTGGGCCACGCCGAATGTGCGCCACCACGAGAGCTTTTTGTGCTTAACAATTCGATATCTTTCGTCAAGTCAAAGCTCCATGATGCAGCTACAAGGTCAAATTTTTTCCATAGGCGTAAAACTCTCACTAGTCTGAAGTGCCAGGCGAACATGCTGTCCGATCCACTCGGGGGTGACGTCTCTTGGTGCATGAATGACATGACCTCTCCGGGAAAAATAAATCCCATACCACACCTCTTCGGACTCTATGGAAATCCATTTATCCGTTCGAATAATGCTACAACTTTTATCTCTTATCACTGCCATGATCAGCTCACCGTATCAATCTGGATTGAAATTGACTTTCCTGTTTATTTGGGAATGATGTCGTTGGCTCTGTGATAGGCACGGCAGAGGGCCTTCCACTCTTTCTGAAAAGTTGGACTCATTTTGTCTGGATCAGTGAGATAGGGCAGACCCAGATCATCACTTTGCCCCCCTCAGATATCCAGCGCATTCCGCCGTGTTTATAAGATTGACTCCAGTTTTGGCCATTCACGATATCAAAGCTCTGATTGGCTGGTTTGCGATCGGTTTCGTTGCTGATATTCCTGACAATAGATGTCTTGTTGCAGCAAAAACGTTCTTTCCGCCATCAGTCATCAGGGCACGGGTTTCATCGATAGTCACTCCTGATTCTAGATATGGATTGACCAGTAGGTTTGCTTCCAGCTCAACCGCTCCAGTAGGAGTGGACTTGTGCCTGTCTCGGCCCTTTCACCGTCAAGCACGGCACGCTCTGCAACAGCCCGCGGCGCTCAATGTCGCCGGCCAGTCCTTGATCGACAAGCCGGACTTTACGCGCCGGACGTTGGACTGAAACAGCTACACTCACGCCACCCTATTATCGAACGAAAAATGTCGGCAGTGGGGGGAGTGAAAGGCCCGCTTCTGGCAAGTCAACACGTCAAAGCAAGCATCCCTGTATTCGGTGTTAGCGGATGCCGCGATCTTACATGTCGGGGTCAATCTCTCTTCCCGCCCGCACTTCGGGATCATTTTCAAAAGCATCCAGAACGGCTGACCAGAATGCCCGCAGGCTTGGAAAATTGCCCCAGTCGGGTGGTTCTTCAACATCCGCCGTGGGGTCTATACTGAGCACAGCCCAACTGACGCGATCAAGGTCTACATCGCTATACGCCAGTAACGTCCTTAATTCGTTGACTGCCTGCTGTTTGAACGGCAGGAGATGCAGGCTTGGCGCATCTTCAATGGCCTCGAACAGCGTATCGCCAAAAGTATCTGCATCTTCGCCAAACGAGCTGGCGCCCAGATTAGTGAGACGCGGAAACAGGTCGAGAATATCACGAGTGGTACAGTTTAACAGTGTGGACATAATAGGTCATTCCATTGTGTTTTTTTTGACAATTGTAACTTGAATACGCTGCCCAGTCTTACGCTACCGATTGGCTCTCGCGATGACGACCGTTCCCCTCCCTGAGGATACCCCGTCCTTACACGTCGGGGCCAATCTCTTTTCCCGCCCGCACTTCGGGGTCATTTTCAAAAGCATCCAGAACGGCTGACCAGAATACCCGCAGGCTTGGAAAATTGCCCCAGTTGGGTGGTTCTTCAACATCCGCCGTGGGGTCTATACTGAGCACAGCCCAACTGACGCGATCAAGGTCTACATCGCTATACGCCAGTAACGTCCTTAATTCGTTGACTGCCTGCTGCTTGAACGGCAGGCCAGTGCCCCGCGGCGCATCTTCAATGACCTCGAACAGCGTGTCGCCAAAAGTATCTGCATCTTCGCCAAACGAGCTGGCGCCCAGATTAGTGAGACGCGGAAACATGTCGAGAATATCACGAGTGGTACAGTTTAACAGTGTGGACATAATAGCTCATTCCATTGTGTTCTTTTTTGACAATTGTAACTTGAATACGCCGCGCAATCTTGCGCTGCCGATTGGCCCTCTCGATGATGACAGTTCCCCTCCCTGAGGTATATCCGTCAAGGAAGATTTTATTTCCATCTGTGGCGTTCTTGCGCCAACTATCAATCCTAGGGCCGTTATCCTTGAGCACTTTGTGAATGGCACGTTCGGCGTCTTCCTTCGACGTAAAGAATGAAACGATAGGGCGTTTTTCCTTTACAAACCGGCGTTCGATATATTCGTCGGTTGGATCGACGTGCTTTCGCAGCACATGCCCCCCTGCCTTGCGATTATGTGGCGGAGCCTCATGGTGGTCGAGATCGAGCCGCTTCTGTCGATGGGGTGAGAGAAGGTTCCGATCGGTGGGTGGTCTTGGTGGTTGTGGGGAGTAGGTCGAAGGCCGGTGGAAGTGCTCCGTCGTGATATCGGCCTGCCGGAAGGTTAGTCGGCTTGCATTCGCTGAGGCTACGCGAATGGCGCGTGTTGTCGCGAAAGACCCGGCCATATGCAGCAGGCCACTGGGGATCAGGGCGTCCGCAGCCGCACCTGCCAGACCCGCAACTGCGGGGGATGCATGTGCTCTCAGAGCTGCGGCACGGACCGTGCGTTCGGTCCGGGTTTGTGGAGGTGTGCCAGTGTTCCATGCACGCCGTCCAGCGGCCATCATGTCAACACCGTGGGCGGCAAGCGTAATGCCGCCCACTTTGCTGAGCGCCGGTTCAGGGGCGGCTAGAAGACCAGTGGCTCCGGCCATTTCCGCAGCCCCGAAGCCGATCATGGCCAGACCTTCGGCCCGGTTGATTGTTTTCTGGCTTGGCAGGTAGCGCCTGACGATGCTGGCAAGCTGATGTTCGCTCATGACAAATGTCAGGGCGGGATGCTGGTTGGTATTCGACATGATGTGTCCTGAAAACGCAGACACAAAAAAAGCCCGCCGGTGAGGGCGGGCTTGACGTGTCGCACGGGTGATCCGCGCCGTGGCCTATGCCATAGCGCTTTTGGAAGGATCATGATTTTGTGGGAAAGTCCGGGTCAGTGAATATCACTGTTCGAACTGTTCAGTGAATATCACTGTTCGAACTGTATTGAATATGTAGTAAAAACTGCGCGTGGACACCAGATAAAAAAAGCCAACACGTCAAAGCAAGCATCCCTGCATTCGGTGTTAGCGGACACCCCGCTCTTACACGTCGGGGTCAATCTCTCTTCCCGCCCGCACTTCGGGGTCACTTTCAAAAGCGTGCAGAACGGCTGACCAGAATGCCCGCAGGCTTGGAAAATTGCCCCAGTTGGGTGGTTCTTCAACATCCGCTGTGGGGTCTATACCAAGAACAGCCCAACTGACGCGATCGAGGTCTACATCGCTATACGCCAGTAACGTCCTTATTTCGTTGACTGCCTGTTGCTTGAACGGCAGGAGATGCAGGCTTGGCGCATCTTCAATGGCCTCGAACAGCGTGTCGCCAAAAGTATCTGCATCTTCGCCAAACGAGCTGGCGCCCAGATCGGCGAGACGCGGAAACAAGTCGAGAATATCATATTTAGTCAAGTTTAACAGTGTGGACATAATAGCTCATTCCATTGTGTTCTTTTTTGACAATTGTAACTTGAATACGCTGCCCAGTCTTACGCTACCGATTGGCTCTCGCGATGACGACAGTTCCCCTCCTTGAGGATACCCCGTCCTTACACGTCGGGGTCAATCTCTTTTCCCGCCCGCACTTCGGGGTCATTTTCAAAAGCATCCAGAACGGCTGACCAGAATGCCCGCAGGCTTGGAAAATTGCCCCAGTTGGGTGGTTCTTCAACATCCGCCGTGGGGTCTATACCAAGAACAGCCCAACTGACGCGATTGAGGTCTACATCGCTATGGGCCAGTAACGTCCTTAATTCGTTGACTGCCTGCTGTTTGAACGGCAGGCCAGTGCCCCGCGGCGCATCTTCAATGACCTCGAACAGCGTGTCGCCAAAAGTATCTGCATCTTCGCCAAACGAGCTGGCACCCAGATCCGCGAGACGCGGAAACAGGTCGAGAAGATCATATTTAGTCAAGTCTAACAGTTTGGACATAATAGCTCATTCCATTGTGTTCTTTTTTGACAATTGTAACTTGAATACGCCGCGCAGTCTTGCGCTGCCGATTGGCCCTCTCGATGATGACAGTTCCCCTCCCTGAGGTGTATCCGTCAAGGAGGGTTGCATTTCCATCTCTGGCGTTCTTAAGCCAGCCATCAATCCTGAGGCCATTATCGGTGAGCATATCACCCAAAGGACTTGAGCACTTTGTGAATAGCATGTTCGGCGTCTTCCTTCGACCGACGTAAAGAATGCAACAATGGGCTGTCTTTACCTTTATAAACCGGCGTTCGATATATTCGTCGGTTGGATCGGCGTACTTGAGCAAGACATGCCCTCCTGCCTTGCGATTATGTGGCGGAGCCTCATGGTGGTCGAGATTGTTTGAGGCCGTCGCATACGCCAGCCGAGGCCGCACAACATTTTTATGCGGCTATGGACCAAATCCTCATGGCCGCGTAATTTGTAAAACCCAGTCCCCGCCAAATTTTGGGACTGATGACATCGCGTAATCCAGCATAAACTGTTCAGGGTTCAATATATTGTCTCTACGCCTTCTACTTTCTTCCCTGAGCCTTGTTGCCCTTCCGGCTCTGTACTTCGCGCCATGCAGTCGGGCGGCCTCCGCTGACTCCTCGCCTTTCGCGTTCCAGCGCACCTCTCTCGATGCAACGGGCGAACACCCGGAAATCTGCCTGCATTTCAATCAGAACCTGAACGCACGAGAAACATCAATACTGGCCCATTCGGTCCATCTCTCACCAGAAAGCGCCTTCACGCCGCGTGTTGAGAATGACACATTCTGCCTCGGCAATCTTGCCTTCGGGCAGGGTTACACAATGAAGGTCGACCCGGATTTTACTTCCGCCGATGGCCAGAATCTCGCCGCTCCCCTCACGCTCAGCGCCCGTTTTGGGCGTCGTGATGCGCACGTTGGGCTGACAGGAGACGGCTTTATCCTGCCCGGACGCACGACCGGGCATACGCCTGCCCTCGCTATCGAAACTGTTAACGTCTCCACGGTTCGTCTCCACGTCTTTCGGGTCGCTGCATATCAGCAATTTCCCGGCACAGATCATATCGACAGCACACTTCCTGATCTGAGCCAGACCAGTTTTGACCCTTATACGTTCCAGAGCCTGCTGGACACGACCATGCGTGAAATCTGGCATGGCACCATGGCTATCGATCATGCTCCAGACCGATCTGTGACAACTGGTTTCCCGCTGGCAGAGACAATTGGCGCAGGACAGAATGGACTTTATCTGGTGACGGTTGAAGACGCCGCAACGCCGCCCGAAAAAAGCCCCGTAGAAACTGCGCTTAAAGGCGGAAACATCAACGCCGATCTTCTGCAAAGCAAGCCTATTTCTGCCCACTGGGTTAATCTGAGCGATCTTGGCCTGACCATGCTGCGGGGTGAAGACGGGCTGACAGTTAGCGCCCGCTCCCTGATGAGCGGACAGCCTACTCCTGATGTCACGCTGACATTGCGCGCCCGTGATGGCGGCACTCTGGCAACAGTTACAACGGATGCGAGTGGCCTCGGGCATTTTGATGCCCCCCTGCTCCGTGGCACCATGGCAGACCGCTCATCGGTCCTGCTGGCCAGCAAGGGAGAGGATTTCGGCTTTCTGCATCTTGACCGGCAATGGTTCGATTTTTCAGAACAGCATCTGGAAGGTGCCGTCAGCCCCTTCCAGGGGAGTAGTCGCGCACTCGTGCAGCCTGACCGCGGCATCTATCGTCCCGGTGAGAGTGTGCATCTCCTCACTCTTCTGCGTGACCGGGCAGGACAGGCTATTCCAGACGCGCACCCGGTTCTTGTTCTTTACCGTCCCGATATGATGGAAGAACGGCGCATTCCGCTTACAGGTGCGGCAGAGGGCGGCTACGCCACCACCCTGCCCCTGAGCGCCAGCGCACCTACGGGCCTGTGGCGGGCGGATATTCTGCTCGACCCTTCCCTGCCCGCCATCGGTTCGGCCCGTTTTAGCGTTCAGGATTTTGTACCACCTAGTATCGAAGCCAGTTTCAAGCCACCAGCCTCCGCAATTGCCGGACAGGACGTTGTGATTGATGCCTCGGCACGTTTTCTGTACGGCGCGCCCGGTGCGGGCCTTAAAAGTGATAGTTCCTACAAACTTGTTGCCACAACCGATCCGATCCCTGACCACACAGGCTGGGCTTTCGGGTTTGAGAACGAGGAGACACCATCAGCCAGCGGTGACATCACCGCGCCTCTAACCGATCAGGAAGGCCAGACGCAGCTGATCTTTACGCCGGATATTCCTCAGGGCCTTACCCGGCCGCTCGCCCTTGACATACGTGCCGGTTTTCTTGACCCCATGGGGCGGCGCGTGGGTGAGCACTTTACAATTCCCGTCCGCCGCACCGCACCGCTGATCGGCCTCCATGTCGCGACAGATGCCTCCTCCAGCATGGGCAGTGCTGTTATCCCCATTGATCTTGCAAGTTTTGCGCCTGACAACAGCCCGGTTGCCATCGGCAAAATTCACTGGACCTTATCACGCGTCAACCGGATCTATAACTGGTCCTACACACCCGACAATGGCTGGACCTTCAGCAGCCACACTGTGGACGTGCCCATGCGCTCGGGCGATCTTGCAACAAATGCCAAAGGTACAGCGCGGATCACCCCCACGCTGGACTGGGGCGAATATCGCCTGAGTGCCGTCCCCAGCGACAGTGACGGCGTAACAGGCAGTTCACTCCGCTTTCAGGTCGGCTGGGGTGGCAGCGGTAATGCCAGCACACCGGACCATTTGCCGCTTAGCGTGCGCGATACCCATATTGCGCCAGGCGGCAGCACGGTCATCCACATTGGCGGCGGTTTTCCCGGGCAGGCGCAGATAACGCTTGCAACAGACCGTGTGCTGAACACACGTTTTGTAGACGTTCCGAAAGAAGGGCTGGACGTACCCGTAACCGCCGCACCGGACTGGCATTCCGGCGCCTATGCGCTGGTCACACTCTATCGGCCCCTCAACAGCCCCTCCGGCCTGCGCCCACATGACCCTGTGCGGGCAGTTGGCGTCACATGGATTGGTGTCAATCAGGACGCACATCGGCTGAACGTAGCGCTTGATGCACCCGGCACCGTCACGCCGCGCCATCGCATCACCATTCCCGTGACAGTTCAGGCCAGTCAGGGTCTCCCGATGGGGCATGTGCAGGTCGCGGTGTCTGCGGTCGATCAGGGTATTCTCAACCTCACGCATTTCACGCCGATCAACCTGTTTGATGCCCTGTACGGTCGCCCCCGTCTTGGGCTGGACATGCTGGACAACTACGGGTCTCTTTTGCTGAGCGATGCAAAAAATGGTCGGATCCGGTCTGGGGGGGATGCCGCGTCAAACGACAGCAGCGCAGACGGCCCGCCCGTGCGGACAACGGAAAGCGTCGCGCTGTTCGATGGCCCTGTCGCACTCGACAGCACCGGGCATGGCACTCTCTCATTCGATGTGCCGGATTTTGACGGCCAGCTTCACCTGATGGCCTCAGCCTGGAGCAAAGATGCCGTTGGCAACGCGCAGGCAGATATCACAGCACGAGACCCGGTTTTCCCCGATCTGGGATTGCCACGGTTCCTCGCCCCGGGGGATACGGCACAGGCACAAGTCTCCATTATCAATGTTGATGCGCCATCAGCACCTTACGAGGTCCAGATCACCACGGATGGGCCGCTCCGTGTTCTCGGCTCCGGCACACTCAGCGCCCCCGTCAAACCCGGTGGGCGCGCTGACCTGCGTGTTGCGCTGGCCGCCACTCCAACCCTGCCGGGCCGCACTGCCATTGCGCATATCCATCTCACATTGCGCCGATCCGGCTCATCAAAAGCGCTGCTGACGCGAAGCTGGCCCATCGGCATCAGGCTGGCGCATGTTCCGCTTACCGTCAGCCGGACTGCACCGCTCCCACCCGGTAGCCACAAGACATGGGACCGCGCGCAACTTGCGGGCTTCAACCCGGCAGATGCGCGGATAACCCTCAACATTTCCGCATCGGACGGCCTTGATACAGTCGGGTTGCAAGAATCCCTGCAATCCAGCATGTGGGGGGATTCTGATACACTGGCGGCTCAGGCCCGTGCGCTGCTGCAACAAGCCAGCCCAGCCCCCTCCGAGATTCACGACCACAGAGACACTCCGGGCAAGTCCATCCAGTCAGCCATCAATACGCTTTTTGATCGCCAGAACCCCTCAGGTGAGATTGGGCAGTGGAACCGCTCCGATGGCCTCAGCCTTTCCGACGATCTGGACTATCTTGCAGATTTCCTGATCCGGGCAAAAGCCGCTGGCTACACCGTGCCAGAGGACCGGCTCGGCCTGCTACTCGACCATATTGAAAGCGAGCAACTCCAGTCTCAGAGCGTCTATGATGAAGATCATGACAGCGAAAGACAGGCAGAACTGCTGAATACACGCGCCTACGCGGCGTACGTGCTGGCCCGTGCTGGTCGCCTCCACCCAGATGCAATCCACACTCTCGCGGCATCGCTCGTCGCGCGGCAGGATGGTACCCGCGTCAACTATGTCTGGGCTGATACGGCAGACTCCAATACACAGGCCTATCCTCTGGCCCTTGGGCACCTCGCTGTTGCACTCGCGATGGACGATGCCCCGGAGGACAACAGCACAACATCACCAGAAGCATTGCTGGACGCAGCCATCTCGGCACTCGGGCCGACCCGCACCGGAAAGCCGGATTTGTGGGATTACAGATACTGGACCTACGTGCGCGATCTGGCCGGGCTTGCTGCCCTGACAGCCGAAGCGCATGACGACCGGCGCACCCACCTGCTCATTGAGCGGTTTGGCAAGCTGACTCTGTCGCCTGATATGCTGACAACCGCAACCAAAACGGCGCTGCTCGAAGCTGCCAGCGCTCTGAACAAGGATACTGACGGGCGAAGTGTGCGTGTGCAGGGGCGCTCCAACGCCACACCGCTTCGCCTGCCGCTTACCTATCCGTTTGATTCCGCCGCACTCGAAAAGGGTCTTCAGGTCGAAAATACCGGCAGGAAGATGCTGTTCAGCACCCTGACTGTGCAAGGCGAGCCAGCCGGGAATATCAAACCTCTCACCAACGGACTGACACTGTCCATGCAGGGCTTTACCCTGACAGGCGAGCCGTTTGACCTGACACACATGCAACAGAATGACCGGTTTATCGTCAGCCTTAAAGGCACGGCCCTCCACCCCGGTCAGTATCTGGTGGGCATCACCAGCCTGCTTCCTGCCGGATGGGAAATCGAGAGCATTGTCTCTCCTGAGGACGCCGCATCTGACGAGCATGACTGGGACAACACTGAAAACGACAGCACACAGCCCCCCTACGCTTTTCTGGGTACACTCAGCAACACCGAACATGCTGCCGCGCTGGATGATCGCTTCAGTGCTGCGGTGCGCTTCACGACGCAGTCTCCAGATCTTGCAACGCGGAGTTTCCATGTCGCCTATATCGTCCGCGCTATTACGCCAGGCCGCTTCACTCTGCCAGAAGCGATTGTCAGCGCACAGCGTCTTCCAAGCCTGATGGCACGCACGGCATCGGGGACTGTTGAGATCACCGCACATTGAAAGCTTCTGCCCACCGCATCAGAAACTGTACACTCGGCCTGCTGCTTACCAGCCTCATTCCGGCTGGTCTGCTGGTGGCCGACCGTTTTAATCCACCAGACCTGTATCGGGCCGAGCAAGCTGCCCTTCTTGTTCAAGCCCGTGACCATACGCTGCTTGATGGCCATACAAGCCGCGATGGCTTCTGGCGTTTGCCGGTTGAAAGCCAGGATGTTGACCCGACCTACATCACACTCCTGATGATGACGGAAGACCACCGCTTTGAAAGCCATCCGGGGGTTGATCCGCAGGCCCTTGCGCGCGCCATCTGGCAACTGGCCCGGCGTGGTCATATTGTCTCGGGTGGTTCCACACTGGCCATGCAGACAAGCCGCCTCCTGACCCCGCACCGCCATACATGGGGCGGCAAGCTGCGCGATATCCTGCGCGCCCTCCAGCTTGAATGGCGTTTCGGGCGCCGGGGTGTCTTGAACCTTTACCTCACACTGGCGCCTGAAGGCACGAATATCGAAGGTATCCGTGCGGCATCCCTGCTCTATTTCGGGCATGAGCCCAGACATCTGACACCCACCGAGGCCGCGTTTCTTGTGACTTTACCGCGGCGGCCCGCCGCACTCCGCCCGGACCGCCATCCTGACGCCTTGCTGAACGCTGCACACCGCACACTGCAACGCGCCACTTCATTACGGCCTGTTGCATGGCCAACACCAGACATACGCGGCGTACCGCATGATGCCCCTGAACTCGCCGGTCATTTTCTCAGCGCAGGGCGCAACGGCGTGGTGGTGACAACGCTTGATGCAAGGCTCCAGCGCAACGTACGGCAGGCGCTTGCCAGCCACCCTGCCCCGCTGCGTGGAACATTTGCAGCACTGATTGTCGATCATGAACGGCAGATCGTTGCATGGGTTGGAGGGGCCGAGCATAAGGCGCCGGGCAATGCGATAGATGCTGTTTTGGCGCCCCGCTCCCCCGGCTCCACACTCAAGCCGTTTGTCTATGGCATGGCGTTCGAAAAAGGCTGGATGACACCCCACACACGTGTGCGCGATAGCCGACTTGCCATTGGCGGCTATGCCCCCAGGGATTTTGACCACGCTTTCCGGGGTGAAACCACTGTGAGTGAAGCCCTTCAACTTTCACTCAATGTGCCTGCCATTCAGGCACTGGAGCGGGTTGGCCCCTCCCGGTTCATGGACCGCCTCTCCGCCTGCGGTGTGCGGTTGCGACTGCCAAAAAACCCGGATGGCACACAAAGTGCACCGAGCCTCGCGATCGTTCTCGGGGGAGCTGGCATCTCACTTCATGACCTGACAATGCTGTACGCGGCACTCAATCATGATGGCCGCGTCGCCCCCCTGCATCGTGAATTGACAGGTCTGAAACCGGCAGGCCCTACGCCCGAGACGGTCCTGCTGTCCAGCAGAGCAAATGCCGACATTCGTACAATCCTGCGGGGCACCGCTCCACCGGCTGGCGTAGCATCATGGGAAGGAGTTGCCTTCAAGACAGGCACATCCTATGGCAATCGTGACGGATGGGCGATGGCCTCCACCCCTCAGGCAACAGTTGGTGTCTGGGCCGGACGCCCAGACGGCACCGCCTCTCCTGGTCTGACAGGACGGGATACGGCAGGGCCAGTGCTGGCAGCTCTCCTCTCTCTGCTTTCTTCGCCCCCACATGCATCAGCCCCGCCAGCCAGTGCCCAACCTCATCGTGCTGTTGCAATCCTGTCACCTGCTCTGCGCACTCTGCAACAACGGCAGGCACCGCAGATCATCTTTCCGCGCAATCATTCCGAAATTGAAAGCCGTTCTTCTGAGGGTACGATGCTTCCCATCGGGCTGGAAGGCTCAGGCGGCCATCCGCCTTATCATTGGTATATCAATGGCATTCCGCTGGATGTGCCGCCCGGTGCGCAACCTTCCTGGACGCCCGATGCTCCTGGCTTTGCCCACATCACGCTTGCGGATGCGCAAAACGCCCATGCGACTATTGATATTCGTGTACGGTAAAATGAAACCCTCTTGCGCTATCAATTTATTTTATAACAGGTTTTCCATTTTCCAGTCAATCAGCCTGATGTGAGCTAACATCGCTCACGACAATGTCGCAGGTTTTAGAGCAGTCGGGTTTGCGGACGCGGATAACAAGAACTATTGCCGGGCGACTATCGCCTGTACGCTTGTTCCATCAAACGGACAATTCGTTCCGTTCCAAAGGACGAAAAACTGCACGGAAGAGAGGTTATCGAAAGATAGCCTGTGTGGTAGGGTTCTGCTTCAGAAAACAGGGATTTTTCTTAAGCATGAAATTGCGGCAACTTGGTAAGAGCGGCCCTCAGGTATCCGAAATCGGTCTTGGGTGTATGAGCATGTCCGGCATGTATGGTCCGGCTGATCGGAAAGAAAGCATCGCTACCATCCATGCCGCGCTGGACGCCGGGATCACGCTTCTTGATACCGGCGATTTCTACGGCATGGGCCATAACGAGATGCTGATCGGTGAGGCGATCAGGGATATTCCGCGCGACAGATTCCTCGTCAGCGTCAAATTTGGTGCGATGCGCGACCCGGGTGGCAACTGGGGTTCCTACGATGCACGGCCGGCTGCCATGAAGAACTTCCTCGCCTATACCCTGCAACGGCTCGGGCTGGATCATGTTGACATCTACCGGCCTGCACGGCTGGACCCGGCAGTGCCTATTGAAGAGACGATTGGCGCCATTGCCGAGATGGTTCAGGCTGGTTATGTCCGGCATATCGGTCTTTCGGAAGTTGGCCCGGAAACCATCCGGCGCGCGGCTTCCGTCCATCCGATCAGCGACCTTCAGATTGAATATTCGCTGATTTCGCGTGGCATTGAAGACAAAATTCTTCCTGCCTGTCGTGAACTCGGCATCGGCATAACAGCCTATGGCGTGCTCGCGCGTGGTCTGATCAGTGGGCACTGGCAAGGAGCGAAGGGACCGGGGGATTTTCGGGTTCGTAGTCCCCGCTTTCAGGAAGGCAATGTTGAGCGCAATCTGGCCCTTGTGGAGACATTGCGCGAAATTGCAGCATCCAAGGGCGCAAGCGTGGCCCAGTTGGCAATTGCCTGGGTGGCCGCACAGGGTAACGATATTGTCCCACTTGTAGGAGCCCGCCGGCGCGATCGGCTCTCCGAGGCGCTGGGTGCGCTTGATCTTGCACTAACACCCGACGATCTGGCGGCTATCGAGCAGGCTGTTCCCAAAGGGGCGGCGGCCGGGGAACGCTACGATGCGAAACAGATGGCAGTGCTAGACAGTGAGAAATCGGGGTTCAGGGAGGGTTAGGAGTAAAAGAGAGCCGGTGCGCGGGTATCTGGGCGCCCGCCCCTTATCTTTACCTCTATCACTGGCGGTGCACTTCAGCTTTTTTCAAATTGGCAGATACAGACACTTACGTCCGGTTTTTGGAATTTAGTATGAGGCTTCCAGTGCCCGTCATGAGGGCGACTGCCGCCTGTCTGTTGCAAGTTCATTGAGGCGGCGGGGGCCCTCAAAGCCAAGAACTTTGCTGATGGAAGTCGCGATCTCGACGAAAGACGCTTCGCCATTTTCAGTGTAGAAGCAGGAGGCTGACTACCTCGGCCAATATCCCGACACCCAGCCTGATCTGGTGGACGTCCAGCGCTGCATATCCCATGACCAGCCCCGCACAGGCCGGGGCGTCTTCCGGCCGTGCGGGATCATAAAGCGGCGACACCGGATAAAGGCCGATCCCCTTCTGGCGGCCGCGCGCAACCAGTTCGGCTTCCACTGTCGCGGGCAGGTCGCGCAGCCAGACCACGACATGCAGCCCGGCATGCGCGCCCTCGATTGCGATTCGCGCGCCAAAAGCCTGTTCCAGAGCATCCAGCAGGCAGCGGCGACGTTCGCTGCTGCGCCTGCGAACACGCCGGATATGCCGTTCATACAGCCCTCTTTCCAGCAGAGACGCGAGGGCGTCCTGCTCAACCGTTGGCGTATGCCGGTCCGCAAGCTGCTTGGCAGCGGTAAAGACCGGCTTCAGACCGGACGGCACGATAAGATAGCCAATGCGCAGGGACGGCGAGAGGGTTTTCGACACCGTCCCGGCATAGATGACGCGGCCTGTTTCGCTCCCAAGGCCATACAAAGGCGGCACAGGCTTGATGTCGTAGCGATACTCGCCGTCATAATCGTCTTCCACCACATAGGCTCCGGTCGCCCTGGCCCATGCGAGCAACTGTTGACGTCGGGCAACCGGCATGACACCGCCAAGGGGAAACTGGTGGGAAGGCGTCACGTAGGCAAGACGGGCATGCGTGTGGGCCAAAAGGCCCGTATCAAGGCCGTCTTCGCGAGCGGAAACGGCAACCGACACCGCCCCGGTCGCCGCGAATGCCTGCCGAGCCATCTGGTAGCAGGGATTTTCCACGACAAACCTGTCCGCAGGATCAAGCAGAATGCGCGCGCACAGATCAAGACCCTGTTGCGAGCCGCTGACGATGATGATCTGTTCCGTGTCGCAGCGGATGCCGCGCGCACTCCACAGATAGGCTTGCAGCGCCGTGCGCAGCCGTAGCGAGCCTTCCGGACGGCCATAGGTCAGCCGGTCTGGCCGATGCGACGCGGCGGCCGAGAGTGCACGCTTCCACAGCAGGGTCGGGAAATCCGCCGTGCACAGGTCGCCATAGCGGAAGTCGATGACCGGCTCCTGGCCGAGTGATGCAGGGGAGGCCCTGTCCGCCAGCATTTTCATCCGTTCGCCATAGGCGGACAGCCGATGCCGGGACCGGGGACGTACGTTTCCCGCACCTTCAGCCGAAACCGGCAGAAGCGACGCAACCCGCGTTGGCGCGCCCTGACGGCTCTCAAGGAAGCCCTCGGCCAGAAGCTGCTCGTAGGCCGATGTCACAGTCGAACGCGCCACCCCCAGTTCGGTCGCAAGCGCGCGGGTAGAAGGTATGGCCGCACCGGGCTGATACAGCCCCTCCCCGATCTGCGCCTTCAGCGCCTCGTAGATCCGCCGCCCGCCCAGCCGCCTTGTGCGGGATGGCTTCGGATCGGCATCGTCGGACTGGACTGTCATTATTTATCGGAACTGGACGTTAAGAATGGTCCAGTCTCGCGCTACTTTTTGGAAAAGCCAAGGAGTAATCCATGTACGTTCCATCCGCTTTTCGAGAAGATGACCCTGATACGCTTTGCGCGATCATCCGCAACGCCCGTCTGGCGCAGTTTGTCACCGCGACGGCCCGGGGGCCGATCGCAACACCGCTGCCGATGTTTCTTGACCCGGATAAGGGCGAGCACGGGGTGCTTTACGGGCATCTCGCCAGGCCCAACCGTCAATGGCAGGAGCCCGTGCTCGGCGAGGCACTGGCGATCTTCATGGGCGCGGACGCTTATGTCAGCGCTGGCTGGTATCCCTCAAAGCAGGTCAACCACAAGGTCGTCCCGACCTGGGATTACGAAGCCGTGCAGGCATTCGGTCCGGTGGAGTTCTTCAGCGATGCGAGCCGCCTGCTCAATATCGTCACGCGGCTGACAGACCGGCACGAAGCGCACCAGAAAACGCCGTGGCATGTCACGGATGCGCCGGATTCCTTCATTCAGGGACAGCTCAAGGGCATCGTCGGGCTGCGCCTGCCGATCACCCGGCTGGTGGGCAAGCGCAAGATGAGCCAGAACCGTTCGGCCGAGGATCGGGCGGGCGTCGCCCGTGGGCTGGCGGAAAGCAGCGATCCGCTGGATCGTGTGGTCGCCAGCATGATTCCGCTGGATGGCGAATAAGATCGTGCCTTCTATTCTTGACATATCGTTCCAGAACGCCGATATGTCAGCACATGGCAAGACCCAAGGCATTTGACCGGGATGCGGCTCTGGCCGCAGCAACGAAGACTTTCGCGACCTACGGGTTCGAAGGGACTTCGACCGCATTACTCGTCAAAAGCATGGGGATCGGCCGTCAGAGCCTGTACGACACTTTCGGGGACAAGCATGCGCTGTATCTTGAAGCGCTGCAGCACTACTGTTTTGATAGTGTAGGACAGATCGCGGCAGCACTCCAGTCGACCGGTTCCCCTCTGGCCGGAATTGAAGCCGCCCTGCTGGGATTTGCAGCTCGCATTCAGGATGACACCATGTGCCTTGGCGTAGGCTCAATATGCGAATTTGGCCGACGCGACCGGGAAGTGGCCGCAATCGGCAAGTCGTCTGCCGCGAGCCTGCAGAACATTTTTGCCGCAACAATCCAGCGCGGCAAGGATCTTGGCGAAATCCCGGCGGAGATCGACCCGAAGGACGCCGCACGGTTCATCAACGCGACGTTCATCGGGCTGAAAGTCATGGCACGCGGGGGCGCGACACGCGACAACTTGCGCGCCACCGCACAGATGGCCCTGCGCTGTCTTGGCTAGGGAGAAAGCTCTCCCCCTTTTTTTGTTCTTTATTTGACTATTCGTTCCAGAAAACTGAATGAACGGTCAGCAGATTGACCAGGAGTTTCCAGCAATGAGCCTTTCACTGACCGGAAAAGTTGCTTTTGTTACGGGCGGATCGCGCGGCATCGGTGCTGCCATTGTCCGTCGCCTCGTGACAGATGGCGCGGCCGTGGCCTTCACCTATGCCGCCTCAGCCGATGAAGCCAACAAGGTTGCATCCGAAGTCACCGCTGCCGGGGGCAAGGCCCTCGCCATCAAGGCGGACAATACCAATGCCGATGAAATCAAGGCTGCCGTGTCGCGTACGGTCGCGGAACTGGGCGGCCTCGATATTCTGGTGAACAACGCCGGCATCGTGCTCGGTGGACCGGTGGACGAGTTCGCGCTCGACACCTTTGACAGGATGTTCGCCGTCAATGTGCGCGGCACCTTCGTCGCGATTCAGGCAGCCGTCCCGCATATGAAGGAAGGCGGCCGGATCATCAACAACAGCAGCGTGGTTGCGCATTACACCGCGTTCCCCGGCTCCTTCGCCTACGCGATGACCAAGGGGGCCGTCAGCTCCATGACGCGCGCCATTGCCCGCGATCTCGGGCCGCGCGGAATCACGATCAACGCGATCGAGCCCGGCCCGACCGAAACCGACAACATCAGGAACGACGCGATGCGCGCCATGCTGCGTCCCCGCATGGCGCTCGGCCGCCTGGGGTCGGATACGGAAGTCGCGAGCTTCGTGGCCTATCTCGCCAGCCCTGAATCCAGCTTCATCACGGGCTCCCTGCTGACGATCGACGGCGGTTACTCCGCCTGATCCCGGCCGACCGGAACCCTTCCCAGCAAAGGACAGTCCAGATGTCAGATGCAGGAGAAACAGTCCGGCAGTTCGTCGCATCCTGCTAAAAGAGGGATGCGGACCTGCTCGGGACATTCTTTGACGACGCCATTACTCATATCCCTTTTGACTAACCATTCCAAGGAAGACTGACATGCACGCTATCGTAATGCGCGAACCCGGTGGCCCCGACGTTCTCGAACTGGTCGAAAGGCCCGACCCGGTGCCGGGTCCCGGCGAGGTTCTGGTCGATGTGGCCGCAGCCGGTGTGAACTTCATGGATACCGGCGTCCGGCGCGGGATGTTCTGGACGGAAGCCGATCCGAAGATCCTCGGCGTCGAGGGCGCGGGCCGCGTCCTGTCTGTCGGCGAAGGTGTCGAGGACTTCCGGCCGGGCGAGCGCGTGGCCTGGGTTTATTCTCCCGGAAGCTATGCCAGTCGCGCCATCGTTCCGGCGGCGGCCCTTGTGCCCGTTCCCGATGCGATTGACGACCGGACAGCCGCATCCGTCATGATGCAGGGCCTGACGGCCAGCCATTTCGCGACGGATTTCTACCCCGTCCAGCCGGGAGAGTTTGCCCTCGTCCACGCGGCAGCGGGCGGGCTCGGCCTGCTGCTGACGCAAATCATCAAGATCCGGGGCGGCAAGGTCATCGGCCGGGTGTCCGCGCAGGAGAAGGTCGAGATCGCGCGTCAGGCTGGTGCCGATCATGTCATCGTGGAGGCTGGCGGCCATTTCGCCGAAGAAGTCGTGCGCCTGGCCGACGGCGAAGGCGTGCATGTCGCCTATGACGGCACAGGCCCCGTGACGTGGAAAGCATCGCTCGATGCCCTGCGTCGTTGCGGCACGCTCTGCTGGTTCGGCCCGGTGCTTGGCGGCCCCGGCCCGATCGAGATCACCAGCATCCCGAAGAGCATCAAGATCGGCTACGCGGTTTTCATGGACCATGTTCATACGCCGGATCTGCTCCGTGCCCATTCGGCGCAACTCTTCAACTGGATCATTGAAGGCAGGCTGAAGATCCACATCGGCGGCACCTACCCGCTGGCCGACGCCGCCCGCGCCCATGCCGACATGGAAAGCCGCAAGACGACCGGGAAGCTCCTGCTAATTCCGTAAAAAATGGAGAAGCCGGGATTATTCAGGGATGCGGAGTAGAGCGTTCCTGAATGCTTCTTTGCGTTATATCAGGTCACGTTATGGGATCTGTGATTCTAAGTCGGAATACCCTGATCGTAAGAAAACGGATACTATGACCATTTCATACTGCGTCATGCAGTTCATCGGAGCAAACAGGAAAGAACTGTCAAATCCATGTCAGCGTTTGGTGCACTGAAACAAAGCATCGAAGAGATTATCCTACTCGTAGTGGGGCAACATCTTCCTTATCTCCCGCACCTTTTTTGGGAAAAGGCGTATGATAATCGATGGCCTTTTGCCGAGGATCGCATAAGAAGGCTGCGTCCGAAAATCATGCTCGCCACGGTGACGAATGTCCTGCAGATAGGCCAATCATCACAGCATGGTAGATATCTGGCCTGACTATAAGAATGGGCCAGAATTCGCCCGTCAACGTTGGCTTGACGAACATGTCGCTAAAAGGCGTAATGTTTTGAATAAAGGCGTCTGCTACCTTTCTGCCAAATTTATTCGGTGGACAGAGCCTCACACACGATCCTGCATGATCAGATGATAAAGGACCGAAGTTCCATCACGTCGCGTTTGGGTGCTGTCCCGAACCTGCGGACATAGTCCCGACTAAACTGCGAGGGGCTTTCGTAACCAACTTCAAACGCCGCGTGCGAGACGTTGACGTCCTCTGATACCATCAGGCGGCGCGCCTCAAGCAGACGCAACTGTTTTTGATACTGGAGCGGCGTCATAGACGTCAGTGTCTTGAAATGCTGATGGAAAGACGAGAGACTCATGCCTGCCGCGGCGGCAAGATGTTCGATCCTTACCGGTTTCGTAAAGTTGGCGCGCAGCAGATGAATGGCCTCTGCAACCCGTTGCATGTGACTGTCGGGCAGAACGAGTTTACAGATCTCGCCCGCATGAGGCCCTGTTAACAGCCAGAAACAGATTTCCCGCATGATCGCAGGCCAGAGGATCGGGGGCGCCGCAGGATTATCGAGCAGTCGTATAAGCCGTCGGATGCAATCCGCCAGATCTTCAGACAGGTCGGCGACGAAGACCCCGATACCCTGATCATTCGAGGGAACGGGCGACTGAGCGAGTTCCGACATGACCTCACGCAGGATACCTGCGTCCAGATCCAGGGTGATGCCGATATAGGGATATTCAGGGCTTGCTTCCGTCACACGGCCAAGAGCGGGTATTTCGATGCTGACCAGCAGGAACGCCATGGCCCCATACTCGAAAATGGCATCGCCAAACTCTACCGCCTTCGCGCCCTGAAGGGTAATGCAGAGCGACGGTTTGTAGACCATGCTACTCGGCGGCGTCTTTTCGCTCAGTCTGATGATATTCAGACCGTCAAACAACGTCGTGCAAAGCCCATTCGCGCCACAACCCTGCGCGTCCAGATAGCAGGTTACAGCTCTGGCGAGAGATGAAGACATGCCTTGCTCCGGCCCAAATTCCAACGGCTCCAATCTACACCCTGCGCATGGCCTGAGCCAGACCATTGCAGGATCGGGCAAGAAATTTGGCAGTTCGGGCATTCGTCCTCCCGACAGGCACAGCTAAATATCAAGCATCAGCCCAGATCGATGGCGAGCGTCATCGGACTATCGACCATCACTCCCCAAAGCGAATTTGTTGCTTTTACAGGAACCGAATATGAGAAAATGGACGACATCAAACATTCCAGACATACGTGGCCGTTCATTCGTCGTGACCGGGACTGGCGGCCTTGGGTTTGAGGATGCGCTGGCGCTCGCACATGCTGGCGCAACGGTCATTCTTGCCGGACGAAATCCAGCCAAGGGCTCGGACGCCATCGCACGGATAAAAAGAGAGACCCCCGAGGCAACCGTCAGCTTTGAGGCTCTTGATCTGGCTGATCTTGCGTCAATTGCCGCGTTTGGCGAACGTCTACGTAGCCAACACGACCATCTCGACGTGCTTATCAACAATGCTGGCGTGATGATGCCACCCACACGCAAAGTGACCTCAGATGGTTTCGAACTTCAGTTCGGAACCAATTATCTTGGACATTTCGCCCTCACCGCGCATCTGCTGCCCCTGCTTCGCAAGGGGGACCATCCGCGCGTTGTAACACTCTCCAGCATTGCAGCGCGTGACGGTCGGATCGCGTTTGATGATCTTCAGGCAATACGTAATTATAAGCCCATGCCGGTCTACAGCCAGTCCAAGCTGGCTTGCCTGATGTTTGCGTTGGAACTTCAGCGTCGCAGCGAAGCAGGAAATTGGGGGATCACCAGCATCGCAGCCCATCCCGGCATTTCGCGTACGGATCTGCTTCCGAACGGGGCTGGGGCTTCGAGCATATTGGGCCTTGCGCGGCGGATATTGTGGTTTCTCTTCCAGCCGGCCGCCCAGGGCGCACTCCCGACACTTTTCGCCGCGACGTCATCGGAGGCAAAAGGTGGCTGCTATTATGGCCCCGACAGGCTGAGCGAGACGCGGGGGTATCCCACCGCTGCCAAAATACCCCCCGCCGCACTCGACCGGCAGGATGCTGCCCGCCTGTGGGATATCTCCGAACAGCTTACTCATGTGCAATTCGGGTAAGCAGCATGCACGAGACTTTGCTACTTATGCGCTCGGGCAAATCATTTTTGGCTTGACTGGCGTGTGGTTGACATGGCGCGCGCCAGAACTTCCTGGTGAATGGTCGGCCATTATCCTTAGTTTGGCAGTCGCTGTCGGCTGGCTCGCAATCGGCTTCGTTTTTATGGAGTATTGGCAACCGAGGATAGCTGTCGCGGCATTTGGTATCCTGATCATTGCTGCCGCCATGACAGCCCGGTCCAGTCCGTAACGCAGAAGAAAGGGGTGATCCAGGATGCCAGTCGAGAACCCGCATGTTGAGAAGAAGCAATCCCTAGTTGTCTCGACCGGTGCAAACAGAGCGTTGAGACCACAATAGAAGGCTGTTGCTAGATCAGGATTTTTAATGGCATCCGGAAGATGACGGTAGCTGCGGGGCAGATGGCCGAAAGAGAAGGTATGGGCCCACGCGAAGCGAAAGCATCACGACAGAGAGCACCGCGTGGCGGCGGGGTGTTATCCTTTTTCACCTAGAGAGGCTGCCGTACGGTGCGCTTTGAGATGCGTGCTGTCGATCATGAGGCATTCTGGAACACCGGTCTGCGCTGCCAGAGTTGTGAAAATCTCCTTGAAAACGCCGCGCCTGCTCCAGCGGAGAAACCGGTTGTAGAGGGGGACGTGTCATCAGAACCCTGTGGGTGTATCTTTCCACTGCAAGTCGTTACGAATCTCATACATGATCCCGCTGATGACCCGACGGTCATCCACACGGGGTAATAATGGCTGCAGAACCTTCATCTGCTCACGGCTCAGCATCCGCAGTCTGCTCATTCCAATTCTCCATAGAGAATTGGAATCACATCAGGATCATGTCGTAAAGAGATCTGACCCTAACCCAAAAGCCGTGCCGCTTGATAGCTTGTATTGGTCGGCTATTAATCACAATAGCCCGGTATAAGACTGACATTCCCAATCTTGCTCCCGACATATCAAGCCAAAAAGCCTCCATCAACGGCAATATGTGCGCCGTTGATGTAAGATGCCTCATCGGACAAAAGAAAAGCGACGGCAGTCGCAATTTCGCGCCCAGTGCCTACTCGGCCCATCGGAATTCCATTATCGACTACCTTTTGTGTTCCTTCCGGGTGAGCTTGCGTCATTTCAGTGTCGATCACTCCTGGTTGAAGCTCGTTCACCCGTAAGCCCTTGCCGTCCACACAACTGGTCGATCCGGGCGGCCAGGTCCAATCTGGGCAAGACCCGTCCCTGACCGGACGTGTGTCAAACGCTGGCGAGAGCGTAATGGCCGCGACGACAGGAAGGGAAACAGGAGAGCGTATCTGATTTTTGCCGAGTAAAAGACCGCAATAGAAAAGAAAAAAATGCAGCAATTCCATATGGATCCGAAGGGTGCATATGAAATTGCGGTAGCGTGCCCTCACACACGCAAAAGCCAGGACACGCAGGGAAAAGGAAAAATGGCTGCTTCCTGCCGTTTTTCAGGAGTCATGACGCCAATGACACTTTGCATGACACCCGTCATGATGGCAGAGATGGCAGTTCCGGACAGTGTCACTCGATGCGTGACACCTTCCCGACTGATGTCATGACGGTGTCATCACTCCATGAAGAGAAAATTTACGGGAAATTTCATGTACACTAAACATGCCCTGCTCAATGCGGCCTTCATCACCTTTTCCAAAACGCTGCTGCTCAAGGGCAGCGAGACCGTCAGCCGCTTTGGCAAGATCATCCACTCCTACACCATGCAGCAGGCTGTCTCGGACGACAAAGCCCTGCGTGATTTTATTGATTACGTTATCCTGGATGAACGGTGCCATCTGAAGAAGCATAAAATCATAGCCCAGCATTCTGGTCACTTCTGGAACGCGTGATGCCGTAATGAGAGCACCATAAGGCAAGGCTGCACAGAATGGTGGAAGTGATGCTACACAAATAGTGCGCTTTGACCGCGATGGGGGGAGAACGGAATATCTGCTTTGGGACTATCTCATGGGAAATTCGACATCGTTATGAGCACAATTGACCTCAATTCAGAGCGTAATCCGATCAGTCTGACTCATATCCCGCAGTGGTAAAACAGGTGCTGGACTACCTTGGGTAGATGTCATTAATGACGGCGCATACGGCATCTCGTAGGATTTCGACAGTGCGCGGTGCTGCTCGTCTGAGCCATGCCTTTCATTAGCCTCAGTTGATCAGTGAAGACTTGGAGTTTCGTGCCCGGTCTGCCGCGATCCGGTGTGTCCATACCGGTCGCATCGTCTTTTTTTGCAGCCAAGGACGCGCTGTCCATGCAGGCCCGGTTTCGGGCATTGTGACCAGACTTATGAAGATGGAGCAGCAGCGCTTGATGTAGGTCACCTCAGACGTCGGCGGCATGCAAATCGTGCAGCCGACGCCAGCAGGTAACGCCTGAACCACAGCCTATCTCGCACCGCAGCATCTGGGGATACCTGTGACCAGCGCGAACAGGATCCCCGTCAGCGCCGCGCGGTGGCGCAGACACTTGGTCTGCCACCTTTCAGACGGGTAGGAACGACAGGCAACAGCTGTACTATCACTGCCCACAGATCATCGGAGACAAAGAGGAGCCATGCAACCTCATCCAACGTTCAAGTGCGTCGTACTAAGTTTTGAAAGGCAGTCTGCAGTCTAAGGTGATATTCTTGCTCTGCACGGAGCATGCACGGGAGAGGATTGTGAAAGGCGTGGTGATTCCACAGCTTTTCATACTAACGGACTTGCCCTCTATGACTGGAGAAAACGGATGTGGGCGTACGTAGATGAGACCGGCAACACGCTGAACAATCTCTTTGACAAAAATCAGTCACTGTATTCCACAGCAGCGTTTATCACGAAAACCAACTTCGATCTCGTTGCAAAAGGGAGCATCGCTACCATTGCCAAGAAGGTCGGCGTGGATGCATTGCATGCGAACGTCCTCGGTGTAGCCAAGATCGAGCAGATTGCCCCCGACCTTCTTAAGCTCCTGAAAAAGACCGACTGCCGCTTCTTCGTCTCACGCGTGGAAAAGAAGTATCTCGCTGCCTGTAAGGTGGTCGACGTCTATTTTGACCAGGGTGAGAACAAGGCGGTGCCGTGGTCGGCGTATTGGGTTCGCCCCCTGCGCCTTATGATGACATTCAAGATGGCAAATTTTGTCATCACGCCAGAAATTGCGGCGCTCGTCTGGAACTGTATGACAGCTAAGAGCGAGTTCACTTCGAAGAAGTATTTCGTCCAAGCTGCAGAAATGATGCTGCACAATGTCCAGTTCGTGCCCGACGCGCGTAGCCGCAAGATCATCGCTGACGCGCTTGGGTGGGCGATCGAAAACCCGGAGGAGTTCTATACCCAGATGCCAGAGAAGGCTTTACGGTATCAGCACTCGCCAAATTTCGTAGCGTTCACGAACCTTCTGGACGGTTTGCAGAATGCCTCGGAGCGCTGGAAAAGACCCATACGCGAGATCGTCCACGACGCGCAGGCTGAAGTCGAGCAGGTGTTCGCGACCTGGCATGCGACCGTATCGAAGCCTGAACTTGCAAATGCAGAGACACTTTCATGGCCAGGCGAAAGTAAGCCCTTTATGATTCAGAAGGTGACCGGGAGCACGTTCCGTACTGCCACCGAAGAAGAGAGCGCAGGTCTACAGGTGATCGATGTCGTTCTGTGGTGCTTCATGCGTATCTTTAGTGGGAAAGAAATCGGACCGGAAGCTGCAAAGCTAGTGAACTGGGTCATGCATCGCGCTTACCAACATGACTTCTCGTTTGAAGGTGTTGGCAGACAAGCCGAGACTGAGATCGGAAAAATTATGAATGCCGACATGACTGAGGAGCAGTTTGCGAAAGGGCACAAGCTGCGCGCGGACATGGAAGCACAGCGTCAGGCGCTGGTCGCCACCCATTCCACCCGGAAGGCTGGGGAGCTTACTGAGGATGTGAGCCGACCGTAAATAATCGCGGCAGGTCAGCGCTTCAACTGAGAGGTGAAACTTCTGACCACCACCGAGGCGCTGTTGCAAAATTGGCCCCCTATGCCTGAAATCGCTGTCTGTTTTGGCACAGGGTGCAGTAAATGAGCGATTTGTAGGTGCGGCATCTACGGGGCGAGGTGATCCTGTGTGCGGTACGTTGGTATTGCTGCTATTGGGATTAGCTATCGTGGCCTTGAGACCGTTCTGTACGAACGCGGCGTGAGCGTAGACTGAACCGCGCCGAGATCGGCGGAGCATCGGGCTCGCACATTGGCCCACCACGTCAGCTTTCCGTAACCGTAGGCGCACTCTTCTATGCTCGGGTTGTAGGCAACTATCGCCTGTTTGCTCCCACAATGTAGAACAGACAGGCAGTTCAGGGGGGGCGGAAGGTCTGGTATGGGGGCAGGCGACCAAGAAAGCGGATACGAAGTCGCTAGCCTGACAAGTCAACAAGAACGTTTCGCTTCATAACGCATCATGTGGTGTCGAGGTCGATTCATCTGGTTTGCACAAAATCCAGATTTTTACATTATTTATAGAATACCTTCTTCAAGTCGAACACGAAGTGTCTCGACCTGTTTTTTCAGAAGTTCGTGACCAAAGTTAATATAGTTTGTGAGTAATTGTGCGTAGTGATCAGGCGAAACTGGTTCAGGCTTGGCGCCGCTCAGTTTGGCATTGTGTTGAAGTCTAATTATGCTCGAATATTCTTTTTCAATGTCCAGTAAGAGCTCCAGTGCGCTTTGAGAAATGAGAGGGGACACTCGTAGGATAGAAGATCTACAATCGCTGAAGCACTCTTCAATAAGTCGGAGGTAATCTGCGCTATCCGCTTTGCTTAGATCTATAATCGGATTATAATTTATGTATTCGTCCATGATTTTTTGCAGCGCGTAATTCAAATATGCGGCCCTGACCTTCCCGGATTCCATTGAACGGGAGAATCTGAAGCCTATCAATGCCACAGCCAGAGTCGTGATGAGACTGATCACAGAAGTTAGGAGCGGTAGGTAAGTCACTGGAAAAAGTTGCATACTGAGTGTTCCAAGTCTTTAAAACGCAATATCGCATGAAGAAGCTGTGGGCATCTCGGATGCGCAACGGCCTTAATGGACGAAAGTCCAAATTTATGCGCCGTAGTATCCAAAAAGTCCGAGCAATGATCTAGCTATTGAAGAAGTCTGTAAACTACATATGTCGATTCAAAGACACATTCACCTCAGCAGTTGGCAGACTCATGAACCGTAGATTCTCACGTATATCATCCCGAAAGTAGTCAGTCTGCTCGCGATCCCCGTCAGCTTAGGAAACAGTCCATCAAACGGCGTCAGGTTTCTGAAAGCCTAGAACAAGATCAAATAGGCGACTGCCGACTATCTGCTCCTGTATCACTGAACAGGTAGCCGGTTTGGAGGGGAAGCGGAATGTCTGTCTTAGACATAATAAACAAAAAAGCTGCTATTCGTGTGCAAAAGGTCTATGCAGCCACGTCATCATTCCGGTCTTGAAACCCAGATCGAGCGCGACAGGATCTCACTGCGTATTTTGAACATTACGGGTGAAGGCTATCGAAGGAATACCACGCAGGACGGATAATCAGTCGCGCCCCCATCGCCATCGCCATGGTTTGCCGTCGCCTTTAACGAACAAAAGAGTAAAGAATCCGACTGTAAACAGGACGTAGGCGACAGGGATCATCCAAGCCGACCAATTCAGAAATTGTGTAGTAACGGGAACCGCGACCATCAAAATACAGTAAAGAATCGTTGAAACCCAACCGGCAAAATTCTTGGGTCCAATACCAATGCCGTAAATCTTTACGCCAAACCACGGATAACTCATAAGCCCTCCCCAGCGCATATTACGTCGGATGCCGTTTACATTGCGGTGTACGAACGAATTGAATGGCAACGGGCAGTCTGCCCGTAATTGAAAGCGGTGTGGACTGTGTTCCTACGATTTCTTATCCGAACAAGGTATTAGTTTCCAGCCTCAATCTGTCGCGGTTCGCTTGACTGTGTCGGCTTTAGGCAATGGTCACGGCCGCTTTGATGTCTGACATGAGGCGGATGCTGCCCGTCCGCTTCATTCACCAGCAGCCATAGATCCCGTCCAGATGCAGCCTTCTATCTGGACCTGGAATACCGTACACCTGACCTCAATTTCATTGACAGGAATTGGCAAAGATTGTCATTCTTGAGATTGGAGGCACCGATGGCAACAATGAACGTATCCCTGCCCGACCCCATGAAGGAATGGGTGGAGGCTCAGGCCAGGACGGGACGCTATAGCAATGCGAGCGACTATGTCCGCGATCTGATCCGGCGTGATCAGGAAGCCCGTGCCGTGCATGATGATATCCAGACCCATATCACGGCCGGTCTGCGTAGCGGCGTCGGGACCAGAAGCATGAAGCAGCTGCTGCAGGACGCCCGCGCGGCGGCCGGAACGACGGATGCCGACCTGTAGAAAAACACGGCTCGCCGAAGACGACATCATCGGCATCTACATGCAGAGCGTGAGGGAATTCGGGCCACGGCAGGCCGAGGCCTACCATGCAGGTCTGGCGGACGCGTTCGACCTGATTGCGTTACATCCGCAGCTTGCGCCGGAACGTCGCGAATTCGCCCCGCCGATACGGCTGCACCGCCATCAGGCTCACCATATTCTCTATCTCATTGACGACGAAGGTGTCCTGATCATCCGCGTGCTGCCACGGCTACAGCGCTGGGAACGGCTTGTGGGCACAGACTGAACGGCCCGCGCGCTGAACCTGCCTCACCGTTAGTCGCCAACGCCTGTCATCCTGCCTGCCAACGCTGGCTTTCTGCCGCGTCGCTGTTTCTGGAAGGCCCGATCGGTCTCCATGAGACGTCCGACCATGAGCGGCACCAGTCTGGCCGCATCGGGGATGGCCTGAAGCAGGTTGTTTTCACCCCATGATGTCCCGGCTTCGGATCCAACGCTCAGCATGGTTGTCACCAGCGCCGCCTGGAAAAGCTGGCCCCAGTGCTAGTCCACCAGATCCTTGAGCCCGGTCTGGCCGATCGCATCGGCACCGGGGATCCTGTCGAGCACGATGCTTTCGCCATCGGGACGGATGAGACGGGTCCAGATGAGGGTGTAGCCCTCGCCTTCCTCGTCGGTGAACAGGTTGGCGAAGATCGGGGCGGCGAAGGAAGGATCGTCCAGCTTCAGGCTCAGATAGGTGCGGCCTTCGCTGGAGCGGCGGGTCCATGCGGCGCCGAGTTCAACCCGTCCGAGGTAGACGCGGTAGTTGGGGGCGTTGTCGTTGGCCCGGTTGGTTTCAGCCACCAGACGGACGTTGCGGGCCTGCAGGGCCAGGGTGACGATTTCGCCTTCGAAGCCTTCGCCCACCTTCTTGAAGGAACCGATGTTAGCCATTGTCGTATCTCCATGCTGTTATCGGGCCGCGACCACCGTGGCCTCGATGGCGATCGACCAGCCGGAGGCGAGCGGCAGAGCACCCTTCAGGGCCGCAGCGCAGCGGAGGACGGCAGGGCCGGAACTTTCTTGGCTCGCGAGGAATGACGGCGCAGCCGTCGGGGGAAGAAAGTTCTGGAACGCCGTTGCGGCCAGCCGATCGAGGCGCAGCCGGTCTTCGGCTAGATCAGCCATCCGACAGAGGCCATGGTGTGCGGACCCGACAGCCCCCCAGGAGATACGATGCCGGCATGACCGGTCCGACAGGTGGGGACCGTGCGACATGTGACGAAATCCCTATATACGAACAGCGCCCGTACTATCCGTTTTGGTAGCCGTTCACGACAGTCCCGCGCCAGTTTTCATCTCGCGTGCCAGTCCTACGGATAGGTCAGATGGCATCGTATGAATCCTTCACCCAGCCAAAAATCTCCCCACCAGAGAAGGCTAAAAGACCCATTCTTCCAGCCCTTACCTGCGGTTGGACGAGACGAAATTACCACTATCGGACTTGCTCGTTCTGCGGGGATACCTTACGAACGTATGCAAATAAATTCCCATCAATCAGACGCAATAAAATAAGGACATCAACCCGATTTTTTGGTAGATTGGGATCAAAGACAACACAAGAAGAAAAATTATAATGGAGGATAGTATAAACAGAAAAGTTCAGATTAGTAAAAGTATTATGGCATATTTTTATCTATCATAAGAAAAAATATTGCTTGTATTTAATTAATTTTCTCAAATAATTTTGGATTTGTGACGATCTGAAGGTGTATTTTTTTTGAATTATATGCTATATGAAATCGAAAAATATTATAAATACTATTCTTAACTTATCAAAGGTACATTGCGTGAGTCCCGGTCGAATAATTCACTTCTTGTGCTTTTCTATAATAATTATACTGGCATTTATTTCCTATTTCTTTATCCCAGCATTGTGGACAGGACAAGTCACTGTATTTTCTACTATTGGCGGATTTGTTACATTCTATGGTGTGATATTTGCCATTATCGAGACATGGCGCGCGCGTTCTGCGTCCGAAATGGCAAGTCACGCGGCAGATGCAGCAAACAAAAAAACCACAGCAATGTTCAATATAAAAAGTATTTCCGAGTGCCAATCGTGCATTCGCGATACTTTAATCGATGTAGATAAGGATGGATGGGCATCGACGGCAACTTTATCTAGAATCATAGAACTTTATACGGCCGAATTCTATGAAGAGTATAATGATCCAAATTCTGACCAGCGAATAAACATCGCGTCCCTACAGTCTCATGCAAGTACGGCTTCTGGTCCTCTAAAAAAGGCCGCTCTTTCACGTCTTAAACGAACTCTAACGCAAATGCTTGCTGACCTCACAGCCGCAGCGAGTACAAAAATCTCGGAGACCTCAAAATGATACCGAAGCCATTAAGACCCTTCATAATGCGCTTATTGCAAGCTACGGGAGACAACGAACTAAAATGGAACGAGGGCGCGGATGATGCCTACTTTGCCACTAGGAAAAATGCAGATTTACACATCCGTTATTTTTTCGACTCAGATACAGGCGAAGGAGGTTACACTTTTCGGATTCTGCGAGGAGATGGCGATGCCTTCTTTACAGTATCAAATAATGAAGATGATTATTACTTAATGAGAGATCTATACTCGGCTATTAGCGTTAACGCTGCCGGTGGAGGACAAATTGTAAGTGGTCTCTTCGATTAACAACCGATGTTGGCAAAAAATATGAGAAAATTTCATTCATAATTATTGTGCACGAGTTGAAACTGGACATCTGAGAGTGAACTTCCAATACAATTCAGATGCACCCAGACCATATCACAGTTCACTCACCATCCTCCCTGCGGAACCGCCAGATCGGGATGCCCATCTGTCTGGCCTTGTCGGCAAGATTGTCCTGAATGCCGGATCCCGGGAACACCATGACGCCGACAGGCAGGACTTTCAGCAGGGCATCGTTGCGCCTGAACGGGGCGGCCTTGCCGTGCCGGTTCCAGTCCGGCCTGAAGGCGATCTGCGCGACCTGCCGGTGATCGGCCCAGCGAGAGGCGATGAATTCCGCGCCCTTCGGTGAACCGCCATGCAGCAGCACCATATCGGGATGCTTCTCGCGCACCTTGTCGAGGCGGTTCCAGATCAGGTGATGGTCCTCGTAATCGAGCCCGCCGGTGACCGCAACCTTTGGTCCGGGAGGCACAAGCAGTTCGGTTTCGGCCTTGCGGCGGGTGTTGAGGAAATCGCGGCTGTCGATCATCGAGGCTGTCAGAGTGCTGCGACTGACCAGCGAGCCTGAGCGTGGCCGCCAGGGCGACATGGTCAGACGTTCAAACTGGTCGCAGGCGAGGTCGCGGAAGATCTCGTAGGCGTTGCGTCGTTCCAGCAAAGTCAGCCCCTCGGCGATGAGGCGTTCCAGTTCCACCGAGCGGATCTCGCTGCCATCCTGTTCCTGCTGGCTGCGTTTCTGCGCCGCCTCGTTGCGGTCGAGATCGCGCTCCACCTGCCCGACCATGCGGTGAAAGACGTTGACGGTGGACCAGAGCAGCGGTTCGAGATCGGGTTCCAGCCGCGTGTCGGTCAGCGTGGCTGACAGAGCATCGAAGATATCGGCAACCGCGCCCTCGATCTGGCTGGCGTCAGGCAAGGGCCTCGGGTCCGGCTCGTCCTCAAAGGGTCGGTGGCCGTAAAGCTGGAGTTCGGCCAGAACATGGGCGGTGGAAGAGGTGGCGTGTGCGGGTTCGAAATCGTCCTGTGTGCGGGTCATGGGTCTGTCCCCCGGAAAGGCCGCGGGCGCGCCCCGTCCGGAAACGGGACAACCCCGCACGGTAGTGGAAGACGATGATCCACCCCCCCCCTTCCCGGCCCGCCTCAGTGCGTAACGGGTTGCAGAAACCGCGCCACGTCCCGCGGGGCAAGCTGGGGATGCAGGATCGCCCGCATCGCCCCACGCCCGAGATAACGCAGATCATCGTTGAAATCCGCCAGACGCGGTGACAGCACGAGGCACTCGATCCCGGCCTCCTGCGTCCGGGCCAGCAGGGTCGCTACCGCGTGGTCTCCGGCGGGATCGTCGTCGCGCAGCACATAGAAGCGGCGCAGGGCAGACGGAAACGCCATAGCGGCGAGATGCGCCGAGGACAGGCAGGCGGCCAGCGGCAGATCAGGCATGACCTCATGGAGCGAGAGCACCGTCTCGATACCCTCGCCTGCCGCCAGAACGTCGGACACCATGCCAAAGCGCACGGCATGGCCGAGCAGATCGCCCATCGCCCGGCGGGGCATTTCGACAGGCGCCTTGCCGCGTCCGTCGCGCGCCAGCCAGGTGCGATGCACGCCGGTAATACGGCCTTCAAGATCGGTGACGGCGGCGATCATGGCAGGCCAGGTCTCGGTCGGGCTTTCAGTATCGGCGCGATAATAGCAGCGCGGATGGAAGCGCAGGGCTCTGGTTCCGTGCAAAAGCGTCATGTCACGTCTATGGAGATACGTTTCTACGGGCGTGCCTGTGATCGGCCCGGACATGGCCCAGAGCCGTCGTGCCGCATCTGCTGCCCCTGACGCCTGCGGGGAAGCGTCATGCCCGAACGCATGGGAACGGCCGCGATCAGAGGCCAGTCGTGGTGCCGACTGTGAATTGCCCCGGGTTTTGTGGAGACAGAACGACCCGAGAGGTAAGAAGAATTCATGAGCAACAAATCGAAGCGTTTTCCGCCTGAGTTTCGTGAACGTGCAGCCCGCATGGTTCTGGAGGAAGAGAAGAACCACCCATCACGCTGGTCCGCAGTGATGATGATCGCTCCAAAGCTGGATATTCACCCTGACACGCTGTCAAAATGGACCCGTCTGCATGAGCGGGCCAATGCGCCTGCGGTGAGTGACCTGCCTGATCGAGAGAAGATCAGGCAACTGGAGCGAGAGAACCGCGAATTGCGGCAGGCCAATGAAATCCTGCGCAAGGCTTCTGCGTATTTTGCCCAGGCGGAGCTCGACCGCATCTTCAAGCCATGACACGCTTCATTGATGAGCACCGGCAGACATATGGTGTCGGGTCAATCTGCAGGGTTCTGTCGATTGCACCATCTGCCTATTATGCTTATCGGGCAAGACAGAAAAATCCTTGTATGCGTAGCCAGAAAGACAAAGAGCTGAGCGACGAAATCCGTAGAGTGTGGAATGATAATTTCTGCGTCTATGGAGCGCGTAAGGTTTGGCATCAGCTCAGACGTGAAGGTCTGGATGTTGCCCGCTGCACGGTAGAGCGGCTGATGCGCCGGATGGGACTGAAAGGCGTCATTCGTGGCAAGGGTGTCAGAACCACACGGCCCGATCCGGCGCGGCCCTGTCCACAGGATCTGGTACAGCGACAGTTTTATGCACCAGCCCCCAACAGACTGTGGGTTTCGGATTTCACGTATGTTTCCACGTGGCAGGGCTTTGTTTATGTGGCCTTCATCATTGATGTATTCGCACGGGTTATTGTGGGCTGGCGTGTCTCCTCAACGGCCCATACCGACTTCGTGCTGGATGCCCTCGAACAGGCTCTGTGCCAGAGGCGGCCTGAGGGCAAAGTGACCCACCATTCCGACCGCGGCTGTCAATATGTGTCCATTCGCTACACGCAAAGACTGGCTGAAGCGGGCCTTGTTGCTTCTGTCGGCAGTGTTGGAGATTCCTATGATAACGCCCTGGCGGAGACCATTAACGGGCTCTACAAAACCGAACTCATCTATCGGCAGGGACCATGGAAAAATAGGGACGCGGTTGAACTGGCAACACTTAAATGGGTCGACTGGTTCAATAATCGGCGGCTCCTGTCCTCCATTGGAAACATCCCGCCAGCAGAAGCTGAGGCACGCTTTTATGCACAACAGAAATCACATGCATTAGCCGCTTAAATCAGATAAAAAACGTCTCCACAAAACCCGGGGCAATTCAGAATGGATCATCACCGAAGTACCCGAGTTGCGGATCGTCGATGATGCGCTCTGGCAGGCCGTCCGCGACCGTCAGGCGAAGATCGCCGCTCAATATGTCAACGTCATCGTGGCCGTCCGGACATCGGCAGCAAACAGGATGAACGGCATGCGCCGCCCCAAATCCCTGTTCTCGGGGATGATTTTTTGTGGCGTCTGCGGCGGCAGCTACTCGCTCCGCGAGAAGGACCGCTATGCCTGCTCAAACCGGATCGCTAACCGTTCCTGCCATAACAAGGCGACGATCCTGCGCTCCGACCTTGAAGAGCGCGTGCTGGCCGGTCTCAAGCACAAACTGATGACACCCGAAGCCGCCGCGGCAGCCATGAAAGCCTATACGGAAGAGACCAACCGGCTGAACCATGAGCGACGCGCCAACAGTGCTGGCTGGAAGGCCGAACTGGCAAAAGTCGAGAAAGGCATCGCTGGGATCATGACCGCGATCGAAAACGGAATGTTTGACCTTCATATGAAGGCACGCATGCAGGAGCTTCGCGACCGCGAGGTTGATCTGAACGCCCTGCTCTCCTCCGAACTGGAGGATACGCTCGACATTCACCCAAATGTCGCGGCGATGTTCAAGAAGAAGGTGGAGCGTCTGACCGAGAGCCTGAACCAGCCTGAGGACCGGGCCGAGGCGTCCGAGGCCGTCCGCGCGCTCGTCGAGAAGATCGTCCTCTCCCCCGGCGACAAGCGAGGCGAGATCTTCGCAACGCTTTATGGCGAGCTTGGCACGCTGCTGAGATTCGTGAACCAGAAGGACACGGAATCAGGCAAGTCCTTGAAAGGACTTGCGAAAACATCAATGTGGGAATCAGTGGTTGCGGGGGCAGGATTTGAACCTGCGGCCTTCAGGTTATGAGCCTGACGAGCTACCGGGCTGCTCCACCCCGCGGTTGTGATTGTGTTGAAATTTGTGGGGTATTGAG
>NZ_JBNIEW010000006.1:0-156229 GCF_050106715.1 Acetobacter sp. AAB5
GCATCTGCGCGAGATCGCCAGCGGGCCAGAGGCCAGCCGGCCAGAATTCCATCTCCAGCCCAACCGTCTGGCAGACTACAAAACCGTCATCCACGTCATGGCCGACGCACAACGCCTCGGCGTTACAAAACTCGGAATCGTCGGGCAGGAACAGTTCGCAGACGGTAAAATATAGGGGGTAGAAAGCACTCTCTTTAAGATTTGTTACTTAAAGAGAGTGCCGTTTTACAAGGCGCGTTAAAGACAGGCATATTTATTTTTTGGGTTTTTTAGTGGGTTTTTCAGGTGGTTCTCTATCTCCGGTAAAACCACTTCTGGACGGTGGATCACTTGCAGGAAAGCTTTCATCCAAAGCTTCATCAAGTTTTTCATCTTGAGCTTGTTTTTTGCTGTCTTTGTTTTTCTTTTCGGCCATAACAAACCTCATACATATTACTGTGGAAACAAGCCGCACCAAAAATGACAGAATTTTTGAGTGTCTGCCTGATTGGTGTAGGGCGTTTAGATACAACGTTCCCGGCAAGTAAGGTTTCCGTTTTTGAGCATCTGAAAAATGATTTTGTTATCTGCTGATCAGGTTACAAGAACTGAGATGTCTGTTTTGTAGATATGCTTTTTTATGCAGGTGGTATTTTAAAAACCTCTGTGGCCAAGTTACGTTGGGCCCGGCATTCTTTCGCCAGAAAATCTAGCAAAGCGCGAACAGCGGGAACAAGCCCGCGACGAGATGGAAACACAGCGTGAATAATACCAGCCTGCGGATGCCAGTCTGGAAGAACGCGTATCAGGCGACCTGCTTCAATATCTTGCCAAACCATCATGGTGGGCATTTGCACAATACCAGCACCTACAAGGGCTGCTTCGCGCAGCACAGCCATATCGTCTGTTGCCAATCGTGGTTCATGAAAAATGGTCGCTGTTTGTCCTTCCTGATTTTCCAGTAACCATGAGTGTGAACCCGGTGTGGTATGAAAATCCAAGCTGGGAAAGGCGTTTAAATCTGCCGGGGAAGACAGTGGGTGCGGCACAAGGGTTGGTGCCGCAATCAAACACTGCGTACTGGTATCAAGCGTGCGCATAACAAGATCTGATGAAGCAATGGGCGGAAATCGCACGCGTATTGCAAGGTCCATACCTTCTTTCAGGACATCTACGCGCCGGTTGGTGCTTTCAAGTTGTAGCGTCACGGCTGGATACAGCATGATAAAACGGGCAAGTAAGGCACCAAACTGAAAGTTCAGCAAAGCTACAGGGCAGCTTAGGCGTACAAGCCCACAGGGTTCGGTTTGTAGCTGGGCTACAGAACGTTCTGCCGTATCTGCTTTTTCCAACATGGCAATACAGTGTTCGTAAAATCGGTGTCCTGTTTCCGTAACGCTAAAATGGCGTGAGGAGCGTTGGATCAGGCGCGTATGCAGGCGCTCTTCAAGAAGGCGGATACGGCGGCTGAGGAGAGATTTTTGTAGGCCAGTTGCACGGGCCGCCGCTGAAAATCCACCATATTTTACAACCTGTACAAAATACCCAAAGTCATTAAGGTCTCTCATTGTCCTACCTATGAAACGCAATGTTTTATTTAGGAATCTTTATGCGACGATAAGAAGAGCGCATGTTTCGTGTCAACAAAAGGCGCATAAAGCGCTCTTGCTTCAGACAGGACAAAAGTCATGCAGAAGAAAATTCTTGGTCGTTATGGAAATGAGCGTGGGCACTGGGTCGGTGATGGTTTTCCTGTACGCTCTTTGTTCTCCTATACTGATTTTGGTGAGCACCTTAGCCCGTTTCTGCTGTTGGACTATGCAGGCCCGCATAAGTTTGCGCCAACAGATACACGGCGCGGTGTAGGCCAGCATCCACATAAAGGGTTTGAAACCGTTACCATTGTTTATGATGGTGAAGTGGAGCACCGTGATTCATCTGGTGGTGGTGGCATTATTGGCCCCGGTGATGTGCAGTGGATGACAGCAGGCAACGGCATCCAGCACGAGGAATTTCATTCTCCAGCTTATGCAAAAGCTGGGGGAGATTTCCGGATGGTGCAGTTATGGGTCAATTTGCCAGCTAAAGATAAAGGTGCGCCAGCTGGCTATCAAACCCTACAGGCTGCAGAAATTCCAACCATTGCATTGCCGGATAATACG
Source organism: Acetobacter sp. AAB5 (assembly GCF_050106715.1). Taxonomy (NCBI): domain Bacteria; kingdom Pseudomonadati; phylum Pseudomonadota; class Alphaproteobacteria; order Acetobacterales; family Acetobacteraceae; genus Acetobacter; species Acetobacter sp. AAB5. Next base: position 2,142 of record NZ_JBNIEW010000006.1, read on the forward strand.
GGCAGCCTGCGGATTATCGCGGGAGATTATGAAGGTGAGCATGGGCCTGCGCGCATTTTCTCTCCACTTAACGTGTGGGATGGGAAGCTGGAAGAGGGCGCACACATCACACTTTCTCTCCCTGCGGGGCATAATGCCGCCATTGTTTCGCTTGAAGGAAAGTTGATTGTAAATGGCGCGGAGGAAGTAGGAAGCGCGCAATTTGTGCTGTTGGATCAGGAAGGCGCAGAGGTAACATTGCAAGCTACCAAAGCCTCCAGCTTTCTTATTTTAACTGGTGCGCCTTTGAATGAACCTATTGCCGGATATGGGCCCTTTGTCATGAACACGCGGGAGGAAATCCGTCAGGCAATCGAAGATTTTAATAGTGGGCGTTTTGGCAACATTTCAGCCTGATACAGCGTGGCATGTCTCGCAACGATCATACAGCTTGCACGTCATGTCATCCATGACAGGCTATTTTTTCTATAAACACCTCAAGGCAGGACAGAAGCATGACACAGGAAAAAGAACATCTACATTTTGTAACTGTATTGGGGAGCCTGCGTAAGGCATCTTATAACGGTATTGTGGCACGCACGTTACCTGCATTGGCTCCAGATGGAATAACTATTTCAGCACTTGGTTCTATCGCTGATTTTCCGCATTACAATCAGGATGTGCAGGAGCAGGGGTTCCCTGCTTCTGTGCTGACAATGGGGGAACAGATCAGGAAAGCAGATGGCGTTATTATTGTAACGCCAGAATATAATTATTCCGTGCCGGGTGTGCTTAAAAATGCGCTTGATTGGCTTTCTCGCCTCACGCCGCAACCGTTTGCACGCAAACCCGTCGCGCTTCAAACAGTCTCACCGGGTATGATTGGTGGCGCCCGTGCGCAGTATCATATACGCCAGAGCATGGTGTTTATGGATGCCCTTGTGTTGAATAGGCCGGAAGTTATGATCGGTCAGGCAGCGGATAAGTTTGATACAGACAAACTGGAACTGACTGACGAGAAAACACGCGCTTTCCTCACGCGCCAGATACAGGCCTTGGCAGATCTGGCACACAGAGAACAAAAATAGACTATCTGGGGATTTGTGAGGCTAAAGATAAAAATTAATAAGGGCCTCACGCTTCATTTATAATAAGAATATGTTCCTTACCGTTAAATAAATGTGTTTTGTGTATAATTTCTCTTTCATTTAAGAGCGAGATGAGTAGTCTGCGCGCTTTTCTTCGTGCAGGAGTTCTGTTTCATGAAGCTTTCTTTGGCTTTATCTATGCTAGATGCTGCCTTGGCAGAGGCGCGTCGGCTTGAAGTAAGCGTATGTGTGTCCATTGTGGATGCCGCAGCATGGCCAGTGGTTTTTGCGCGGATGGATGAGGCACCTTTAGGTGTGGTTGATGTGAGCCAAAAAAAGGCGCGCACAGCAGCTTTGTTCCAGATGGACAGTGCGGACTTTGCCGCAAAAGGCCGCCCGGATGGTGAGGCCTATACGCTGGAGAATACAAACGGTGGTTTAACCAGCTTTGGCGGTGGGTTGGTGATTAAAGCCGCAGATGGCTCTTTTTTAGGTGCCATAGGTGTTTCTGGTGCCAAAACGGAAGATGATATTGCAATTGCCCGTGTTGCAATGAAACAGGCCGTAAAGAACTGAACTTTCTTATTTTTGAGTTTTTAAATGACAACTGCTCCTCAGCCTCCTCCCGTACCGACCTCGTTCATTGAACCGCCTCATGGGCGTGCTGCGGCTTTATTCATTCTTACTTTCGGCACTTTTGTTGTTGGAACAGGTGAATTTGCCATTATGGGCATGCTGCCAGAATTTGCGCGTTCCTTACATCTGTCTGCGGCAGATGCAGGATATGCCATTACAGCATATGCCCTGGGCGTGGTAATTGGCGCACCGCTTATTACCATTTTGGGCGCGCGGCTTTCCCGTCGGGAACTGCTTCTTTCTTTATTGGTGCTGTTTTGTTTCGGGAATTTCCTGAGCATTTGCATGCCCACGCCAGAGCTGGTTGAAGTTGCACGGTTTATTACCGGCCTGCCGCATGGGGCATTGTTTGGTATTTCTGCGCTTGTTGCGGCTTCAATGGTAGAGCGCTCTCGCCGTGGGTGGGCTGTGGGGCGGGTTCTGTCTGGCATTGCCATTTCTACTCTGGTAGGCGCACCGTTTTCTACATTTGCAGCGGATCATTTCGGCTGGCGTGTGGCGTACCTTATTATTGGTCTGTTTGGTTGTATTACCTTTTTGGGGGTATGGCGCTATATCCCGGCAGACCAGCCCAATCGCAAAAACTCACCACTTAAAGAAGTTTCTGCCATGGGCAACACTCAGGTTTTGCTTACGTTGCTGGCAGCGGCTATTGGCTTTGGCGGCATGTTTGCCATTTATACCTATCTTACCAGTATCTTGCAGAATGTAACCCATGTGCCGGAATGGTCTGTCATGCTTTACATGGTTATTTGGGGCATGGGTATGCTGGTTGGGGCAAATGCAGGTGCGTGGCTTGTAGATCGCAAATTGGATCTGGCTGCAATTCTGGCGCTTGGTGGCAGTGCTGTTGTTATGTTGGGTTTTTCTACAGTGTTACATCAGCCGTTGCTTTTGGCGCTTGCTGTCTTTCTTATCCCTACATTTGTAAATGGCTTAGGGCCAGCCTTGCAGACACGTCTGATGGATTTTGCAGGGGATGCCCAAACTTTGGCGGCTTCTCTCAACCACTCTGCGTTTAATATTGCCAATGCATTAGGGGCAGCATTGGGGAGTATGCTGCTGGCGCATCAGTTTGGATATTCTGCGCTAGGCATTGGTGGGGCTATTCTTTCAGCAGGTGGCCTGGTTGTGTATTTGCTGGCCATTCTGGTGTTGCGTCGGAGCGGGCAGAAGGAAATCAGACAACCTATTTCCTGAATAGGAATGGTAGAGTGTTATAACAAATAAGGTTTTAACGCTTTATACTCTTTTTCTATATTGAGTTCTGCACGAACGCTTTAAGCTGGAAGGCTCATATGCCTTCCAGCTTTTTTTGCATTTATTGTGTGCCAACAGGCATGGAGTGGGGCAGGGGAGAAAGCCTGCTGAAGCTGGATTTATACGAACCCACCATAAATAGGATAAGAGTTATAAGACGACTGGTCTAATTATAAATTGACTTCATCTATATCCGTTCATATACAGATAACCAGAACAGGCCATACAGATTCGGTAGGAATATTTCCAGTTTGTATATGGATTTTTGCCATCAGGAATTTTCCTGCCCGATAAAAGTTGACCGGTCTATTTTTTGGATGAGGGAGACGATGCCACACATTGGAGCATTCTGCTCTGCCGGGTGCATGCCGCATTTGCGGGCTCGTTCTGCTTTTTCCATTTCACTGTTCACGAGGTAAAAATGGCGTACGCGACAACCAATCCCTACACAGGGGAAGTTCTTGCTAATTTTCCTGAAGCTACAGATCAGGAAGTCCAGACCGCACTGTCCGAAGCTCATGCCGCTTTTGAAAAATGGCGTGATACCTCCTTTGCTGAACGCGCTCGTATTATGAATGCCGCAGCTGCCATTCTGCGTCGTGATGTTGATAAGTATGCTCGTCTGGGCACGCTGGAAATGGGCAAGCTGTTTGCAGAGTCCAAAGCAGAAGTTATTCTTTCTGCTGAAATTTTCGAATACTATGCAAAATATGCAGAAGAACTTCTGAAGCCGGAATCTCTGCCGGTTGCTGATCCGGCAGAAGGTAAGGCTGTTCTGGTGCACGAACCTCTTGGCATCGTGCTGGCAATTGAGCCATGGAACTTCCCATTCTATCAGGTTGTCCGCATTATTGCGCCGCAGCTTTCCGCTGGTAACGCTGTTCTGCTTAAGCACGCTTCCAACCTGCCGCAGTGCGCTGCTGCTTGTGAAGAGCTGATGAACGAAGCTGGCCTGCCAAAAGGTCTGTTCCGTAACCTTTATACAGCACGTCGCCACACGGAAGTTATCCTGAACGATCCCCGCGTTTGCGGTGTGGCTCTGACAGGTTCTGAAGGCGCAGGCACCATTATTGCTGGTGTTGCTGGTAAAGCCCTGAAAAAGGCTACCATGGAACTGGGCGGCGCAGATGCCTTTATTGTTCTGGATGATGCCGACGTAGAAAAAGCAGCTAAATGGGCTGTTATTGGCCGCCATTGGAATGCTGGTCAGGTGTGTGTATCTGCCAAGCGTCTGATTGTTGCTGATGCAGTTTATGATCGCTTCTTGGAACTGTACAAAAAGGGTGTTTCCGAGCTGAAAGCTGGTGACCCGATGGATCCTTCCACAACGCTGGCACCGGTATGCTCCAAAGGCGCTATGGATGATCTGCACCGCCAGGTGACGGAAGCCATCAAGCACGGTGCAAAGGTTGAAGTGATTGGGCCAGAAGTGCCCGGTAAAGGCGCTTTCTTCCGTCCGCTGCTGATGACCGGCCTGGATGGCAACAACGAAGCCCGCCATTGGGAATTCTTTGGCCCGGTAACGCAGCTGTACCGTGCAAAAGACGAAAACGATGCAATCCGTATCGCCAATGATTCACCTTATGGTCTGGGTGGTGCGGTCTTTACCAAAGACGAAGCACGTGGCGCACGTGTGGCTGCAAAAATCCGCACAGGCATGGTGTTCATCAACCATCCGCTGGTGCCTAAGGCAGATCTGCCCTTCGGTGGTATTAAAAACTCCGGTTATGGTCGTGAACTGATTGGTCTTGGTATCAAAGAGTTTGTGAACCACAAGCTGATCAACACGGTCGATATTGACGCACCGTTCTGATCATACTGTTAGCAGGCACCTGTAAAGGTGCCTGCTTGCACAGAATACGCATAGTATAAGAAATATAAGTAAATAGAATTATATAGTGTAGTAACAAAATAATTCTTTTTAATAAAAATATTCATTCCAAAACATAACGTTATCTCCCGCTTACTTCCTGAAAGAGGCATGTAAACCTGATGTCGTCCAAGTCTGAAATTCTTATTGTCGGTGGCGGAGTGGCAGGACTTGCCCTTGCAACGCGTCTGGGTAAAACACTTGGCCGGCACGGAAAAGCACGTATCACACTTATTGATAAAAGCTTTTCACACGTATGGAAGCCCATGCTGCATTGCTTTGCTGCTGGTACAGTGCAGAATGAAAACGACCGCATCAGTTTTATGGCTCAGGCCAGCAGCCATAATTTTGAATTCTGGCCCGGTGAAGTTGTCTCCATTGATAGAGATAAGCGGGAAGTTGTTTTAAGCCCCTTACATGCATCAGATGGCAGCAAGGTTCTGGATAGCCGAACCATGACATATGATGCCATTGTCCTGTCTATCGGAAGCCGCGCCAATGATTTTGGCACGCCCGGTGTGCTGGAAAACTGTCTGTTTATTGATAACCTTGTTGAAGCAAATGCTTTTAATGAAAAGTTCAGAATGGAAATTCTGAAGTCATTTGCTGATAATTCTGAACTGGATATTGCTATTGTTGGGGGAGGTGCCACAGGCACTCAGCTTGCCGCGGAACTTCATAAATCTCTCGAAATTGTTGACCCAGTAAGCTTGCATGCTTTTGGTAAGGCGCCGCCAAAACTCAGCATTACGCTGTTGCAGTCTGGTGCCCGTATCCTGCCGGCTTTTCCGGAATCTGTTTCAATGGCTGCGCAACAGGAGCTGGAGCGGATTGGTGTAAATGTGCGCACATCTGCCCGCGTTGCCGCAGCAGATGCTACGGGCTTTACGCTTAAAGATGGCACACACGTACCAGCAACACTGCGGGTATGGGCTGCTGGTGTTAAGGCTCCGGCGGTAACAAAAACCTATGGTGGTCTTTCTCTAAGCCGCTCTGGCCAGATCAACGTAAAACCCAATCTGTGCTCTGTTGATGATGACCGTATTTTTGCAGTGGGGGATTGCTCCTATATTGTAGATGATCCGCTACCCGCTACGGCACAGGTTGCCCGCCAACAGGCGCACCATCTGGCGCAACATCTGCCTGCATGGCTGGAAAGTGGTAAGGAAGTGCCTTCCTGCATTTTCCATAACAAAGGCGCTATTGTTGCGTTGGGTAATTACAATGGCTGGGCAGCACTACCGGGTGGCCGGGTTATGGGCGGTGGTATGTTGCACGGGCTTTCTGCACGTATGGGGCACATTATGCTGTATCGTCAGCACCAGATAGAGCTGTTTGGCTGGGTGCGCGGTTTGGCGTCTATCTTTGCTGATATGGTGGAAACCGTTATTCGCCCTTCTGTGCGCTTGGATTAAGTTGATTTGCAGTGCAACCAAGAAGTGTGTGCGAAGTTTGCCATGCTTCATCCAAAGGATGGGATGAATGCGTAATTTTCGTCATCAAGGTTGCACCCAGCCAGAGCTGATAGAGCGATGATGCGAGTTTGTGGGCGGGCAGGGAGGATTGTAGGGATCCGTCCTGCTGCCCAGTTTTAATGACCTGAGAGAGATGAGTGATAACAGAAGCGGTGCCGGTTTCCATAATACGGCGCATGCGTTCTGAGATATCGGATACCTCTGCGGCAAGTTTAACGATGAGGCATTTATCTCCCACCTGCCCCTTGATATGAGAGCGGCGCCAGAAATCCAGATAAGAAAATAACTTCTGTGCGCCGTTTTTATCTGGTGTGGAAAAGAGTGCATGAATATTTATTAAATAATCATGCATGTAAGAGCGCAGAAGTTCCTCTCCAAATGCCTCTTTAGATGCAAAATAATGGTAAAATGAGCCTTTGGGGATGCCCGCAACTTCCAGAATTTGCGAAAGCCCGACGGCCGAAAATCCGCGTTCAGCAATAAGCGCGCGTGCAGAATCTACAATTTTCTTTTTTGCGATATCATGTTTTGTAGGCGTATTCATGGGCGCGGAAATATCCTGATTTCTTTCAAAAAAGTTTATATGTCTTTTTTAAACGGACATAAATATAGGCCTGATGATGCCAGGCATGAATGATGTAGCTGTATAATATCATGAGACATGTTCATTTGGAAAACATTGTAGTGGAAACATTCTCAGGAATATCTGTTCTGGGCTGTAGAATCTTCACGCCCATCTGAAAAATGAGTATGCAGATTTTACCCATGATATTTTATTTTTGGTCCATTACTGAGGCTTCATGAAACAGACAGCGTTTTGCAGGGCAGAGCTTGTAGCCGTTCTTTTGAATATCAGAAAGGATACGCCCTGCGTGCTTACGCTGGAAAACGGTCAGGCTCTGCCTTCCGGCCCGTTAACCATGGGCGGCCATTCCTTGCAAAAGGAACTATGCCGCTGGGTAGAGCAGCAAACAGGCGTGGTATTGGGGCATACAGAACAGCTTTATACATTTGCAGATACACAGGTGGCCGATAAAAGTCGGTTGGTGCGTATTTCCTATATGGCATTAATTAGTTCTAATGCAGACCAAACAATAGCAGAACGTTCCATATATGATTATTTTCCGTGGGAAGATCGCAGGTGTCCAGCGGCTCATGCTCTGTTGCAGCATATTATTGGATTACTGAAAAATTGGGTTGGAAAAAGCATTGCTAAACAGCAAAGATGCGCCAGACTGTTTGGCCTTTCTCCACACCCGTGGAACGATGAGCTGGCCTTGGATCGTTATGAGCTTTTGTGGGAAGCTGGCTTGGTGCGCGAAGCCAAACATTTTGATGGGCAAAGCCAGCTAGGTTTGCCCATGCAGGCAGATTACCGGCGTGTTTTGGCAACAGCCCTTTCACGCGTGCGGGCGAAAATTCGCTATACATCAGTTGTGTTCGATCTGTTGCCAGAAACATTTACATTGTTGCAGCTTCAGCAGGCCATGGAAGCCTTGGCAGGGTGTTGGATGCACAAGCAAAATTTCAGGCGTTTGGTTTTGCAACAAAAGCTGGTGGAAGAAACCGGTGCTTTTGATACGCCCCAGCAGGGGCGGCCTGCAAAGCTATACCGCTTTCGGCCAGAAGCAGGGCAAAATTGCTATCTGGCTGGTGCCAAATTGCCGCTAACGCCATTGTTATAAAAAGTAGGTTAAAAGCGCTTGTTTTTCCCTTGCGGTACATATACTCAAATTGAGCATATGTACCGCAAGGGAGGGTATTCATGTTGGCATTCAATATTCCAGACAGGGATACTCTGTATCAGCCTGTGGCTGGCATTATGGCGCGAGATTTGTGGGAAGAGCGTTATGCTGCTGATATTGAGGCCATTATACGCCTTAAAAAGCAGCATAACGCCGTTATTCTTGCGCATAACTATCAAACGCCAGAAATCTTTCATTGTGTGGCTGATATCCGGGGCGATAGCCTTGCTCTTGCACGTGCCGCACAGAATATAGATGCCGATATTATTCTTATGGCTGGTGTGCATTTTATGGCAGAAACTGCCAAACTATTGAACGCAGAAAAGAAAGTTCTGATTCCGGATGTAGCTGCGGGCTGCTCTTTGGCAGAAGGCATTACGGCCGAGAATGTACGTTATCTGAAACAGACGTATCCGGGGGTGCCTGTTGTAACCTATGTGAACAGCACAGCCGCGGTTAAGGCCGAAAGCGATATTTGCTGTACTTCGGGCAATGCGCGCAAAGTGGTGGAAAGCCTGAACGTTCCACGTGTTATCATGATCCCGGATGAATTTTTGGCACGCAATATTCAGGCCGAAACCGGAATTGAAATGATAACATGGCCTGCGCATTGTGAGGTTCATGAACGTTTTACCCCGCAGGAAATTAGGCAATATCGGCGTATGCATCCGGGTGTAAAAGTGGTGGCGCATCCTGAATGTCCGCCAGAAGTAGTGGAAGCGGCGGATTATTCAGGCTCCACAGCCCAGATGATTGCATATATTGCAGAAGAAAATCCCGAAAAAGTTCTTTTGGTAACTGAATGTTCCATGAGCGATAATTTGGCAGCGCAGTATCCAAACACCACTTTTGTGCGCCCATGTAATCTGTGCCCGCATATGAAGCGCATTACATTACCCGCCATCCGTAAGTCTTTGGAAAATCTTGAAGCAGAGGTTGTTATTCCTGAAGCCTCGCAAGAGCGTGCGCGTCTAGCTGTTGAGCGCATGTTGCTTGTTTAAGGGATAGGGTAGGAGCGCCCATACATATGTCTTACGCATGTTATTTGCCCAGTTTGTTATGGAAACCTGTTATTCAAGCAGCATTGTTTGAAGATTTGGGTCAGGGCGGAGATATAACTACACAAGCATTAGCAACGCCTGGGCAGAAAATGCGCGCCGTATTCTGCGCGCGCCATCAGGGGGTTGTTGCAGGGCTTGAGGGCGCACGGCAGGCTTTTGCGCTTTTAGATGAGCATGTGCATTTTCGTGTCTTTAAGCAAGACGGGGATATGCTGGCGATTGGTGATGTGCTGGCTGAAGTAGAAGGTGATGCTCTAACTGTTTTGGCAGGAGAGCGGACAGCCTTGAATATTCTCTCTCATCTTAGCGGTATTGCCAGCCAAACGCGCCAGATGGTGGATGCTGTATCTGGCACAAAAGCTGTTATTTGCTGCACACGCAAAACGCTTCCGGGGTTAAGAGCGTTGCAAAAATATGCCGTAAAGGCAGGCGGAGGTGGCAACCATCGTTTTCGGTTAGATGATGCTATTTTGATCAAAGATAATCATCTGGCTTTGTGTGGTGGGCAAGTTGATGTGGCCTTACAAAGAGCCCGTGCGCGTGCAGGCCACCTTATGAAAATTGAACTGGAAGTAGATACGCTGGAGCAGTTGGAAGCCGCATTAGCCTGTGGCGGTGCTGATGCGTATTTGCTGGATAATATGGATACGGATACTCTGCGCAAAGCTGTTGGCATGATTAATGGCATGGCCATAGCCGAGGCATCAGGTGGTATTACGCAAGAAACAGTGCGCGCTGTTGCTGAAACTGGAGTGGATGTTATTTCCGCAGGTTGGCTGACGCATAGCGTAAAAGCTTTGGATATTGGGTTGGATTACGTCTAGTTTTTTCAAAACATATCCAAAAGCTTTTATACTATACGCAAACAGCTTCATGCTTGCATCTGACAACCTGCCTGAACCGCCACAGCGGAAACGGGAGGCCAGAATTCAGATGCAATTTGCCCCTGCAATTGAGAAAGCTGCTGTTGTATCCAGCTCATGTAATCATGCAGGCCACGAATAATAATATCTTCCGCAGTTTGTTCGGCAAGAGTAACGCGTAGCTCTGCAACACATTCTTGTAGTTCGCTGCAACGTGAACGCAAGCCGGGATAAGAGGCTAAAAGTGCGAGTGTTTCATCCATTAAGCGTAAATTAGCGGCTAAGGAGCGGCAGAAACCTTCATTTTTTAGCAAAAATCCTACAATATTGGCAGGTGTAACTGTAACTGGGCGTAAACGGCGGAAGGCATGGTAAGCCGCTGCAGAGCGCAATACGGCTGTCCATTGCGTAATGTCGATTTCAGAGCCGGGAGCTTCTCCTTGGGGCAGCAGCATATGGTAGCGAATATCTACCAGGCGCGTAATCTGGTCACACCGTTCAAGCGTTTTGCCCAACTTATAAAAGAGCCATGCCTGATCACGGTAAAGCGTGCCTTCCGTAACGCCAAAATGGGCTTGGCAGTCCTGCTTGATGCGAGTGCACAGGTTTGAAAGACTGTTTTGATAAATATCCTTTTCTTTCAAATCTAAAACCCAGCGTGTGAACACATTGAGCTGTGCCCACATTTCAATAGAAACAAGGGGCCGAACAGCACGCGCATTTTCACGTATGGCATGGGCGGTTGCGCAGATAGATGCCGGGTTTGCTTGTTCAGTCAGATAAAAATTGGCTACGGCATCTGCATCGCCTGATGGATGTAAGGCAAGGAAGGTCTGTTCATCCGAGTTAATTTGCACAATAGAATGCCATGCAATTTGCCCATTGGCATCGCGCACAAATGTTTCTGTTACTTCTAGAAGGCGGGCCAGATTTTCTGTGCGTTCCATATAACGCGCCAGCCACATCATGCATTCTGCATAGCGAGAGAGCAGGTGCCCCTGTGTTTCGTTCATCATGATGCCATTACCCATGTATCTTTAGAGCCACCACCCTGAGATGAATTGACCACCAGAGACCCCTTGCGGAGCGCCACACGGGCGAGACCTCCGGGCAAAACCCACACAGAACGGCCTGTTAAGGCAAAGGGGCGGAGGTCCACATGCCGGGCTTCCACGCCATCTGGGCAGAGTGTTGGGGTAACAGACAGATTGATAACGGGCTGGCTGATATAGTTGGCAGGATCAGCCAGTAATTTTTCTCTAAAATCAGCCAGTTCTTTCTGGCTGGCGTGTGGGCCAATTAACAGGCCATAACCGCCTGATTCTCCAACAGGTTTGATAACAAGCTTGTTCATATGCGCTAGTGTATAAGCAAGGCCGTCTGGTTCTGCGCAGATATGGGTTTCCACACTTTGCAGAATAGGGTCCTGCCCTAAATAGTACCGAATAATGCGCGGCATATAAGCATATACGGCTTTATCATCGGCAACACCTGTGCCCAAGGCATTGGCAAGTGTAACGTTGCCACGCCGATACGCTTCTACTAGCCCGGGAACCCCAAGAAGGCTGTTTGGGTTAAAGGCCAGCGGGTCCAGAAAATCATCATTCAAGCGACGGTAAATAGCATGCACAGCACGGGGGCCGTTGACCGTGCGCATAAATACCCGATGATTTTCAACAAACAGATCTTTCCCTTCCACAAGGGGCACACCCATCTCGCGGGAGAGAAAAACATGCTCAAAATAAGCAGAATTATAAATGCCGGGTGAAAGAAGAACGACTTGTGGATCAGCAATTCCTTCTGGTGCCACTTCACAGAGGGTTTGATGTAAGCGCAGGCCATATTCTTCCACCGAGCGAATGGGCAGACCAGATGCCAGATCTGGCATAAGGCGCAGCATCATGTGTCTGTTTTCAATAACGTAGGACACGCCAGAGGGCGTGCGGGCATTATCTTCCAGAATCAGAAACTGGCCGTTATCATCGCGTATCAGGTCTGTGCCGTTGATATGCACATAAACGCCGCCCGGAACATCTACACCCACCATGGCATCACAGTAATTGGGGTTATTCAGCACCAGTTCGGCTGGCAATATGCCATCACGCAGGATGTTTCGGTCATGGTAAATATCATGCAAAAACAGATTGATAGCCTGAATACGCTGTTGCACACCCCGCTCTACGTGGTCCCATTCCTGCGCGGTAATAACACGAGGGATGGCATCAAACGGCAAAATACGATCAATGGCTTCCTTATCTGAATACACAGTAAAGGTAATGCCCATGCGGTAGAGTTGGGCCTCAGCAGCCTGGGTTCTACGGCGTAATTCTGGCAGGCTAAGTGCTGCAAGCCGGTCTTTTACGCACTGTAGGGCTGGGGGCGTTGGATCACGCCGATTCATCAACTCACAAAAAAAATCTGGGATATGGTAGTTGTCCAGAAGCCCTAAGGAAGCAGCCTGAGGGGGAGCATGCAGGGCTGTTGGTGTCATGGTTTCTCTCCCGTCAGGCTGGCGGCCAGTGCGGCCTCAACTTGTTTCACTACCGAATTAACTGAACAGGTTTCCAGAGGTTTGCCAAGTCTAAAATAGCGGCTACTTAAGCAAGTTTTTGATTGTGTTGGATATGTATTGCATGTGCGTGCCATGCTGCTATGGTTTTACGCTACAAGCACGTGTTCTTGTTGAATGCGGCAACACTGCTTGCCATGAATAAGATAAAAGACAAGGTTAGGGTTTGATGAGTTCTCACGTTATGCTGACACATCGAACCTGTTATCGGTATGATAGGCCTGTCAGCATGGGGCCACAAACAATTCGGCTACGCCCTACGTTGCATTCTCGTACACCTGTGCTCTCCTATAACTTGCATGTGCAACCAACTGAGTGCTTGGTAAAATGGACACAGGATGCATTGGGTAATCAGATTGCTTGCGTTGAATGTGCGGATCAGGTGACGCACTTTGATATTGAAGTTGCGCTTATGCTTGATCTTACGCCGTATGACCCTCTTGCTGATGCGGCCACATGCCTTGAACCTTTGTGTGAGGAAGAAGCGGTAACATCGCAGTGCATGAGCGAGAACATGCGGTCACTCATCAGGGCGCACCAAGTAACGATTGCGCAAGATCCACTGGATAAAATCAAGGCACTTAATCAAGTTGTCGCACAGCGGATCCAATACCAACGGCGTATGGAACCGGGAGTTTGGACAGCAGAGGAAACATTGCAGCGCGCAAGCGGTTCTTGCCGAGATAGCGCATGGTTGCTGGTAAGCGCTGCGCGTCACCTTGGGTTTTCGGCCCGTTTTGTTTCAGGTTATCTGATTCAGGAAGAATGCAAGGAGGGTAAGCTTACAACGCTGAATGGTGATCTGCACGCTTGGGCGCAAGTTCTTATACCGCAAAAGGGCTGGATTGGGTTTGATACCACATCTGGTTTTCTGGCAGGGGCAGGGCATATTCCGTTAGCAGTTGCAAATACGCCGCAGGATGCAGCGCCAGTTTCTGGCGTGCTGGATTGTTGTAAGGCTGTGTTTGATGTGTTCATGCAAGTGCAGCACTTACCTCGGCAATGAAACGTTTTTCCTGCCAATCCTGCAATCATCTGGTGGGGTTTGAAGCAACGCAATGTCATTATTGCGGTGTTACTGTAGGGTACTTGCCAGAGTTTGCGGCCATGACTGCGCTGGAACCACAGGCAGATGGCACATGGTTGCCTTTGGAAAAAAAGGCCAGAGGGCAAGCACAGGCTTTTTGTATCAATCATGCCTATGGGGTGTGTAACTGGCTGATATTGGCGGCTGAAAATGGTGCAAACTCTGGGTTCTGTGTTGCCTGTCAATTTAACCGTATGATCCCCAATCTGAATGTTCCGGAAAATAAAAACCGTTGGTACAAACTGGAAGTTGCAAAACACAGGATGTTTTACACAATCCTGCGGTTGAAACTTCCGTTTAAAAACCGGCGGCAGAACCCGGAAAACGGATTGGCATTTGATTTTCTGGATGATGCGGCAGATGGTTCGGTTGCTATTATGACAGGCCATAACAATGGTATTATCACAATTGCAACCAAGGAAGCGGATGATGCTTACCGTGAGAAAATGCGTATTGAAATGGGAGAGTATTATCGTACTCTCCTAGGGCATTTTCGCCACGAAATTGGGCATTATTACTGGAACATTCTGGTAAGAGACGGCGGAAAACTAGAAGCCTGCCGCGCTGTATTTGGAGATGATAGTGCAGATTATCAGGCTGCATTACAAACCTATTATGCGCAATCTCCCCCACAGAACTGGCGCGAAAATTTTGTAAGCTTTTATGCGACATCTCACCCATGGGAAGATTTTGCAGAAACATGGGCGCACTACTTCCATATTATTTCTACACTGGAAACAGCTTTGGCTTACGATATGACAGTAAGCGATACAGTAGGGGGAGATGCGCTTCTTTCCCCCCATGGAAACCCTTACACATCCATGCCTTTTGAAGAAATTATCAACGCATGGGTTCCATTAACTTATGCGGTCAATAATTTGAATCGTTCCATGGGGTTGCCAGATTTTTACCCCTTTACGTTAACGCAGGGCGTTGTGCACAAACTGCATTTTATTCATGATCTTATTCGAAATGCGCAGAATAAATCATAGACTCTTGGTTTTTGGAATATTTGATGTGTGTGCAAAATAAAACCCGATGTAGCCAAAAGTGCTCCATCGGGTTTGTGGTATCGTAATATGCTAGGCTAACAGAAGTTTACGATTATACGCTTTCTGCCACCCAGTTTTTGCGTTTTGTGGCTTGGCCAATGCCGGGGTTCATGCAGTTGCACGGGTCAAGCTGCTGATAGTGGTCCAGCATGTTTTGCGGAGCCTTATACAGGTGGCCCACATTATGTTCTGCCGGATAGCGTGCTCCACGAGCATCCAAACCGGGAAGCATTTCATGTTCAACCGCAATGGCATTATAACCCTTCTTCACCACGTAATCCTGATGCATGACATGGCAGAGGAAGTGGCCGTAATAGAGCTTCACAATCAGTTTGTTTTCAATATCCTGCGGCAGTTTTTCAAACCACTCGCGGTCATTCCGGCGGAGGGCAACGTCTAGCGCCACAATATCTTCTGCTTCCTTATGGTGCACAGCGCGGTATCTAACAGCCGCACCAGCCGCAGCAAAACGATGCAGGAAGGCCAGCTTGCCTTCTTCTGGCGTGCATTCAAAATATTCGCCAGTTACGCTGCCAAAATATGTTTGCAAATATTGGCGCATAGGCCCAGCCAAATCGTGCGAGACTTTAAGCATGAGATGATGTTCAAACTTGTCCCGATAATCCAGCATCCGCTTAGGTAGCTGACGTGGCAGCAGGTAGCTGAGCGCCTGCATGATCCGGTCACTTAGATGATCGGGTAGGAAACCAAGTTTTTTGGAAAAAATGTCAAACTGTGATTTCATGGCGAACATTTTTGGCAAAAACTTGGTGCCAAAATAGCGGATAACTGCAAAGGTATCCTTGCCGTATTTTTCAGCAATATTAAACGCATCGCGGTGGATATACTCACCGCAAATTGGCAGTTCATTAAATGCTGTCAGCACATGGCGGCGCAGGTTTTCCAGTTCGTCGGTATTGTTGGTGCCAATATAGAAAACAGACGTATCTTTGTTGGCGGGAAAGGTATCAAGGCGCACAGCAAATACAACCAGCTTGCCAGCGCAGCCTGCGGCTTCATACCAGCGTGCCGGGTCTGCATTGTAGCGGGCAGGGGTATCGGCATCAATTTCACGCACATGATTGATATAGTTACCGTCGTGCCCTTTGCCGGCGTTCCAATCAATATCTGCTTCTGTAAAGGTACCGGCTTCCAGCTTCTGCAATATCGCTTCCGGGTCATTCCCCAGTTGGATACCCAGATGGTTTACGAGCTGTAGTTTGCCATCCGGCCCGATCTGACCAAACACGGCCATTTCCGTGTAAGCAGGGCCACGTTGCACCAATGCGCCGCCAGAGTTGTTGCTCACGCCGCCCAGAACGGAGGCACCAATACAGGAGGAACCAATAACAGAATGTGGCTCCCGCCCAATGGCAGCCAGTTTGCTTTCCAGTTCGTAAAGCGTGGCGCCGGGTAGGCATACAATCTGCTTGCCGTTACCGATCAAGTGAGATTTATCTAGCCGTAGCGTGCTAATAAGTACGATATCGCGGTCATAATTATTGCCATCAGGGGTAGAGCCGCCCGTCAGACCAGTATTGGCGGCCTGCATGATAATAATTTTGCCGGCATTTACGCAGGCCTGCGCAACGCGCCAAAGCTCGATAAGTGATCCCGGCTGAACAACAGCAAGCACCTTACCTGCGCCAAAGCGAAAGCCATGAGTAAAGCGGTATGTGCTGTCTTCTCCGGTCAGGACATGGTGCTGGCCAGCTATATTCTTCAACTGTTCAAGCAGTTGCTTGTTGTTTTCTGCGGCGGTTGTCACGCATAAATCCTTTCTACGGCAGCCGGAGGTTCTATTTTCAGATACCGGCAAGAGTATAACGTAAGGCTGTTTTCACGAGTGCACCTGATATTGCGCTGTGAATAACAAATGGCAAGAAACATGTCATAGGCAAGCAAGAAAGTCTCTGGTTACCGTCGTTTCTGGTAACGCATGGCTGTTATAACATGTTGGGGCGCGTTTGTCGTATTATCTTGAAACACCCATGGATCTGGCAGTTATTGGGAGGGTGATCAAATGAATTGTTTGGGAAATTCAGAAAGATTTTTTATCAACGGGCAGTGGGTTTTGCCTTCTGCGCAAGCTCAAAAAGACATTATCAACCCAGCCACAGAACAGCCATGTGGCCGTATTGCATTGGCAAACACGCAGGACGTGAATCGAGCAGTTGAGGCCGCTTATGCAGCATTTGGGGCATGGAGCGCCACAACACGTGCAGAGCGGTTACAGATTCTGGGCCGTATTCCATCTATCTATCAGCGCAGGGCAGAAGAGATGGCGCAGGCAATCTCTTTGGAAATGGGAGCGCCCATTTCCCTCGCGCGGGAAAGCCAGACACCAGCAGGCTTGGCGCATATAGAAGAAACTTTAGATGCCTTGCGCCACTACCAGTTTGAAGAATGTGAGGGTGATATTCTCATCACTCATGAACCCATAGGCGTTGCGGGGCTGATTACGCCATGGAACTGGCCCATGAACCAGATAGCCTGCAAGGTCATGCCCGCCTTGGCTGCTGGGTGCACTGTTGTGCTCAAACCCAGTGAAGTTGCCCCTTTATCTGCCATCATATTTACAGAAATCCTGCATGAAGCAGGTGTGCCAACTGGTGTATATAATATGGTAAATGGCGATGGCCCTGTGGCCGGAGAAGCCTTGGCCAGTCATCCGTTGGTGAATGTGGTGTCTTTTACTGGGTCAACGCAGGCAGGTATTGCCGTTGCTCAGGCCGCAGCGCCTACTGTTAAACGTGTTTTGCAGGAACTGGGTGGTAAATCTGCCAATATCATTTTTGCTGATACAGATTTTGCAGATGCAGTAGAGCGCGGCGCTCAGGAGTGTTTTGGAAATTCTGGCCAATCCTGTGATGCACCAACACGTATGCTGGTGCCGCATGATCTGATGGAAAAGGCTATGAATATTGCCGCTAAAGTTGCGGATAGCCTGCGTGTGGGGGACCCAACAGATAATATGACAGAACTTGGCCCCGTTGTAAGTGCCCCCCAGTTTAACCGTATTCAGGCATTGATTGAGAAAGGCACGGCGCAAGGGGCTATCTTGGCTGCTGGTGGCGTAGGGCGCCCAGAAGGGCTGACGCAAGGCTATTACGTGCGCCCAACTGTGTTTGGGCATGTAACTGCGGATATGGTGATTGCGCAGGAAGAAATCTTTGGCCCGGTTTTGTCCATTATGGGGTACGCGGATGAAGATGATGCTATCCGGCTGGCGAATAGTACCCCATATGGTTTGGCAGCCTATGTGCAGTCTGGCAGCATGGAGCGTGCTCGTAGGGTTGCACGTAAACTTCGGGCTGGTACCGTTACCCTTAATGGCGCAGCCTGGACGGTAAAGGCACCATTTGGTGGGTATGGCCTGTCTGGCAATGGCCGTGAATGCAGCCGTTTTGGAATTGCAGAGTTTCTGGAAACTAAAGCGATTGTTGGATATGGAGCAGATTCAACAAAGCTGTAAAACTTCTCAGAAAGGAACTCTTATCGCCCAGAGGCATTATGCTCTGAGTGTAAGTCTGTTCCAATCTTTCCATCATTTTGAAATGTCCAAAAATACACATTTGCAAGAATTGATGCAGGTCATGGTTGGGATATCTGATTCAGGCTGGGATCAGCACGCAATGCAACGTAAGGCATAGGTAGGGGAAGTATTATGGCACGTGTAGCAGGCAAGGTTGCCATTGTTTCTGGAGCCGCGAACGGAATAGGCAAGGCTACAGCACAGCTTTTGGCTAAAGAAGGCGCAAAGGTTGTTATTGGTGATTTAAAAGAAGAAGACGGGCAGAAAGCCGTTGCAGAAATTAAAAATGCAGGTGGTGAAGCTACATTTGTCAAATTGAATGTAACGGATGAGGCGGCATGGAAAGCCGCGATTGAGCAGACGCTCAAGCTTTATGGGCGGCTGGATATTGCAGTGAATAATGCAGGTATTGCGTATTCTGGCAGTGTAGAAAGCACATCTCTGGAAGATTGGCGGCGTGTTCAGTCCATCAATCTGGATGGCGTATTTCTGGGCACGCAGGCAGCTATTGAAGCCATGAAAAAGTCTGGTGGCGGTTCCATTGTCAATCTGTCTTCTATTGAAGGATTGATAGGGGATCCAACGTTGGCAGCCTATAACGCCAGTAAAGGCGGAGTAAGGCTGTTTACAAAATCTGCGGCCCTACATTGTGCCAAATCTGGGTACAAAATTCGGGTGAACTCAGTGCATCCCGGCTATATCTGGACACCCATGGTGGCCGGTTTAACAAAGGAAGACGCCGCAGCCCGCCAAAAATTGGTTGATCTGCACCCCATTGGCCATCTGGGTGAGCCCAACGATATTGCTTACGGCATTTTGTATCTTGCGTCTGATGAATCCAAGTTTGTTACAGGAAGCGAACTGGTGATTGATGGTGGATATACCGCACAATAAACAGGGCGCAAATGGTAGCAGCATGCAAGTGTAAAGGGATGAAATTTCATGTCTGGTAAAAAGCACTTTTCTCCACGAAGGGAGAAAAAACACGCAACACGTGAGGATCTGATCCTTGGCTTGCTTAACCAGTTTGGTTCTTCTGTAGAAACAGATCGGGATAAATATCTGGATCTTGTATCTGAAATTGCAGAAGCGGTAGATGGACGCAGGAAAAGAGCCAGCAAGGCAGAAACCGCTGGCAATAATCCAGACGTTAGCGGTTAAATATTTTTAGAAATTAAAGCGCATTAAAAAGAGCCAGCCATTTGTAAGAATGGCTGGCTCTTGGTTTATTTATGGCAGGGGGTGAGCAGCGTTCAGCTTTTCACGCTCTTCCAGCACAACACCCGGCTGCAAGGGTGTAGCACGTTCCTTTTTAATATCATCCGCTGTGAAGGTTGGCGTAGAAGCCGCGCCACTCAGGGAGGAAACGTAGGTCAGCAGAGCAGCAATTTCTTCATCAGACATGGATGACATGGAAGGCATGTAACCCATGTAGGAACCACCAGCGGCCTTCAGGCTGCCAGCAAGACCATTCAGCAGTACGTGTGTCACGTAGGTTTTGCCTTCAGGAGAAGCCGCAATTTTGTCAATGCGTCCTTTCAGGGGGGGGAATTGCCCTGGAACGCCATCGCCGCTGCTCTGGTGGCACATGGCGCAGTGCGTTGCATAAAGCTGTGCGCCATCCGCCGCTGCATGCGCCGCACCAGAAAAGCCTACGCCTCCGGTAAGAGCTGCCAGCAGAGCGAGAACGGTCTTTTTCATAAAATACTCCTGAAAACTGTTCGATAATGAAATGACTATACACGGATAGCCTATCTTCTCAACCTAAGGGAGCTGAAAGAATATGCTTTCTTTATTTCGAACAATCAGGGCGGAAGAAAGGCTTTATGCCTGCACATAAGGGATGAACTGATGAGATAGCTGCGCAAAAAGAGAGAACAGGCCGTATGCAGTCACACGCATTTTGCGTGAGCAAATCTGTTTTTCTAAATGGAATTGGAAGGTATTTTTGAAGGAACTGAGCCGACCGCAGCTGTAAATAAGCAACGTGCGGCTAAAACCACAAAAGGTGATTACACCAAATTATGTCAAACTATTTTTTGGGGAAGGGTGGCAGTTTACTGCCGTTTAATGGTGCCCAAGGGCGGGATCGAACCACCGACACTGCGATTTTCAGTCGCATGCTCTACCAACTGAGCTACTTGGGCACCGCAGCCTCGCGGCGTGAGAGAGCATGTATCTCACTCTTTGCAGGAGATCAAGTCACCTTTCGTCATTTCTTTCAGCTTTTTCATCATTTTCGATCACGGCAGGTGCGCCCGGAATACGATAATCGCCCGAAAACCAGCGGCCTAGATCAATATCTGCGCAGCGTTTTGAGCAAAAAGGGCGGAATTCTGCCTGTGCGGGCTTGCCGCATACGGGGCATTTAGCTGGTTTAGAAGTCATGCGTCCTGAACCGTCCAGAAAAAATCAGGCAAAGCAGGATCAGCCTTTAGGGCCAAAGGTTTGCCGCGGAGTTGTACACAGTCTGCCACGGCTTGCGGGTCCTGCTCCAGCGCCCGAATAAGGGGGATACTGCCACGTAAGATGGTTGCCGTAGGGGCTTGTGCCAAGATGGTTCGGAGTGCCTTAAGCGCATGCCCATGAGGAGAGTTGAGAAGCTCTGGAAGGGAGGGGTGAATGCGCGGGCGTACAATCTCAATCAACCCTAAAGCGCTCACACCAAGGCAGCGTGGGCGAAGTGGATCTGCCCGCAAAGCCTCTTGCACGACATCTTGCAAAGCCTGACGCTTGCGCATGGCCATGCCTGCTGGATCAATGACAATTGCTCCAGAAAGATTGCGCAGGCGGATTTGGTGTAAAAGTTCAGGCAACGCATCACGATTTGCGGCAAACTGTGCTGTCTGCTTGGGGCGGGAACCCGCAACAGGTGGTGCATCCATATCAATGGCAATAAGCGCGGGGGTTGGCGTAATGGTTGCCTGCATGTTGCCTGGCAGATCTACAGTGCTGTCTTCCAGAGCATGACATGCTGCCATAATTTCTGGCGGCATGGGCGTAAACCCGGCTTCTCTTTTTGCACGTAGGGACGGGGGCACAAGGGCGGCTGCCTGCGGGGTATCTACGGTAATGATCGCATTTGGCCATTGGGCCGCCAGACGTTCCAGAGGGGTTGGACCGGTGGTTACGAGGCCAACATCCTTACCCTGAGCAGAAGGCTCCAGCATGCGCACACGCACGCCTTTGCCGCCTTGCGCTGCGCGGGAAACGCAGACCGTTATGCTCTGGCCTTCGGTGAGGTGAGAGACTGCTTTCTGGTCGGATAGAAAGCCTTGCAGGCCATGCCCTAGATCCACAAAAGCCCCGCCCATAAAGGCAGCTTGTGCCGCTATGCGCGCAACATAGATATTGCCAACAAGATCGGGGGTGGCTGGCCGCCAGAGTGCGTAATCCAGCAGCGTATCATCTTGGGTAACAGCAAGGCGCATTTCACCCGGAAAGGTGGCAACGCGCAAATAATGCATCACGCCAGCCAGTGCCCGGGTTGCCCGCGTAAAAGTTGGGCTGTTTCAAATAGCGGCAAACCGATAACAGCAGAGCTGCTACCAGATAGAAAGCGAATAAAGCCTGCAGCATGGCCTTGCAGGGCATATCCGCCTGCTTTGCCTGTCCAGTCTCCCGTATCCAACAGCGCATTGATCTGATGCGGTGTTAGGCGATTAAACGTAACCGCTGTTTCTACTAGTCGCTCTGCTGTTTTACCTTGAGGCCACCTGGAACTAGGCATAACCGCAACCGATGTTATGACTGTGTGCCGTCTGCCAGAAAGGCGTTCCAGACAGAATTGCGCTGTTTCCCGGTTTTCTGCTTTTGGCAGAATACGCCGCCCCAATGTAACCACTGTATCTGCGGCTAGAATTAAGGCTGGTTCGGTAACGGTGGCAGCTACAGCACGCGCTTTTTCCAACGCCATACGGCGCGCATAAGCACGGGGAAGTTCTGTTTTTGCGGGTGTTTCGTCAATATCAGCCGGAACGATGCGGTCAGGCACTACGCCAATCTGGCGCAGCAGCTCTACCCGCCGGGGCGAAGCAGATGCCAGTATAAGGAGAGGTGCCTCTCCTTTAACGGAGTTCTGCTGGCCGGAAACTGTCACGGCTTTATTTGAAGCGGAACGTAATGCGACCCTTGGAAAGGTCGTAAGGTGTCATTTCAACATTCACGCGGTCACCCGCCAGAACGCGAATACGGTTTTTACGCATTTTGCCGCTGGTATGCGCCAGAATAACGTGTTCATTGTCCAGCTTTACGCGGAACATGGCATTAGGCAGCAGTTCAGTTACCGTGCCGCTAAATTCAATCATGTCTTCTTTAGACATTGCATCCTTCGTATGTTTCAGAGCCGTTAAAGGTCAATCTTGGTGAGCAGATATGGGTTAGCGGCAGCCTATGGTCAAGCATTAGGTGTTGAGGCTGCCAGAACATCCAATCTGGCGGAAACGCTAAGTGCGTGGGCTTCCAGCCCTTCGGCCTGAGCCAGCGCCACAGCAGCGGGCCCGATCTGGCGGAGGGCATCCGGGCCGCCAGATAAAAACGTTGTGCGCTTCATGAAGTCAAAAACAGACAGGCCAGAAGCAAAACGCGCGGTGCGGGATGTAGGTAGCACATGGTTGGGGCCGCCTACGTAATCCCCTATGGCTTCGGGGCAGAAACGGCCCAGAAAAGCAGCCCCAGCATGGCGTACATGGGCAAACAGGCTTTCCGGGTCATCCACCATCAGTTCAAGATGTTCAGGTGCTAGGCGGTTGGCCAGTTCTACGGCTTCCTGCATATCGCGGCTAATCAGCACTGCGCCGTTACGTGCCCAGCTTTCCCCTGCAATAGCTGCGCGGGATAGTACGCGCAGTTCAGCTTCCACAGCCTGAATAACGGTATCTGCAAATGCTGCATCAGGAGTAATAAGTGTGGCTTGCGCGCATTCATCATGCTCGGCCTGTGCCAGCAGATCCAGCGCAATCAAGCGTGGATTCGTATTCGAATCGGCAATCACCACCACATCAGATGGGCCAGCAATACTGTCTATGCCCACATATCCAAAAACCTGACGTTTGGCTTCGGCCACATATGCATTGCCTGGGCCAACAATGCGGTCCACCGGGCGGATGGTTTGCGTACCATAGGCCATAGCGCCCACAGCCTGCGCACCGCCAACACGGTAGATTTCTGTCACACCGGCTCGGTGCGCTGCGGCCAGTACCAACGGGTTAATCACCCCATCAGGAGTTGGCACACACATGGCCAAACGCTGCACCCCAGCAACCTTGGCGGGGATGGCGTTCATCAACACGGAAGATGGATATGCTGCTTTGCCACCGGGCACATACAGGCCGACTGCATCTAGCGGAATCCAACGCATGCCCAATGTCATGCCCACATCATCTGTGTAGCGGATATCAGAAGGCAGCTGGTTTTTATGGAAGGACTCGATACGCTGCGCGGCAATATCCAGTGCTTCCAGAAGTTCAGGGCTTACTTTTGCGCGTGCCTGCTCAATCTCTTGTGCCGTAAAGGCAAGCTGTTGAGCAGTAAGGGGCAGGCGGTCAAAGCGCTCTGTAAAAGCACAAAGTGCGGCATCACCTTCTTTGCGCACGGCAGCCAGAATATCTGCAACCGGTTTATGAACTTCCTGCCCTTGCTCCTCACGATTGGAAAGAAGAGCGGTAAAGGCGGTTTCAAAATTCGGTTCGCGCGTATCAAGCCGTTTCATGGAATGCGTCTGCCTTACACATTTTCCGCAACGGGCGAGGATGCAGCAAGCGCCGTGCGAAAGCGGGAGAGAATGCGGTCAATCTGTTCCGGGCGGGTTTTAAGGGCCGTTCGGTTAACAATAACGCGGCTGGTGACCTGAGCGATGGTTTCTACTTCCTTCAGGCCGTTGGCTTTCAGGGTAGAGCCTGTATCCACCAGATCCACAATGAGGCGGGAAAGCCCGAGCATTGGGGCCAGTTCCATGGCGCCGTGTAAGTGCACAATGGTGGCGTTGATGCCGCGTGCTGCAAAAAAGCGACGTGTGATAGCGGGGTATTTGGTGGCTACCCGCACTTCGGACCAACGCTTCCATTCCTGCGGATCATGCGGAAGGTGAGCAGGCTGCGCCACAGAAATGCGGCATGCGCCAATACCCAGATCAAGCGGGGCGTAAATTTCGGGGTAATCGAATTCCATCAGCACATCAGCGCCGCAAACGCCAACTTGTGCACCACCGCTGGCCACAAAGGTTGCAACGTCAAACGAGCGCACGCGCACCACATCAACCTGTGGGTCCTGCGTGGGAAAGCGCAGTTTGCGGCTATCTCCCCCCAGGCATTCTGGGGCGGGGGCCATGCCTGTGCCAGACATAAGGGGTGACACAGCTTTGAGGATACGGCCTTTAGGGAGAGCCAGAACAATACGCCCGTTATCTTCCGTGCCGAAAGATGTTTCGGTCTGATGGGCAGGGCGGGGATGGTTCATGAAAACTCCGGCGGAGGCAAGGCGTGTCAAATTAAGCCTGCACTCCTACCACAAGGCGCAGCAGAAGAAAAATATGTAGTGGCCACATCTGCCATCAGTTTGCTTCTGGCAGATATGGCCACTTACCAGATCTAAAGGAGAAAGCCCTTTAAATCTGGTAGAAGCGTGGTGTGATTTACTTTTTCCACCAGCCGGTACGCCTGCGCGTTGCCGGCGGGCTATCTTCGATCACGATAGGCTGAACAATAGCTTCTTCTTTATCAGCAACTTCAGATGCGGCCTCTTTAGGTGCGGAAGTAGCGACTGCTTCGCTTCCGCTGGCGGCTTCTGGAGTAGGTGCTGGTTCTGCCTTTTTACGAGTGGTGCGCCGACGCGTTGTTTTCTTCGGCTTTTCCTCGGCAGTGTCCGCTGTAGAAGCTTCAGCCGTTTCTGTGGCCTCATCCTTTGCCGCTGTTTTGCGGCGGGTTGCACGGCGGCGCACAGGTTTTTTGGGGGCCTCTGCTTCCGTTGGTGCAGCGTCTGCTTCTGGTGCGGCTACAGATGCTTCTGCCTGTTCGGCATTTTCTTCTGCTGCGGGCTCTACCTTCTTGCGTGTGCGGCGGCGGCGCGGTTTAGGCGCTTCTTCCGTTTTTTCAGGCTCTTCCGGTGCAGCCATAACGGGCTGAGGTGCAACCTCTTCCGTTTTGGCGGGTTCTACTGGCACGCTTGCAGCTTCTTCCTGCACGTCAGCCGCTTTAGGTGCTGGTGCAACGTCAACAGCCTGTTGGCGCGCAGTGTTTTCCAGGAGTTCGAAAATATCCGGCGCGCCGCCAAATGGATTGGCCGGTGTTGGGCCTTCCCATGCTGGCATATTGGGCCGTGGCGCGGGGCCTTCTTCGATATCTACGTGGATTTCTGTGCGTGTTTCAGCTGGTTTGCGCACACGGGAGCGGCGGGTTCTGCGTCGGCCCGGCACCAGATTGGTTTCTGCTTCGGCTTCTGCAACAGGTTCTGCCGTGTTTTCAGAAGCCGCAATGGGTGCGGTTTCAGCAGATTCTGGTGTTTCCGTATCAGACTGTGTCTGTGTTTCAGATACCTGATTGGTATCCTGATCACTCCGCCGGCGACGCCGACGCCGACGCCGACGGCGTGGCTCATCAGAATTATCGGCAGTTTCCTGAATGGCAGAAGGTTCTGCGGCCGGAATTTCTGGTGCGGCAGCAGCAACTTCATCTGCCACAATGTTTTCAACCGGCGGCAATGGCGGCTGAATCCGTGGCGGACGTGCATGCTGGCGGCGTTCGATCCGAACTTCCGGAGCTGGCAGCGTATTGTCTGCGGCAAACAGCACTTCCATCTGGTGGCGCTGTTCAATCTGGGTCAGCCAGTCCCGCTTGTTGTTTAGGATGTAGAAAGCAATATCCGCGGCAACATGCACGGTAATGGCGGAAGAACGGCGGCGTGCGCCTTCTTCTTCTACTGCACGCAGAACATGCAGGGCAGAGCTTTCAATGCTGCGCATCATGCCTGTGCCATTACAGTGCGGGCAAGGCATAAAGGCGGCTTCTGCCACAGAGGGGCGTAGCCGCTGGCGCGACATTTCCAGCAACCCGAAATGGGAGATAGAGCCAATTTGAATACGTGCCCGATCATGCCGCAAGGCATCTTTCAGGCGGCGTTCGATCATGGAGTTATGGCGGCGAGACTCCATATCAATGAAGTCGATTACAATCAGGCCAGCCAGATCGCGCAGGCGCAACTGGCGGGCTACTTCATCAGCAGCTTCCTGATTGGTGCGGAATGCTGTTTCTTCAATGTTACGCTGGCTGGTGGCTTTGCCCGAGTTTACGTCAATGGCAACCAAGGCTTCTGTCTGGTTGATAACCAGATAACCGCCGGAGCGCAGAGACACCACGGGGGAGAACATGGCATCCAGATGCCCTTCCACGTGGTAGTGGGTGAACAGGGGCTGGTTTTCCTTGTTCCACAGCCGGACTTTTTCTGCGTGCTGAGGCATCAGCATCCGCATGAAGTCCCGCGCGGCCTTCCAGCCGTTTTCTCCATCCACCACAATTTCGCTGATTTCGCGGGTGTAAACATCGCGGATAGCGCGTTTTACCAAGCTCGCTTCTTCGTAAATCAGTGCGGGGGCCACGGATTGAAGCGTATGTTCGCGAATATCATCCCACAGATGGAGCAGATACTCGCAGTCTCGCGTAATTTCTGGGCCGGGCCGTTGCGCGCCAGCAGTCCGCACAATCATGGCCATGCCGCGGGGCAGGTTGAGGTCGGAAACAATATCCCGCAGGCGGCGGCGGTCTGCCACAGATGTAATCTTGCGTGAAACGCCACCACCACGCAGGGCATTGGGCATAAGCACACAATAACGGCCAGCCAGAGAAACGTAGGTGGTCAGGGCTGCGCCCTTGTTGCCACGTTCTTCTTTAACCACCTGCACCAGCAGCACCTGCCGGCGGCGGATAACTTCCTGAATACGGTAGTTACGCAGGAATCGGGCAATGCGTTTTTGAATAAGGGCTTCTTCACCCGTATCTGTTTCGCCGCCTACGTAGTCTGGAGCATCCTGCTTGTTGGCAGAACGTTCTTCCCGTTCAGAACCTTCGCCTTCATTCTGAGCGGCGGTGTCAGATGCTTCTGTGTCCTGTTCTGCATCGGATGCCTGAGTTTCTGCATTGTCAGATGCATCATCCTCATCAGAACCATTTTCGCTGTTTTCCAGCAGGGCTTCTTCTTCCGCCTGAAGAGCCAGCAGCTTTTCGCGGTCAGAAACCGGGATCTGATAGTAATCCGGATGGATTTCGCTAAAGGCCAGAAAACCGTGGCGGTTGCCGCCATATTCTACAAAGGCGGCCTGCAGGCTTGGCTCTACGCGAACAACGCGGGCAAGGTAGATGTTCCCTTTAAGCTGCTTTTTTGCAGCAGATTCAACATCGTAATCTTCAAGCCGATTTCCGTCCATCACAACAACACGCGTTTCTTCCGCGTGTGTCGCGTCGATCAGCATACGCTTTGACATAAAAAGAAAAACTCCGGTGCGCCGGTGGCCAGCCTGTGTGGTGCTGCCGTGTAAATGGCATGGCACGACGGAGCAGGGGCTCTTCCGGCGGATATAAACAGGCGTGCGATAAAAATTGGAAGGCGTACGAAGTTTCCACAGCTGCCCCTGTATCAGCATCCTTCAGGCACGGTACGGCCTGTGGTCTGGCTGTTTTCAGCAAAGGGATGGGGCGGGCGATGGTCATGTATCCTTCAGTCAGTGTTTCTGCCCCTGATCTTTATGCGTGCGGGCGCGGTGTTGATGTAACCGGCGGCCCCCGTTCACGGCATGGACGGAGCGGAAAAAGCGCATGACGGGCATTTCTACCCTTGTGCCATACTGTGCGAACATGGCTCAAATAACCATAAATCGCAAGCCATTCGTAACAAACGCTGTTTTAGGGTGCCGATACATCTTTTTTCTGTCATTTTTAGTGCACACTTTAGCGTAAAGTGAACAGGAGCACTTTAATGGCTTTTCAGGCAGGCAAGATGAGCGGCAAAATCGTTGCTTCTGCAACGGTGCAGCGGGGTGTTACACGCCGTTCCGGGCTGCTGTATTTAGGCGGTGGCGGACTGGTTGCTGCTGCTACGCCAGCAGATGTTTGGGCCGCAAATAAGCAGGCAACAGGGCATAAACTGGCAGCTCCGGCTCTTGTAGGTAAGGCACGGCCCGCAGCCCCGCTTGTTATGCTAGACCCTGGGCATGGAGGCAAAGATCCTGGGGCCATTGGGTACACTGGCACGTATGAAAAACATGTAGCGGAAGCTGCTGCGCAGGAGTTAAGGCGGCAATTGTTGGCAACGGGACGTTACCGCGTGGCCATGACACGCGCTGGAGACCATTTTGTACCGCTGGATGGTAGGGTGGAACTGGCGCAGCAGCACGGAGCATCGCTTTTTATTTCCATGCATGCAGATGCTTTGCATAGTCCGCAGGTGCGTGGGGCCAGTGTTTACACCCATTCGCACGGCGCATCAGATAGCCAGACCGCAGACCTGGCCAAAACCGAAAACAGCGCAGACAGATATGGCGGCCCAATGGTGCATAGTGCATCACCAGAGGTGCAGCAGATTCTTGCTAGTTTGGTAACAGAAGAAACCCGCAAAGGCTCAGCCCATATGGCGCAGGCTGTGGTGTCGGCCTTTAATTCTCGGGTGCTATTGCTGCCGCATCCGCACAGGCATGCCGCTTTTGCGGTGTTGAAATCTGCCCAAATCCCCTCGGTTCTGGTTGAAATGGGCTTTATGTCTAACCGAATGGATGAGGCCGCGTTGCGTCAGGCAGGCCACCGAGCCATGGTGGCCGGGGCCATGCGAGACGCCGTTAATCGTTACTTTGCATCAGCCGGGGTAGGGCTTGCGGGCTGAAGGCGCGCCTGCTTGCGTGCAAGGCGCCGCTGTTTGAGTGCTAGCAGATGCTTGCGGAACCAATCCAGCATGCCGGATAAGGTAACAATTGTTACGCCAATAATGGTCCATTTATCCAGCGGTTCATGGAACAGCAAATAGCTAAACAGCACAGCCCAAACCATTTGGGTGTATTGTGGTAATGCCACGCGGCTGGCGGGGGTAAGGGCGGCCGCCAACATAATAAGTAATTGGCCTAGAGCCGCCAGAAATCCGTAACCAAACAAAAAGCTCCAATCCGTAACTGTATGGGGCCACGTAAAGTTGGGAAGGGCCAAAAGGCCATCTCCCAGCAGTGGCCCGGCCAGGCTAGAGCCAAGAACCCCCAGTTTTGTGGTGCCTGTGCCAGCTACACGGTAAGCAATAACATTTACGGCGCTGGCAATGGCAGCGGCTAATGCGCAGGCATGGCCAAAATGGAGTGGCCGCACGCCGGGGCGCAGCACAACCAGAACGCCCGCAAACCCGATAGCCACAGCAACCCATCCCCATGGGGATACTTTTTCCTTAAGTGCGACAACAGAAAGAATGGTGGCAATAAAGGGCATAAGGAACATCAGCGAGAGTGCTTCTGGCATGGACAGAAGCATGAAGGATTCTACGCTGGCGGCTGTGGCAATAAATGTTGCGACAGCCCGAATCCACCACATACCCGGTTTTTGAATGGGCAGAATGTTCAGCCATGATTGCCCGCGCGATTTAACAAACGGAACCAATAGCAGCCCAAAAACGCCACCAGAAAAGGCAACCTCAAACGGGTTGAGCCTGCCGGTAAGCAGTTTAGAAAAAGCATCACTTATGGAGAAAGCTGCAAACCCCAATAAAGACAGCAGCAGGCCCTTAGTGGGCGGGCTAAGTTTCATGTGTTGTGCTCTGCCTAATGGCGCGTAAGTGAAAAGAATAAAGAGGTGTCATAAACAGCCCGAAGGCTGAATTGAATACTCAATTCTTTATATTTACCATTTAGGGAGAAGAAAATATCATATAAGCTATATATGATATTTGGTGCCCAGAAGAAGACTCGAACTTCCACGACCTTGCGGCCACAGGTACCTGAAACCTGCGCGTCTACCAATTCCGCCATCTGGGCTCAAATGGCAACCAGGAGTGTTCCCGGCTGGTGAAGAGCCGTTTACCCCTCTGTGATGAGAGCGTCAACAGGGAAAATGATTTTTCTGACAGATTTGTGTCATTTGCCTGTCTGGCGTGGGCGGAGGGAATGGCACACAGTGCACAAAACACTGGATAAACGTGGAAGACGAGGGTGACTTATGGGTGCGCGTAAAATTGCAACCGTATTAGGTGGTGGCGGATTTGTAGGGCGTTATGTGGTGCAAAATTTGGCACGGGCCGGGTACGAGGTGCGCGTTGCCAGCCGTCGGCCAGATTTAACTGCGCGTTTACGCGCGTTAGGGCATGTTGGGCAGATTGCACCTTTTTATGCATCTGTTCTGGATGATGCATCTGTGGCCTGTGCGGTGCAGGGGGCGGATGTGGCGATCAACCTTGTGGCTGTCTTATCTTCCGTCAAGCAGCAAACACTGCAAGCCGTTAATGTAGAGGGCGCGGGGCGTGTGGCGCGTATAGCGGCAGAAACAGATGTGCCTGTATTTGTGCATATGTCGGCGCTTGGTGCTTCAGAAACGGCTCTTTCTGCTTATGGTAAAAGTCGGGCTGCGGGAGAAAAGGCCGTACGCCAATATCGGCCAGATGCTGTGATTATACGGCCTTCTGTTATTTTTGGGCCGGAGGATCATTTCTTTAACATGTTTGCGGGTCTTGCACGGTATTTGCCGTGTTTGCCGGTTTATGGTGCGCATTCGCGCTTGCAACCTGTTTATGTGGGAGATGTGGCGCAGGCAGTATTTGCGGCGGCGCAGTCTTCTGCGTTTGCGGGGAAAGAACTTTTGTTGGGTGGCCCGCAGGAAATGACCATGCTGGATATTGCGCGGTTTGTGTTGCGCGTAACGCAGCGCCATAAGCCTGTTTTTATTGTGCCATCAGCGCTGGCAAAGTTGCAGGCTATGGTTTTGGAGCGGCTGCCGGGGCATTTTCTGACGCAGGATCAATTGCGGATGTTGGCAACCGACAATGTTGTGCCCACAGGGAAATCCGGTTTTGAGGCGTTGAGTATCGTGCCGCAAAGTGTTGCGGCTATTGTGCCGTCTTATTTGGCACGGTTTAGGGTGGGTGAGGCTCAAAAAGACATATCCTTTTCGGTATAATGGGCTGGAGATAAAAAGGTCCGAAAATATACCTTTTTATCTGACCAATTGGATGGGTTTTGGTTTTATCATGAGGAAAAATATAAAAAGGTAAGCATTGCTGTCTTTTTATATTTACGGAGAACAAGCACCTTAGCCCCAGCAAAGTTTAGGGGCGGAGTCTGTCTGGCGCGCCCTTTCTCCGGGGATGCCACATGACGACCAAGATGCTTAAATTTGTCTCTGTGCCGCAAAAGCAGCCAGACAAGCGCACGGCTACGGCGCGGCGGGCAGATTTTGATGAAATTTATGAGGACTTCGCAACACCAGAAGCAACCGAGCAGGCCAGTCGGTGCTCGCAGTGCGGTGTGCCTTTCTGTTCAGTTCATTGCCCGCTCGGCAACAATATCCCTGATTGGCTGATGCTCACAGCACAGGGGCGGTTGGAAGAAGCCTATGGCGTTTCCTCCGCTACCAATACTTTCCCGGAAATTTGCGGTCGTATTTGCCCGCAGGATCGGCTGTGTGAAGGTAACTGCGTGATCGAACCGGGTTTCGAAAGCGTGACCATTGGTGCCGTGGAACGCTACATTACCGATACCGCATTTGAAAAAGGCTGGGTTAAACCTGTTAACCCAGTGCTGGAGCGC
The DNA here is from genome assembly GCF_050106715.1 of Acetobacter sp. AAB5. Lineage (NCBI taxonomy): Bacteria > Pseudomonadati > Pseudomonadota > Alphaproteobacteria > Acetobacterales > Acetobacteraceae > Acetobacter > Acetobacter sp. AAB5. The sequence continues at coordinate 34,118 of NZ_JBNIEW010000006.1, forward strand.
AGCCAGTCCGTTGCTATTATTGGTGCTGGCCCGGCTGGTTTGGCTGCGGCAGATCAACTGCGCGCGCAAGGTTACAAAGTACATGTGTATGATCGGTATGATCGGGTAGGCGGTCTGCTGGTTTACGGTATTCCCGGCTTTAAGCTGGAAAAACACATTGTGGCCCGCCGTCATAAGCTGCTGGAAGAAGGTGGTGTTGTTTTCCACCTCGGCCAAGGCATTGGGGATGGTGAAGGCGAACTGTCTTTTGCAGATTTGCGTAGCCGTCATGATGCCATTCTGATTGCAACAGGCGTTTACAAATCTCGTGAAATCGGAGGCCCCGGCGTTGGGCTGGCGGGTATTGAAAAGGCGCTGGATTACCTTACGGCTTCTAACCGGCGTTCCTTGGGGGATACCTTGCCGCCGGAAGCGCAGGCATTGGATGCCGCAGGTAAAAACGTAGTGGTTCTGGGTGGTGGTGATACCGCAATGGACTGCGTGCGCACGGCCATTCGCCAAGGTGCAAAATCTGTAAAATGCCTGTACCGGCGCGATAAAGCCAACATGCCCGGTTCTGCCCGCGAAGTAAAAAATGCGGAAGAAGAAGGCGTGCAGTTTGAATGGCTGGCAGCCCCTGAAGCCTTTTTGGGTGAAGGCCATGTTTCTGGCGTGCGGGCTGTGCGGATGAAGCTGGGCTTGCCAGATGCCACGGGCCGTCAGTCAGTTGAGCCGCTGGAAGGCTCTTCTTTCACGCTGGATGCTGATCTGGTTATCAAGGCTCTTGGGTTTGACCCAGAACCTCTGCCGCAGCTGTGGGGGCAGAAGGATCTGGCTGTATCCCGTTGGGGTACGCTCAAGGTTGGTCAGAAAGATTTCATGACATCTCTGCCGGGCGTGTTTGCCGCAGGGGACATTGTGCGTGGGGCCAGTTTGGTTGTGTGGGCCATTCGTGATGGGCGCGATGCAGCCGCCTGCATGCACACATGGATTCAGGAAAATGTAACGGCTACCGCCAAGGCGGAGCAGGGTTAATGGATATGGAACAGTTTCCCAACACCGTTTCCGCTGAAAGTAGCGAGGAATTTCTGAAAGCGTGGGATGCCAACGTGGCCGCGCTGGATGGGCTGTATGATCCGGCGGATGAGCGCGATTCCTGTGGTGTGGGCCTTGTGGCTGCACTGGATGGCAAGCGCCGGCGTGAGGTGGTTGAGGCTGGCATTGCCGCTCTGAAAGCTATCTGGCACCGCGGCGCAGTAGATGCCGATGGCAAGACAGGCGATGGTGCGGGTATTCATGTAGAAATTCCGCAGGAATTTTTTGCAGATGCCATTACCAGCACAGGTGATCGGCCAGATGAAAGCCGGATTGCGGTGGGGCAGGTGTTTTTGCCCAAAACCGATCTGGCAGCACAGGAACAGTGCCGCCAGATTATCGAAACCCAGATTCTGGCGTTTGGATACGGCATTTATGGCTGGCGTCAGGTTCCGATTGATACTTCCTGTATCGGTGAAAAAGCCAATGCAACGCGCCCGGAAATTGAGCAGATCCTTATCCGTAATCTTCCTAATAAAGGGGAAGAAGAGTTTGAGCGTGATCTGTATGTGATCCGCCGCCGGATAGAAAAAGCCGCCATTGCCGCGCAGGTTGATCTGTATATCTGCTCGCTGTCATGCCGGTCTGTTATTTATAAAGGCATGTTCCTTGCAGAGCATCTTACAGAGTTTTACCCAGATCTGCTGGATGAACGCTTTGTCAGCCGCTTTGCCATCTATCATCAGCGTTATTCCACCAACACCTTCCCTACATGGAAGCTGGCGCAGCCGTTCCGTCGCCTTGCGCATAATGGTGAAATCAACACCATTTCCGGTAATATCAACTGGATGAAAAGCCACGAAACACGGCTTTCTCACCCAGATCTTGATCCGTGGATGGCAGATATCAAGCCGCTGGTGCAGGCCGGTGGCTCCGATACCGCAACGCTGGATAACGTTTACGAACTGCTGACTTTTGCTGGGCGTGATGCACCTTTTGCCAAGGCGCTGATGATTCCGGCAAGTGTTGGCGGTAATTCCTCCATGAAGCCCGCGCACCGTGATATGTTCACGTATTGCAACGCGGTAATGGAACCGTGGGATGGTCCCGCAGCACTGTGCGCCACAGATGGCCGTTGGGTTGTGGCTGGGCTGGATCGCTCAGGCTTGCGCCCGCTGCGTTATACGGTAACAACCGATAATCTGCTGATTGTCGGTTCTGAAACCGGCATGGTACGCGTGCCTGAAAACGCCATTGTCAGCCGTGGTCGCCTTGGCCCGGGTGAGATGATTGGTGTCGATCTTCAGGAAGCCAAGCTGTATGGTAATACCGAACTGCTTGATCTGCTTGCCGCACGGCAAGATTTTTCCAGCTGGATCAAACGCACCCAGAAAATTGGCCATATCGTCCGTTCGGATGTGACAGAACCAGTTTATTACGAAGGCGAAGAACTGCGCCGCCGCCAGTTGGCTGTGGGCAGCACGCTGGAAGAACTGGAAGCCATTCTGCACCCAATGGTTTCTACCGCCAGTGAAGCCATTGGCTCCATGGGTGATGATACGCCTCTGGCTGTGCTTTCTCCGCGCTATCGTGGGTTGGCACACTATTTCCGGCAGATGTTCAGCCAGGTGACCAATCCGCCAATCGATTCCCTGCGCGAATCCCGCGTGATGAGCCTGACAACGCGGTTAGGGAATTTGGGCAATATTCTGGATCAGTCTCCCGAACAGTGTGACATGCTCCAACTGCCCAGTCCGGTGCTGACATCTGGTGAGTATGAAGGGCTGCGCCACTTTACGGGCACTTCTGGTTGCGTGATTGATTGCACATTCCCCGCCAAGGATGGGGAAGCAGGGCTGCGCGAAGCCATTGCCCGTATCCGGCGTGAGGCAGAAGAAGGCGTGCGTGGTGGCTGCACCCACGTATTCCTGACAGATGAAGATCAGTCTGCTGAGCGTGCATCTATTCCCATGATCTTGGCGACCGGGGCTGTGCATACGCATCTGGTGCGTACATCCTTGCGTACGTTTACATCCTTGAACGTGCGCACGGCTACAGCACTGGATGTGCACGCCATTGCAGTAACAATTGGGGTGGGTGCCACCACGGTTAACCCTTATCTGGCGCAGGAAAGCATTGCAGATAGGCATCGTCGTGGCCTGTTTGGGCAGATGAGTCTGCGTGAGTGCATGGAGCGCTACCGTAAAGCGGTAGATAAAGGCCTGCTTAAGATTATGTCCAAGATGGGTATTTCCATCGTGGCGTCTTACCGTGGTGGGTGCAATTTTGAGGCTGTGGGCCTTTCTCGCGCGCTTACGGCAGAATTCTTTCCCGGTATGCCTTCGCGTATTTCTGGTATTGGGCTTTCGGGCATTGCACGCAACGTGTTGCAACTGCACGAAAGTGCATGGGCCGCAACCAATACGCTCACCTTGCCTGTAGGTGGCCTTTACAAGCTGCGGCGGAGTGGAGAACAGCACGCATTTGATGGCGGCCTGATCCATATGCTGCAAACAGCAGTGGCTACTGGCAGCTTTACCATCTACCAGCGTTATGCAGATGCCGTACATGCGCAGCCACCTGTAGCCCTGCGTGATCTGCTGGACTTCCGTGATGGGCGTACGCCTATTCCGGTGGAAGAAGTGGAAAGCATTACGCAGCTGCGTAAACGCCTGATTTCCCCGGCAATTTCCTTGGGGGCCTTGAGCCCGGAAGCGCATGAAACGCTTTCCATCGCCATGAACCGAATTGGCGCAAAGTCCGATTCGGGTGAAGGTGGGGAAGATCCGGCACGTGCTAAACCGCGCCCGAATGGGGATAACGCATCCTCCGCTATCAAACAGGTGGCATCTGGCCGCTTTGGTGTAACGGCGCAGTATCTGAATGATTGCCGTGAGCTGGAAATTAAGGTGGCACAGGGTGCCAAACCGGGTGAAGGTGGGCAGCTTCCGGGCTTTAAGGTAACGGAACTGATTGCCAAGCTGCGCCATGCCACGCCAGGTGTGACGCTGATTTCTCCACCCCCGCACCATGATATCTATTCGATCGAAGATCTGGCGCAGCTGATTTACGATCTCAAGCAGATCAACCCGGAAGCAACGGTTACCGTTAAGCTGGTGGCGCGTTCTGGTATTGGCACCATTGCCGCTGGTGTGGCCAAGGCAAAAGCCGATGCCATCCTGATTTCCGGCCATTGCGGTGGCACAGGCGCAAGCCCGCTGAGCTCCATTAAATATGCGGGCTTGCCGTGGGAGCTTGGGCTGGCGGAAACGCATCAGGTGCTTATGCTCAACCGTCTGCGCCATCGGGTGCGTTTGCGGGCCGATGGTGGTATCAAAACCGGTCGTGATGTGGTTATTGCCGCCATGCTTGGGGCAGAGGAATTTGGTATTGGCACAGCCAGCCTTGTGGCCATGGGCTGCATTATGGTGCGCCAGTGCCATTCCAACACCTGCCCAGTGGGTGTGTGTTCTCAGGACCCCAAAATGCGTGCCAAGTTTGAAGGTACGCCCGAAAAGGTTATCAATCTATTCTCCTTCATTGCAGAGGATGTGCGGAATATTCTGGCTTCGCTGGGCTTCCGTTCTCTGAATGAAATTATCGGGCGCACAGATCTGCTGCGGCAGGTTTCCCGCGGGGATGATTATCTGGATGATCTGGATCTGAACTCTCTGCTGTCTCAGGCAGATCCGGGGCCGTTTGCACGCTACTGCACGCTGGATGGCCGGAATGAAGTGCCAGATACGCTGGATGCGCAGATGATTGGTGATGCCAAGCCGCTGTTCGACCACGGTGAGAAAATGCAGCTGCACTACAATGTGCAGAACACCCAGCGCGCCATTGGCACGCGCATTTCCTCTCTGATCGTGCGTCAGTTTGGTATGAAAACACTGGCGCCGGGGCATCTTACGGTGCGTCTGCGCGGCTCTGCGGGGCAATCTCTAGGGGCGTTTGCCGTGCAGGGGCTTAAGCTGGAGGTGCTGGGTGATGCCAACGATTACGTGGGCAAAGGGCTTTCTGGCGCAACCATTACGGTGCGTCCTTCCCCATCCTCTACGCTGGTGTCTAACAAAAACGCCATTATCGGCAACACGGTTCTGTATGGGGCCACTGCGGGTGAACTGTATGCCGCAGGGCAGGCGGGGGAACGCTTTGCCGTGCGTAACTCTGGTGCGATAGCTGTTGTAGAAGGCTGTGGTTCTAACGGGTGTGAATACATGACAGGCGGCACCGTGGTGGTGCTGGATGATGTGGGTGACAACTTTGGCGCTGGCTTTACTGGCGGCATGGCCTTTGTGCTGGATAAGGACAATGTGTTCGATAGCCGGGTAAACCCCGAATCCCTGTTGTGGGTGCGTGTAACTGAACCGAAATGGGAACAGATGCTGCGCAGCCTTGTTGAACGGCATGTGGAAGAAACAGGTTCTGCTTATGCCAGCATGTTGCTGCATAAATGGGATGAGGTTCTGCCACACTTCTGGCATATCGTGCCCAAGGATTATGCCCGGATTATCGGCTTTACGGTGCCGGAACAGCAACTGGAAAAAACAGCCTGAACCATAAGGCTGCATGTGAGTTGACAGAAGCAGATGGGCGGAGGGGAAACCTTTCGCCCATTTGTTTTTCATATCTGTTGTGCATGTGAACCGCGCTTATGTTTGCGGCCTCTCGCTTCCAGCAGAAATGCACTGTAAAGTGTTAGATATGGAACACACAGCGCATTCCCTCCGTTCACATCCGCTTCCGGTTTTTGCAACGGAAGCCGGTACCGTTGCCAACACACCTGCAGGGCAGGGGGCGGCCTCTCTTCCGCGTTGGGATCTTTCAGCCCTTTACGCGGGTATGGATGATCCGAAGCTGCATGCTGATTTGGCTGAGGCAGAAAAAAAAGCTCAGGCTTTTGCCAAGCAGTATCAGGGCAAAATTAGCGGCCTTTCCGGCAAGGAATTGGCAGACGCCATAGCAACCTTTGAAATTATTGAGGAAATGCTGGGCAAGGCAGGTTCTTATGCCTCTTTGCTGTTTGCCGCAGATTCTTCAGATGCTTCCATCAGCCAGTTTAGCCAGTCCATCAATGAACGGCTGACAGCCATTTCCACCCATTTGCTGTTTTTTACGCTGGAACTGAACCGTCTGGAAGAAGCAGACCTTCGGGAAAAGCTGAAAGACCCCGCACTGGCGCATTGGCAGCCTTACCTGCGTGATATCCGCATGTATCGTCCGCATCAGCTTTCTGATGATGTGGAAAAGGTTCTGCTGGAAAAATCTGTAACCGGTGGACAGGCATGGTGCCGCCTGTTTGATGAAACCATTGCGGCTTTGCGCGTCACACTGGATGGGCAGGAAATTACGGTAGGGGATGCGCTTAACCGTTTGTCCGATACAAATCGGGCAACAAGAGAGCAGGCAGGTAAAGCTGTAGGTGGCGTTTTTGAAAAAAATGTCCGCCTGTTTGCGCTCATTACAAACACACTGGCCAAGGATAAATCCATCTCGGATAATCTGCGGCATTTCGCACGGCCAACTTCCTCCCGCAATCTTTCCAACATGGTGGAAGATGAGGTGGTGGATGCCCTTGTTTCTGCCGTGCGGTCTGATTATCCGCGCCTTTCCCACCGCTACTATGCCCTGAAAGCCAAGTGGATGGGGCTGGATAAGCTGGAGCATTGGGACCGCAACGCCCCACTGCCCGGGAATGATGATAAGCTGATTCCGTGGTCTGAAGCCAAGAACATTGTGCAAAAGGCATATGATGGGTTTGACCCACGTATGGGGAAGGTTATCAACACTTTCCTGACCAATCCGTGGATTGATGTGCCACCAGCACCGGGTAAATCTCCCGGCGCTTTTGCGCATCCTACTGTGCCTTCAGCTCATCCTTATATTCTGCTGAACTATCATGGTCGTATCCGCGATGTCATGACACTGGCGCATGAGCTGGGCCACGGTGTGCATCAGGTTATGGCGGCAAAGCAGGGCTACTTCATGTCCGATACGCCGCTGACACTGGCGGAAACGGCCAGTGTGTTTGGCGAGATGCTGACATTCCAGTCTTTGCTGGATGCAGAAAAAGATCCACAGCGCCGCCGTCTTCTGCTGGCTGCCAAGGTTGAGGATATGCTCAATACCGTGGTGCGCCAGATTGCGTTTTATGAATTTGAAACCCGCGTGCACGATGCCCGTAAAAAAGGCGAGCTGCTTCCTGAACAAATTGGTGCCATCTGGCGCAGTGTGCAGACAGAAAGCCTCGGCCCGGCCTTTAACTTTACGCCGGAATACGATGTGTTCTGGGCTTACATTCCGCACTTCATCCATTCTCCATTCTATGTGTATGCCTATGCATTCGGAGATTGCTTGGTGAACGCGCTGTATCAGGTGTTCAGTGAGGGCGCGCCGGGTTTCCAGGATAAATACATTGCCATGCTGGAAGCCGGCGGCACCCTGCGCCATAAGGAGCTGCTGGCCCCCTTTGGGCTGGATGCATCTGATCCGGGTTTCTGGCGCAAAGGGCTGGATGTTATTTCCGGCTTTATTGACCAGTTGGAGCAGGGCTGATTATGGCGCGAGATATGGATAATACCGGCGTTTTTGGTGAACTGCGCCGTATGGTGCAAACAACCGGAACCGTTGGTGGCATTGCAGCCCGGCTGGCAGGCAACAAAATAGGTTTGCGCTCTGGCGGGGCTTCTCACGCAGAAGATCTTAAATCCATGCTGGGTGGGCTCAAAGGCCCGCTCATGAAGGCAGCGCAGCTTCTGGCCACCATTCCCGGCGCGTTGCCCGATGAATATGCCGATGAGCTTGCGCAGCTTCAGTCCAACGCGCCGCCAATGGGGTGGAGCTTCGTGCGCCGCCGCATGACGGCGGAACTTGGCCCGGGGTGGGAAAAGAATTTCCGCTCCTTCGGGCGGGAAGCCGCTGCTGCTGCCAGCCTTGGGCAAGTGCATCAGGCAGTGTTGGCCGATGGCCGCCGCGTAGCCTGTAAGTTGCAGTACCCGGATATGAAGGCCGCTGTTGAGGCCGATCTGCGCCAGTTCCGTATGGCTATTGGGGTTTACCACAAGCTGGATAACGCCATCCGGCAGGATGATGTGGTGGAAGAGCTTTCTGAACGCCTGCGGGAAGAGTTGGATTACCGGCACGAAGCCGCGAATATGCGCCTGTATCATTCCGTGCTGGCAGATTGCCCCGAAGTTACGGTGCCTTTGCCAATAGATGAACTCTGCACGCAGCGGCTGCTGACGATGGAATGGGTGCAGGGGCAGAATCTGAATGCAGCCATAAAGGCAGGTCTTACGGAAGAGCAGAAAAAACGCATTGCGCGTGCGCTGTTCCGGGCATGGTATGTGCCGCTGTATCAGTATGGCGTGGTGCATGGTGACCCGCACATGGGCAACTTTACCATGCGGGAAGATGCAGGCCTGAACCTACTGGATTTTGGGGCCATCCGTATTTTTCAGCCTTCGTTCATCAAGGGGAATATTGACCTGTATTACGCGCTCCGTAACAAGGATATGGACATGGCCGCCCATGCTTATGAAGCATGGGGTTTCCGTGACCTGACGCGTGAGAAAGTGGCTGTTCTGAACGAATGGGCAGGGCTGTTATATGCCCCGCTGATGGTGGATGAAGAACGCTACATTCAGGATGACAACAACCCAGCCCTTGGGCGGGAAATTCTTTCCAAGGTGCATGATGGGCTGCAAAAAGCCGGAGGCGTGCGCCTGCCGCGTGAATTTGTGCTGGTTGATCGTTCAGCCCTTGGGCTTGGATCTGTGTTCATGCGGCTGAAAGTTAAGATGAACTGGTACCAATTGTTCCATGAAATCGTGCAGGATTTTGATGAACAGGCTTTGGCCCAGCGTCAGCAGGCAGCCGTTAAGGCAGCACGTTTTCCACCAGAAACGCAGTCGGCTTCCTGATTAAAGGCAAAGCTTGCTTTGCTGGGGTGCGCCAAAAGCCCCCAGCAAAGTAAGGTGGCTTACCTCAGTAAGCCTGATAAGCCGCGCGTTTAAGATGAACCTGATTATATTCAAGCTGATCCTTGGTCAGCTGAAAACCAATTTCAAACCGATAATCTGAATCCACGTTTTTGGGTGGAATGGGCAGATCCACCGTGATCACCTTTGTATCGTCTTCAAAGGTGGAGAGGTTGGCCGGGAAGGACACGGTGTGGTGGAAGACATGCTTGTTCACAATTCTGTCTCCATGCAGCACGGCAATAAACCACGGTAGGGTAAGCGTATTGGCTGCCGCCGCTGGGCCGCGTTCGATCACAAAGCGCAACACGATTCGGGTTTTCAGATCCTTGGGGCCAGCGGCAAGGCAATCCCCCTGTAATTGCAGGATGCTGGCGCGGGCGATCATATTCTTAAAGCCCGTCCCCTTGCCTTGGTAGAGGTAGTAATCTGCGGCTTCGGATGGAATATGCGTAATGGGGCAGGTGGGCGCAAAATCCATGGATTTGCTTTCACCATCACCGCAGCCGCCAAGTGTGGCCAGCAGCCCAAGAGCTGCCAGACCCGGAGCGGCAATACGGGGGAACAGGCTGCGCCGTTGGTTGTGATTAAGGAACATGTATGGATCCGGCATTATCGGTTAAAACGGGTTGAACACAGCAGATAGCAGCCATCACACCCGGATAGGTATGTTTTTCAAGGCTTTGATGCCGTAAAACGGGTTGCATCCCATGCGTCCTTTGCGTAGGCCACAACTTCCGTCACCTTTATGGGTTTCGGGCATAGCCTGTTTTCAATATGCTTCTTCATAGCCAGTTTTCTTCTATACAGTCCGCTGCAACTTTGGGGAACACCATGCCCGATCAAACTGATACCCTTACCCCGCCCCAGAGCGCAGATGCTCAGCACGGCAGATCTCTTAAGGTTCTGCTGGCAGGCCCACGTGGTTTCTGCGCAGGGGTGGACCGTGCCATCCGTGTGGTGGAAGAAGCTATCCGCCGCTACGGTGCGCCTGTTTATGTCCGCCATGAAATTGTCCATAACCGGACAGTGGTGGAAGAGCTGGAAGCACAAGGCGCCATTTTTGTTGAGGAACTGGATGAAGTTCCCGTAGATGGCCACGTTGTTTTCTCTGCTCATGGCGTGCCAAAAACCGTGCCTGTTGAGGCCGAACGCCGTAACCTTCTGTATCTAGATGCCACATGTCCGCTGGTTTCCAAGGTGCATCGTGAAGCTGAGCGTCATTTTGCCGGTGGTGGGCCAGAAAGCCGCCATATCCTGATGATTGGCCATGCAGGCCACCCAGAAGTGGTGGGCACAATGGGCCAACTGCCACCGGGTGCCATGACGCTGATTAACGATGCAGAAGAAGCCCGCACGGTAGAGCCGGAAGATCCAACACGTCTGGCCTTTATCACTCAGACAACGCTTTCCGTGGATGATACGGCAGAAATTGTGGATATTCTGCGTGCGCGGTTCCCGCTGATTGAAGGGCCAAAGCGCGAAGATATCTGCTACGCCACCACAAACCGTCAGGAAGCCGTTAAAACCATTGCGCCTGAATGCGATCTGGTGATTGTTATTGGCTCTCCCAATTCTTCCAATTCTCAGCGTCTGCGTGAAGTAGCGGAACGCTCTGGCACACCGCGTGCGCTTTTGGTGCCTCGTCTGGATTCTCTGGATTGGTCCGTGCTGGAAGGCGTAAACACGCTGGGTATTACGGCTGGTGCTTCTGCGCCGGAAGCATTGGTGCAGGAAATGCTGGCAGAAATGGCCAAGCGTTATACGCTGTGCATTGAAGAGCGGATTGTGAAGGAAGAAAACGTAACGTTCCGCCTTCCCGCACCGCTAGGCTAAAGGTGCTGCATGGCCGTTTATACGGACGTTGGGAACGAGGCCCTAGAAGCGTTTTTACAGGATTACGCCATAGGGTCTCTGGTTGCGTTTCGCGGTATTGCCGAAGGGGTAGAGAACAGTAATTTCCAACTGCGTACAACAGATGGAGATTACATTCTTACCCTGTACGAAAAACGGGTGAATGCGCAGGATCTGCCTTGGTTTTTAGGGCTTATGCAGCATCTGGCGCGTGAGGGGGTAACATGCCCCCAGCCTGTGGCTGATTCGCAGGGCCACGTGCTCAAAACACTGGCAGGCAGGCCCGCTGCCATTACCACATTCTTGCCCGGCGTTTGGCCGCGTGTTGTCAGGCTGGAGCATTGTCGTCCATTGGGGCGTGCTTTGGCACAACTGCATGTGGCGGGGCGTTCCTATAAGCCGGAACGTCAGAATGGTTTGGGGCCAGATGCGTGGTTTGCGCTGCTAGAAAGCTGCGGTGCAGGTGCAGATAACGTGTGTGCAGGTTTGCGGGATGAACTGCAAAATGCACTGGAGCATATTCTGCCGTTTTGGCCGGGGCGGGGGAATAACCCGCTGCTGCCGCGTGGGCAGATTCATGCAGACATGTTTCCTGATAACGTTTTCTTTCTGGATCATGCAGTTTCAGGCGTGATTGATTTCTATTTCGCCTGCACGGATTTTCTGGCTTACGACATTGCCATTTGTTTGAACGCATGGTGCTTTCAGGCCGATGGGGCGTTTAACATCACCTTTGCCCGGCATATGATGCAAGGGTATGAGGAAATACGCCCATTGGAGCCAGCAGAACGCAAGCTTATGCCTGTTCTGGCCAGAGGTGCGGCTATGCGCTTTTTGCTGACCCGGTTGTATGACTGGATCAACACGCCAGCAGATGCCTTGGTAACGCCTAAAAATCCTATGGATTATCTGAAGCGCCTGCGCTTCCATCTGGAAACGGAAAGTGCTGATGCCTACGGATTCTGAAAATACCAGCGCAACAGAACAACCTGCTCTGGCGGTTGAAATCTGGACGGATGGTGGATGCCGCCCAAACCCTGGCCCCGGTGGCTGGGGTGTTCTGCTACGCTGCAAAGGCGTGGAACGAGAACTCTCTGGCGGTGAGCGTGAAACCACCAACAACCGTATGGAGCTAACAGCCGCAGCAGAAGCGCTGGAAGCTCTTACGCGCCCTTGTGTGGTGAATTTGCACACAGATAGTGAATATGTGCGCAATGGCATTACCCGGTGGCATACAGGGTGGGTAAGGCGCAATTGGCGCAATGCATCGGGTGATCCGGTTGCCAATATGGATTTATGGCGCAGGCTGCTAGATGTCTCCAAGCGGCATGAAGTCTCATGGCACTGGGTCAAGGGACATTCCGGCGTGCCAGAAAATGAACGGGTGGACCAACTCGCAACAGAAGCCCGAGAAAAAATAGAACAGTCTCTTTTAGAGAGCTAAAAACAAACCGGCTGAAAGGCCGGTTTTTTCATGAGGCATTGCGAGGGAAAGCCACTGTGGTTGAACGCAAAACATACCAAAACGTAGTAGGCTATTTGGTGGCGTTTGTGGTTTTAACGCTGCTTTATACCGCTTTGGGTATGACGCAGCCTTTTAATTCAGACAGTGTTTCGACCTTGCTGGCCGCGCAGGATATTCTGCACGGCAATGTTTTGCTGAAAGGGTGGGATCTTTCTACCCAGTCCTTCTATTTTACTGAAATACTGCCTTATGTTGTGGTGTTCGGCCTATTTGGTTGGCATGTGTCTTTTTATTACATTGTGCCAGCCATGTTGTGGGCTGTTGCTATGTTGCTGGCGTTTTGTATCGTACGTTCGGCAAAGGGCAGTGCCGGGTGGCCGCTTCTGGTTTTGTTAGGGGCGCCGAGCGCTTTTGCTATCCATCTGGTGTTGTCGCCCTGTTATCATGTCGGCGCATATGTGGGCATGTTGCTGTTTTGGCTGATGTGGTTACGCAAACCGCAATGGTTACAACCTAAAAGCGTATTCGGAATTTGTACGCGTTGGAGCGGCACTGTCCTGTTTGTCGCCCTGCTCCTGAGCAGTGATGATCTGGTTAAATATACTCTAGCTTTGCCGATTATTCTGGCGGCTATCGGATGTAGTCTTGAACAACGCAGCCCAAGATATTGCGGAATTGCCAGCAGCATGGTGGGGGCCTTGCTGCTGGAGCACGTTATTAAAACAGTGCTTGCCCATAATGGAGCGTTCCATGTGCCGGGGTTGTGGAGTTCATCTTTTGGTTCACAAAGTCGGGCTTCGTATAATCTAAGCGTTCTGTTTTCCGGCTTCTTACAGTATTTTGGTGCCGATTTTTTTGGAAAGCCGATAACGCTTTCTGGCTCTGGGCGTGAGCTGTTTCATCTGATGTGTGCAGGTGGCACGGTGTGGTGCTGCTTTCATGTGCTGCGTAAAAACCGGCAATGGACGCTGTTTGATCTTTCAGCCGCCCTCGCTATTCTTATTATGTTGGCAGCCTTTATTTTTGGCGAACTGACAATGGATGAGCAGTCATTCCGTTATCTGGTTTTTCCATGCCTGTTGTCTGTTTTGCTAGTTGTTCGGCATGCGCAGGTGCCGTGTGGTTATGGCTTTCTGTTTGGTGGCTGCTGTATTTTGTATGCGGCAACAATTCTGCCACGTCCCGTTTTAGGGTATGCGGCAGCAAACCAGAACTTTGCCGTAAACCACGCTCTGGAACAAATGGGCCTGAAGCAGGGTTTTGCGCCATACTGGAGCGCTGCCCGCAATAGTCTGCCATTTCAGGCACGGCTTGCGCCTATTGAGGTCACGCCATCAGGCATCAAAGCGTTTCATACCCTCAGCAAGCGACAATGGTATGAAACGGGTGGCAATTTTATTGTGTGTGAAAGTGCAGATCAGGCCGCGCAGGCTCAAACACAGTTTGGGCCTGCACAAAAAGGAATACGCATAGGCAGCAATATGCTGCTGGTATGGTCACACCCCTTTAAGGTGCCTGAAAACTGAAAAGATGCTCGTTTTTAGGGCACAACGTCAGACTGATAAATATCAATATAATCCTGCGGTGTGTTGGGTGCGGATTGTTTGGGCAGGCCAATAACGCGCACGTAAATGCGGGTAGAGGGTGTGCCACCATTCATGAGCACGCTGCGCGCAGCCAACCCACGGGCCAATGCCATACGCCGCGGCAATGATGGATCATCTACAGCGCCGGAACTGTAGGCATCTATCAGGGCGCGTTCATGCGGTTTGTCAGACAAACGCTGCCCAAATGCCAGAATGGCCTGATGTGTTTCTGGGTTAAGTGTTGCCGCATCTGGCGCAAAGGTAATGCGTACACCGCCTTCAATAGGTGTCACGGTGCCTGGGGCTTTTAAATCCACAGTTGGCTGCGGAGGCACCGGAAAGGGATGGGTTTCCACGTCTGATGGGGCAGGGGTAAGCTGCGGCAGCGGAGGTGGGGCATTTGGTATTGTTGCTGGCGGTGGCGGTTTATGTGGCTGGGCCGCAGGTGCTACGCTTTTGCTGTCTTGCGTCGGGGCAGGTGCGGCTTTAGCCACGGGTGCGGGTGCGGGTGCGGGTGCGGGTGCGGGTGCGGGTGCGGGTGCGGGTGCGGCGGCTGGTTTGGCTTCAACCGGGGGCTTGGTAACTGGCTTGGGGGCAGGTGCACTTTTAGGCGCTGCTGCGGCGGGCTGCGTGTTTTTTACGCTGGATGTTTCTTTTTTCTGTGCTGTGGAAGCTTGCGGCTTTTCCACTACGCGGCGGCGCGTTTCAGTATGCGCAGGCGTTGTTGCCCGGCGAGGTACCGCTTCATGCACAGGTGCCGCAGGTGTTGTGGGCGCGGTTACGGGTGCTGCTCCGCCCAAACTGTCCAGAGCCTGACTGTTGGTAACAATCTGAGCATGTGAAACCGCGCTGGTGGCAAGCAAGCTTGCGGCACACAAAAGGACAAGGCGGCGAGAGAAAGGAAACATGTTCTGCATTAAATGGAAGACTAATCCAGAAAAAGAGGAAGAAGACCAGAGGGAACCTGCTTTTGGTGCCTGAAAGCGGCCACACTGCGGCATCATGCAGAAAACTGTTCCGCTGCAATACGTTCAGAAAGGGTTTGCCCAGGGTCAAACAACAAGGTTACGGCCAATTCACGGTCTTCCCACGCCTGCACAGAAACAACATCCCGAATTTCTATCGAATCGGCAACGGCTGCAACCGGGCGCTTGTCGTGTTCCAGAACACTAAAACCGACATGGGCCGAGGAGGGCAGAAGTGCCCCGCGCCAGCGGCGTGGGCGAAAGGGGCAGATAGGGGTAAGCGGAAGCAAGTTGCCAGAAAGTGGCACAATAGGCCCGTGGGCAGAAAGGTTATAAGCGGTGGAACCGGCTGGGGTGGCCAATAAAGCGCCATCACAAATCAACTCGGGAATGCGCACCAGCCTGTCCACATCAATGCGTAATTTGGCGGCCTGTCGTGTCTGGCGGAACAGATAAACGTCATTCAGCGCCAGTGCTTCATGTGCTTCGCCATGTGCCGTTACGGCTTTCATGCGTAAAGGGTGAATGATTGCAGCCTGTGCGTGCGCCAATCTGTAAGGAAGATCTTCTTCATCCGTAGGGTTCATCAAAAACCCCACGGAACCACAGTTCATGCCATAAACTGGGGTTGTCAGCCCGGCTTCCAGAATAACGCGCAGGGTTTCCAGCATAAAACCATCACCGCCCAAACAGATCACCACGTCTGCTTCACCGGGGTGGCAGTTGCCATAACGGGTCACCAGCCGGTCAAGCTCATCACGGGCGGTTTCTGTAGGGGCCGCCATAAAAGCCAGATGTTGCGGAGGCCGCATAAAAATGGAGGGCGGGGTTGTAAGAGAAGTAGCAGTCATGTCTGTGTCCTGCTTCCTTCCAGGTCAGGAAAATTAAAGTCTTTCTTCCTTATCCCGCAAATGTTGGTTCCTGAAAGAGGGCAGGGTCATTTTTAATGCCAGCAAAGTGTTCTGCCAGAGTGGTGCCAAGCAGTTCATCATACACAGCCAGTGTGGCATGTTGCATGGCAAAGGTGCTGTAATGGCTCAGTACCATCTGGCGTGCGGTGTATCCGATAGCTTCCAGAATTTCTGGGGGCGCAACCAGCACGTCATAAATGGTCTGTGCCAGTTCGTTGGCGTTTTCTGGGGCAAAGCTAAAGCCCGTTTGGCCATGGGCAACGGTTTCTACTGCTGCACCATGATGCGCCACAATAACCGGGCAACACATGGCCTGCGCCTCCACCACCACACGGCCAAAAGGTTCAGGGCGGAGGGAGGGCACAACCACCATGTTGGCAAGCATCATGGCGGCAGGCATATCATCGCAATGGCCTGCAAAGCGCACGCGGTCAGTCAGGCCTAATTGTGCCGCTTTTGTACTGAGTTCCTGCGCATATTTATCTTCGGGCGAGCACCCGCCAGCAAACACGCAATGCCAGTTTATATCTGGCAAAAGGTCTAGAAGTTGCGCCAGCGCATCCAGCACAAGGCTCTGGCCTTTCCAGGCTGTTAGTCTGCCGGGCATAAGAATAACCGGTGCATCAGCCGGAAGTGCCCATGCTTCTACCAGACGGTGCACACGCTGGCCGGATACCATTTGCGGCGAAAACTGATCGGTATCTGCCCCGCGCGGGATAGTACGCAGCCGATCTGGCCCGACATGATAGTCTTCCGCAAGGCGCTGGGCGATGTGGTTGCTAATGGCAATAACGCGGTCCCCAGATGCTAAAACAGCGTTGTAGTGCCGCTTGCCGGGAAAGGTGTTGGCGTGCACGCCATGCCATGTTGTTACAAAGGGCGTTTGTGTGCGCTTGCAGGCCATTTTGGCCACCCATGCAGGCGCGCGGGACCGGGCATGAACAAGTTGCACATTGTGCTGGCGAATAATGTTGCTGAGGAAATGACTGTTTTTGGCAATCTTCAAAGGATTTCGGCTGCCGCAATCGGGAAGGGTAATGTGCTCTGCGCCACTATGCCGCAGCAGAGGTTCCATACGCCCACCAGCGCTGATGACAAGCGCCTTGCCCCCAGCTTGCGTAATGGCCTGCGCCATTTCTATGGTGCCTCTTTCCACTCCGCCCTGCTCCAGAGCGGGCAGGATTTGCAGGATGGAGGCAGAGGCCAGAAAACTGCTCATGAACAGGGTGTTATCATAATTTGCACATTTTGTGCCATAAGATCAGTAGGGCAGAACTGTTCTTCCTTTTCAGGTTCCCGGCCTGTGCGTGAATGAACCTGTTTGTTATGGAGGCAGGATGAAGTTTTCTTTTGTGCCTACACGGCGGCATCTTCCCTGCGTGGTTGCAGGTACAGCGTTGCTTGTTTCCGCCCCAGTTATGGCGGCTACAGCACGCGGCCATGCTGCGGCTACATCCGCGCCAGTAAACGGGCAGAAATGGTCTGTAGAAGCTTGTATGGCCATGGTGGGGGATGATCCATTTGGCGCAAGAGATTACGCACTGGACTGGGAGCGCCACGGTAACGGAGGGCAGGAAGCCAAGCATTGTCATGCCTTGGCATTGCTGGAAGCCGGGGATGAAGAAAGTGCAGCAGCGGAACTGGATGAACTTGCACACCAGCCCATAGAGCACGCAGAGCGCGCGCCTTCCAGCTTTCGGGCCGGGCTGGAGGAAGATGCCGCGGATGCCTGGCTTTCTGCTGGGCAACCAGAAAAAGCTTTGCGCAGTGTAGAGTATGGGCTGGCGTTTGAGGATGATACCCGCCTGCACCTGTTACGTGCTCGCGCTTTGCTGGCGCAGGATCAGGCCGATGTGGTGGTGAAAGAACTCTCTGCGCTGGTGGCTAAAAAGCCAGATATTGGAGCCGAAGGGTATGTTTTGCTAGCATCGGCGGAACGTCGCGCAGGCCAGCTTGATGCTGCGGCCATGCACGTAGCACATGCTTTGGAAATAGAGCCGGAAAACCCGGCAGCTTTGCTGGAACGCGGCATTGTGCGTGAACGCAAAGGGGATGCCACCGGCGCACAGGCAGACTGGCAGCGCGTGCTTGATCTGGCGCCAGATAGTCATGAAGCAGATCTGGCTCGGCAGGATCTTGCTGTTATGGCCGCAGATCCGGATACACCATGAGCCATTTGATACATTCTGAAAAACCCCAAGGGGCTCCCCCGCAACGTATTCTTGTTATCCGTTTGGGGGCGTTGGGAGATTTCGTGCAAAGTTTTGGCCCGTTTCAGGCCATCCGGCAGGCATATCCTGCTGCACATATCACTTTGCTTACAACAGCGCCGTTTGTTGAACTGGCCCAGCTTTCACCTTGGTTTAATGAAGTTCTTACGGATACACGCCCACATTGGGCAAATGTGCCGCAAATATGCGCACTGCGTAAGATGTTGCGCGGGTATGACCGGGTTTATGATCTACAGACATCAGCCCGTACAGCGCGTTATTTTGTGCTGGCAGGACGGCCCGCTTCATGGTGTGGGCATGTAGGAGAGGGCAAGCTTGCCCATTTAAACCCATGGCGGGATGAGATGCACACGCGTGCCCGCCAGCGTGATCAGTTGCGTATGGCTGGCATAGAAAATGTGCCGCAGCCAGATGTTTCATGGTTGCGTGATAAAGGGCCAAAGCTTGATACCCCCTATGTGCTGATTGTGCCGGGGGCAGCCGTGCATCGGCCAGCCAAACGCTGGCCTGCCAGACGGTATGGTGAGCTGGCGGCAGAAATTGCCCGGCGTGGTTTGTGCCCAGTATTGGTGGGGCATGAAACTGAACAGCCCTTGGCAAAGGATATTCTGTCTTATTGCCCACAAGCCCTAAATTTAATGGGCCAGACCACTTTGCCAGAACTTGCAGGGCTGGCAGCGCGGGCGCAATGCGCTGTGGGGAATGATACAGGCCCAATGCATTTGGCTGCCGTTATGGGCTGCCGCTGTGTTGTGCTGTTTTCTGCGGATAGTAACCCCGCGCTTACGGCTCCTTTAGGGTGGCGGGCAGGGCAGGTGCGCGTACTCCGTGTGCGTGATCTTGCATTGCTTTGTGTGCAAAGGGTTGCAGCCGCGCTCTGGTGGCGTCATTAAGCATCTTCTATCAGTTTCTGATTTTCTTTTCTGGAGCCTTTGACCATGCCCGCCATTACCTTGCCTGACGGTTCTGTTCGTAGTTTTGACGGGCCGGTAACAGGCACGACGGTGGCGGAAGCTATCGGCCCCGGTCTTGCTAAAGCCGCACTGGCCATGGAAGTGGATGGAAAGCTGTGCGATATCCGCCAGACCATCCAGAAAGATGCCGCCCTTCGCTTTATTACCCGCAAAGATCCGGAATCTCTGGAGCTTATCCGGCACGATGCCGCGCATGTGCTGGCCGAAGCCGTGCAGGCGCTGTACCCGGGCACTCAGGTTACAATCGGTCCGTCCATTGAAAACGGCTTCTATTACGATTTCTATCGTTCCGAACCGTTCTCCCCGGAAGATTTCGCGGCCATTGAAGCTAAAATGCGGGAAATTGTCGCCAAGGCTGAACCGTTTGTGCGCGAAGTCTGGAAGCGCGATGATGCGATCCAGTTTTTTGAAGATCGCGGTGAAAAGTTCAAAGCCGAGCTGATTCGCGATCTGCCGGAAGATGAAGAAATTTCCATCTATCGGCAGGGTGAATGGCTGGATTTGTGCCGAGGCCCGCATCTGCGCACCACCAAGGATGTTGGTAACGCTTTCAAGCTGATGAAGGTGGCTGGCGCCTATTGGCGTGGGGACCATCGTAACCCCATGCTCACCCGTGTTTACGGCACGGCATGGCGTGATCAGAAGGAGCTAGACGCGCATCTGCACCAACTGGAAGAAGCAGAAAAGCGCGATCATCGCCGGATCGGTAAGGAAATGGGCCTGTTCCATTTTCAGGAAGAAGCCGTGGGGCAGGTGTTCTGGCATGCCAAAGGCTGGCGGCTTTATACGGCGTTGCAGGATTACATGCGCCGTGCTCAGACACGCCACGGTTATCAGGAAGTGCGCACGCCACAGCTTGTTGACCGCGCACTGTGGGAGGCTTCTGGCCACTGGGACAAATACCGCCATCACATGTTCATTGCGACGGTTGAGGACGAAAACAAAACCCTCGCACTCAAGCCTATGAACTGCCCTTGCCACGTACAGATTTTCCGTCATGGCCTGCGCTCTTACCGTGAGCTGCCGCTGCGTATGGCGGAATTTGGCGCGTGCCACCGGTATGAGCCTTCTGGCGCATTGCATGGCCTAATGCGCGTGCGCGGCTTTACGCAGGATGATGCGCATATTTTCTGCACTGAAGATCAGATTGCAGATGAAACCGTGCGTTTCGTGAAAATGCTGCACGATGTGTATCAGGATCTGGGCTTTGAGCATGTGCGCGTAAAGTTTGCAGATCGCCCAGAACAGCGTGCTGGCAGCGATGAGGTGTGGGACAAGGCTGAAAACGCCCTGAAAGAAGCCTGCACCGTGGCGGGTGTGGAATACGAACACAACCCTGGTGAGGGCGCATTCTACGGCCCCAAACTGGAATTTGTGCTGCGTGATGCCATTGGGCGTGATTGGCAGTGCGGCACCTTGCAGGTTGATCTGGTTCTGCCTGAACGACTCGATGCTAGTTATATTGGTGAAGACTCCGGGCGGCATCGCCCCGTTATGTTGCATCGTGCCATTCTAGGATCTTTTGAGCGGTTCCTTGGTATTCTGATCGAACAGCACGCAGGGCGTTTCCCGCTCTGGTTGGCGCCTGTGCAGGTGGTGGTGGCCTCTATTGTAAGTGACGCCGCACCTTATGCAGAGGAAGTGGCTGCCGCTTTGCGTGAAGCCGGGCTGGCTGTGGAAGCCGATGTGCGGAATGACAAGATCAACGCCAAAGTGCGCGAACACAGCGTGGCGCGTGTTCCGGTGATTCTGGTAGTTGGCCGGCGTGAAGCAGAAGAGCACACCGTTGCCATGCGCCGTCTTGGCACGCAGGCGCAGGAGACTCTGAGCTTGAATGATGCGGTTGCACGCCTGAAAAATGAGGCAACGCCGCCAGATTTGCGCAAAAAAGGGTGAAGCGGAGTTTTCTTGTCACAGCAGGGCAGCAATGAAGATGTTTTTGTGCTTGCCCTGCTTGATAAAGCGCAGATAATTGCGCACATACTAACAACAGGTAGAAGCGCCCAAAAGGTGCCTCTGCAAATTATTGAAATGTACTACAGGAGCCGACCATAGCCAGATCACCGTATCCCGCGCCGCCCAGCCGAGAAGGGCCGCGAGTGAATGAAGAAATCCGTGTGCCGCAGGTTCGCCTTATTGATGAAAATGGCGAAATGGCCGGTATTATGACCGTGCGCGATGCTTTGGCAAAAGCGTATAGTGTTGGGTTGGATCTTCTAGAAATAAGCCCGAATGCCGAGCCGCCTGTTGCGAAGATTCTTGATTACGGCAAGTTCAAATACGAACAGCAGAAAAAGCGCAACGAAGCCAAAAAGAAGCAGAAGGTCATTGAAATCAAGGAAGTCAAGGTTCGTCCGAATATCGACGAAAATGACTACCAGGTTAAAATGCGTGCTGTGAAAACCTTTATTGGTGAAGGTGACAAGGTAAAGGTTACGCTGCGCTTCCGTGGTCGTGAAATGGCGCATCAGGAACTGGGTATTAAGGTTCTGGAACGCATTCGTGGCGAAATGGATGAGGTTGCCAAGGTGGAGCAGATGCCACGCCTTGAAAACCGCCAGATGATCATGGTTCTGGCCCCGCGCTAAACCGTGTTTTTAGTCTGATTGCCAGTAAAACCCCTGCTTTCTTATTAAGGAAGCAGGGGTTTTCTGTTTTACGGACCAAGCAGGATAGTTGCACGCGCGTTTGCGCGAACATGCTGGGTTTGTGCGGTGCTGGATGGCGCTGCTGCCGGGGCATCTGCACTGCGCGCCATGGACATCATCATAGGCATGGGGCGTATGATGGGGTTTTCAGATATAGTTACGTTTGAAAAGCGCACGACATGCAAGCCCAGAGATGCAGCCACCGTGTCTGCCTGCTTTTTTAGCTCGGCAATGGCGTTCTTTTCTGCATCCAGCAGCAGATCTTCACGCTTGTCATCAGAAATAGACCAATCCAGACTTTCCAGAATAAGGCCATTTGCCTGCAACTGTCCGGCTAAGGGCAGGAGCGCGTTGCCATTCTGGGCTTTCAGGCTCAATCTCTGGGTAGCTGTCCAAAAAGCGGGTTCTTTGTCTGGGCGCGTTTCAGAAACATCGTACCCTGTTATCGCCAACTGCACGGCATCATTTTTGCCGGTCTGTTCGGTAATCTTCTGCACTAGCGCATTTACAGCCTGCTGGGCTGTTGCTGCATTTTTGTTACGTGCTTCTGCCCGGAATGTGGCGGTAAGCTGATCTGGGGCGGAATCTGTTGTGCCAGAAGCAGAAAGCTCAAGCTTGGTAAAAGTATTTGTATCTTCCGCATGAGCTGGGGAGAGCATTGCCATGAATGCGCAGGAACTTGCGGAAAGCAGGAACAACATGGAGCGAGAATAAAAACGCATCAGCGGGTGTTTCCTTTTGATGTCAAAGTTGTTGGGCAAAAATGAATGAAGTTAGATGTTTCCCCGTTGGCAAAGAGCAGCGCTTTTTTCTGAGGCTGTCCACCACAGGTGAATACTTACTACTGCGATAACAATCTATCAGTAGGGCAAGTTCAAGGCAGAAAGGCAATGTATCTGCGGCAAAGGGATAATTGTATCAAAAACGTTAGATTAACGATTAATTTCCATAATCTTACTGATTTTAGTGCGAGGCAAGGGTACCTCAATATGCACGATTAACCCCGGATTGTTGTTGGCTAGATGAAGTTGGCCACCATGACGTTGCACAATTGCCTGCACAAGAGAAAGCCCAAGACCAGAGCCTGAAATATGGTGTGTCTGCTCGGCCCGAAAGAAACGTTGTGTGGCATGTGGCATGTCTTGTGGCGTCATACCTACGCCGTGGTCAGTTATGGTGATTTCTACGATACCGTCATTTTCTGAATGAGGGGAGGGTAGAACAAGCTGGGCGGAGCAGGCAATGACGCCTTTGGGCGGAGAAAATTTAATGGCGTTGTCCAACACATTGGCAATGGCTTGCTGGAACATGGCGCGATCACCATAAAACGGAAGTTTTTCGGGAAAAATGGTCTTGATTGTTATTCCACGATCTTCCGCAACAGCGGTGTAAAGTTCCAGAACATCCCGTAGGGCAGGCAGCAGATCAAACTGGCTAAAGGCCGAATGGCGGCCTCCAGCTTCTATCTGCGTAATACGTAACAGTGCGTCACAAATACTGGTCACATGGTCAAGCTGCTCAATAGCACGGTCAATGGCTGTGCGTAGTTCAGCTTCAGTGCGTGCGTGTAAGGCTCCATCTTCCAGTTGGGAACGTGCGCGGGCAATAGGGGCACGCAGATCATGCGCAATGGCGTTGGAAGTTTGTCGTACGTTATCCATCTGCTGGCTGATACTATCCAGCATGGTATTTATGGCGGCGGCAACCTCATCCCCTTCATTTCCGTTTCCGGTGAGTGGGATGCGCTGTGAGAGATTGCCATGAGTGATGGCGGCCGTAGTTTTGTGAATGAGATGAATAATGCGTTGGAACATTTCGCAGATCACTCACTCAAAACGGTAAAGATAGGCTTGCCAATTTAAACCGCATAAAAAGGTTTTTATCTGATCCTTTGGCCGCAAGAAATGTTCATTCTTGCAGCATGTATCCTGCATTACGGATGGTATGAACCAGCGGATGGTGGAACGGTCTGTCTATTTTTTGGCGTAGGCGGGAAATATGCACGTCAATGACGTTTGTCTGGGGGTCAAAATGGTAATCCCACACGCCTTCAAGCAGCATGGTGCGCGTAACAACCTGACCGGCATGGCGCATCAAAAATTCCAATAGGCGGAATTCACGCGGTTGCAATTCAATCTTCTGGCCAGCACGTCGCACATTGCGCGAGAGCAGATCTATTTCCAGATCTCCAATAGTAAGGCGCGTCTGCGGTTGGGCCTCGTTTCTGTTACGGCGCACTAGCGCTTCCAGACGTGCCTGAAGCTCGGAAAATGAGAAGGGTTTTGTAACGTAATCATCCCCTCCGGCTTTTAGTCCGGCCACTTTTTCATCCACATCAGCTAAGGCGGAAAGAAGGAGTACAGGGGTTAAGTTATTTTGGTTCCGCAATGTTTGCAGGATATGAAGGCCCTCAACACCACCCGGCAGAATGCGATCTAGAATGATCACATCAAACTTTTCGCTGGCGGCAAGAGATAACCCGCTTTTGCCATCTTCAGCCTGTTCAACCAAGTGCCCAGCTTCTGCAAGGCCTTTGGCTATAAAATTGCGAACTGTTTGATCGTCTTCAACAAGAAGAACGCGCATGATCCAGACCTTACATTATCCAGAGCGTATTACCAAAACCTTACGATAAATATACATTCATGTCACGGTCCGCGTTTAAATCTGGTCTTTTTCATCCAGCTTGGGGGTAAGGCCATCCAATGTCGCCATCAACACAGCCGTAAGCGGAGAGGCAAAAATCAGGCCTGGAAAACCCAAGATGGCGCCAAAAAGCGTCTGTGACAAAACTGTAAGAGCAGGGGGCATTTGTACGGCGTGGCGCTGAATAACCGGGGCCAGCACATTACCTTCTAGAAACTGGATCACGCTATAAAGTACAGCCACCATAATGGTTTCCCGCGTGCCAAGAGAAAGTGCCAGCAGCAACGCAGGAACGGCTCCCATAATGGCGCCAATATAGGGGATAAAGTTACACAACCCAGCAAGCACACCCAGCGCCAACGCCAAAGGCACGCCAATAAACCACAGGCCAAGGCCAGAAAGCGTGCCAACTACCAGCATGTCCAAAGATTGCCCGGCAACCCATGCCCAAAGTGTCTGTCCAGCCCGAAGCAGAAGATCACGCACTTTGGGGCGTTTGGAAACAGGCACCAACCGTAGAAAGCCGTTGGCGTAAACTGCGGGGGACATGGCAAAATACAACCCGGCTATCAGCACAACCAGCAATGTGCCGATAGCCCCAAAAGCAGACCCCAGAATGCCTGTCATGGATCCGGCAATGCGAGAGCCAAGAGAGGCAAGGCTGCTGGTATCTCCACCGCCAGCCTGATGCCCCCCCAAGGAAGCAGGCAAATAGTTCAGGATCATCTGGCCTGTGGGAGTGCTTTGCAAAGTGCTACGCAGTGCTGTTTCCTGCTGGCGCAAGGCATCTTGCAGGCGCAAAGCTTCGCTGATCATGGCCGGGCCGCTGTTCCAGACCAAAAAGACAGCACTGCCAATTAACCCGCAGATAACGGCACTGAGCGCCCACCCATATGGCAGCCGCAGATGGCGCACCAGAATTTTAGACAGCCCATGCAGCACCACAGCACAAAGCACGGATGCAAACACAACCATCAACACATCGCCCATCAACCAGACCACCAGAGCAATAACAGCGCCGCTGAAGGTCATACGCAGGATTCTGGAGATGGATTGCAGCCACTCTGCAGAGTGCGGCTTGCCTTCATACGGCCCGCCAGCAAGAGGGGTGGCAGGAGAAGAAGGGATGTCTGAAGGCATGCGCAAGTGTCTTTCGGAAGGCTGCTTGAAGCTGGAATGTTGGGAAGGGGAGGGCGTGGAAGCAGTGCTACTGCGTTTAAGATGTATTCTTATCCATGTGTCTTACGATCTGAGAAGGAAATTCTGAAAAGTCAGACACAAAAAGCTGGCGCATTGGCAAAAATGCCTCACGCCAGCAAAGACATCAGGCCTCGTTGGCGGCTTCTTCCATTTCAGCTTCGGCAGTTAGCCAACGTTCTTCCACTTCTTCCTGCTCTTTTTTAAGGGCGGCAAGGCGTGTGTTCAGGCGCGTGAGATCCTGTGTTTTTCCTTCGCTATACAGTGCAGGATCAGCCAAGCTGGCTTCAATTTTTTTCTGTTCCTGCGCCAGTTTGGCAAGGCGTGCTTCTGCATCTTTTATAATTTTGCGCAAAGGGGCCAAGGCTTTGCGTGCTTCTGCGCGTTCACGCCGGTCATCCTTGCGGCTGGGCTGGGCGGCATTATCTTGTTTTGGACGGTTTGCAGCGCGGTTGTGTTCGATCAGCCACGCGCGATATTCCGCCATATCGCCTTCAAATGGGGTAATCTTGCCATCACCTACCAACCATAGCCGGTCAGCCACCAGTTCAACCAGATGTGGATCATGGCTGATCAGAACTACTGCACCTTCATAGTCTGCCAGCGCACGAATAAGCGCATCGCGGGCATCTAGGTCCAAATGGTTGGTTGGTTCATCCAACAGCAGGAGTTGCGGGGCATCGCGCGTTGCCAAGGCCAGCAGCAGGCGTGCTTTTTCTCCGCCCGAAAGGTCTTTAACTGCTGTTTCTGCCCGTTCTGCATCTAGCCCAAAGCGTGCAAGCTGGGCGCGCACAACCGGGGGTGTGGCTTTTGGCAGGGCGCGTGCCATGTGGTCTATAGGTGTTTCGTTCAGGCGTAGTTCTTCCGCCTGATGCTGAGCAAAATACCCAATTTTAAGGCGGGGGTTACGCTCTACCGTGCCAGATAGTGGCTCCAACCTGCCTGCAAGAAGTTTGGCAAAGGTGGATTTACCGTTCCCGTTGGCGCCAAGCAGGGCAATGCGATCATCCATATCTAACCGAAGGGAAAGATTGCTGAGCACAGGCTTGCCCTCATATCCCACGCTGGCACGGTTCATGCTCAAAATAGGCGGAGGAAGTTGCTCGGGTTCTGGAAATGAAAAGTGAGCGGGCGTTTCTTCCACCACGGATTCGATAACGGGCAGTTTTTCCAATGCCTTTAGGCGGGCTTGTGCCTGCTTGGCTTTGGTAGCCTTGGCCCGGAATCTATCAACAAAGGACTGCATATGCGCCCGCTGGGCCGCAATTTTTTCAACCTGCCGGGCCTGCTGTAAAGCTTGCTCTGTGCGAATGCGCACAAAATTTTCGTATCCACCCGGCGTTAGGCTGAGCTTGCCATGGTCCAGATGCGCAATGGCATCCACGCAGGAATCCAGTAGCCCTCTATCATGGCTGACAATCAGCGCAGCCCCTGCGAATCGGCGGAGCCAATCTTCCAGCCACAGAGTGGCTTCCAGATCCAAATGGTTGGTGGGTTCATCCAGCAGCAGCAAATCTGGTTCAAGAAACAGCGCAGTTGCCAAGGAAACGCGCATACGCCAGCCGCCAGAAAAGTCTGAAACAGGGCGGGCCTGCGCAGCGGCGTTAAAGCCTAACCCAGCCAGAACAGAAGCCGCGCGCGCCGGGGCGCTATCTGCACGTATGGCGCGCAGGCGTTCGTGTATTTCCGTAATGCGCACAGGGTCAGTCGCCGTTTCGGCTTCTGCCAGAAGGGCGCTGCGTTCGGTATCACCAGCCAGCACGGTATCAAGAAGCGATGCGCCATCTGCTGGAGCTTCCTGCTTTACGCGTGCCATACGAGCGCGGGCAGACAGGCGAATTTCCCCACCATCTGGGGAAATATCACCCGCAATGGCGGCCAACAGGGTAGATTTTCCGGCTCCGTTGCGCCCGATAAGGCCCACCTTACGGCCGGGCTCTATAGACAGGTTTGCTTGGTCCAGAAGGGTGCGGCCTGCCATACGCAGGGTAAGATCGGATATGACAAGAAGGCTCAACGCAACTCTCGTTTCTTTATGAATCGTGCATTACATCCGGCATGGTACCTACCAGCCCGCGCCGATATGCTCTAGATGGAGCGCTACGGCTGCCACCCTTATGGTGCTGGTATGCCAGAAAAAAGGAGAAACCCAATGGCTAAAGAACGTACGCTATCCATTATCAAGCCGGACGCAACCCGTCGCAACCTGACCGGCAAGATCAATGCCGTGTTTGAAGATGCAGGTCTGAGCATTGTTGCCCAGAAGCGCATTCAGCTGTCCCCAGCTCAGGCTGGCGCATTCTATGAAGTGCATAAAGAACGCCCGTTCTATAATGATCTGGTGTCCTTCATGATCTCCGGCCCGGTTGTGGTGCAGGTTCTGGAAGGTGACAACGCAGTTGCTAAGAACCGCGAAGTGATGGGCGCAACAGACCCCAAAAAGGCAGAACCCAACACCATTCGCGCTCAGTTTGCTGAAAGCATTGAAGCAAACTCCGTGCATGGTTCTGACAGTGCAGAAAACGCAGCGAACGAAATCCGCTTCTTCTTTGCGGAAACCGAAATCCTGCCCTGATCCGTTTTTTTCGGATTCACTCTGGCTGGTGCATTTGCTGCCAGCCAGAGCGATATAAATATGTTGCTGCGGCCCTCTAATTAGGCGCAGTATGCAAGAGGTAATCACCTTTTGCATGGGAGGTGTGGCTGCAAAGATGGGGTCACGCCTAACATTTGCTCTATAAGCATTCCTCTAATATGTAAGCGTCCAGAGAATTTTTCCGGCTGCGTGTTGAGGAAACCTCCGCGCGCTGTTGGCTTTGCGAGCGAAAAGGAATGACATGAAAGTTCTGGCGGTTCACCCCAGCGCCCTGATGTACACGCGGGTCTTTCTCCGTCTGGAGCCTCTTGGCATGGAGCTGGTTGCTGGCGCAGCTCGGAGTGCCGGCCATGATGTGCAGATTTTGGATCTTCAGGCCGAAACGCATGAAGATTACTGGAAAATGCTTGATGAGTTTCAGCCCGATGTGGTGTGTTACTCCGGCAACTATCTGGCAAACGTGCCAGAAATTCTGGATCTGTGCCGAGAAACCCGCTACCGCAACCCCAATATCTTCCAGTTTGTAGGCGGTCACTCTGTGTCCTTTATTGCAAAGGATGTGCTGGAGCTTTCTGAAGGTACTATTAACTGCATTCTTAAAGGTGAAGGCGATGCCACGGTTGGGCTGCTGCTGGAAGCCGTGCAGAATGGCAAGGATATTCTAGAAGTACCCGGCGTTATCACCAAAGATGGTGAAGGGCCGCCACCTATTTTTGTAGAATCTCTGGATAAAGTGCGCCCAGCGCGTGATCTTCTGCGGCATCGCAACAAATACTTTATTGGCACGCTGGACCCGGCAGCCTCTATCGAATTTGCACGTGGCTGCCCGTGGGATTGCACGTTCTGTTCTGCATGGACATTCTATGGCCGTTCCTATCGTACAGCCAGCCCGCAGGTGATTGCGGATGAGCTGGAGGAAATTAAGGAACCCGGCATCTTTATCGTGGATGACGTGGCTTTCGTGCATGAAGAGCACGGCATGGCCATTGCCAACGAAATCAAGAAGCGCGGCATTAAAAAAGAATACTACCTTGAAACGCGTGCAGACGTGCTGCTGCGCAATAAGGAAGTGTTCAAGGTCTGGAGTGAAATCGGGCTTTCCTACATCTTCATCGGCATGGAAGCTGTGGATGAAGAAGGTCTGAAGCAGTTCCGTAAGCGTGTTTCTCTGGATAAAAACTTTGAAGCGCTGGAATACGCACGTTCTCTGGGGCTGATTGTTGCCATTAACATCATTGCTGATCCTTCATGGGATCGGAAGCGCTTTGAAACAGTGCGTCAGTGGTGCTTGGAAATCCCGGATATTGTGAATATTTCTGTCACCACGCCGTATCCGGGCACAGAAATCTGGCACAAGGAAGCACGCCGTCTGACAACGCGGGATTATCGTTTGTTCGATATTCAGCATGCGGTGCTGCCCACCACGTTGCCGCTGCCTGAGTTTTACGAAGAACTGGTGAAAACCCAGCAGGTGCTCAACACCAAGCACATGGGTTGGGAAGCGCTGAAAGACACCGCCGGTATTGCGGCGCGTCTGCTGCGTAATGGCCAGACCAACTTTGTAAAAATGCTCTGGAAGTTCAATTCGGTCTTTAACCCCAAACTTCAGCTGGCGGATCATCAGCGCCCTGCACGGTATCTGATGCCTGTGCAGCCTGATGCTGTTACCAAGCTGAATAAGAAAGACCTGTACGTGCATGGTCCCGGTGGGCGTAAAACACGTGCGCTGGATGATGATACTGAAAAGTTTGTTGATACAACCCGTATGGGTGAATGCGCAGAGGCTGACGCCGAAGCCTAAGATATAAGCAAAGGGGTTTTCGTTTATGCTGGCATGGCTGGCGGCGGAAACCCCAATGCTTCTGCGGTGTAGGTTTCAATTACCACACAAAAAGCGTGCCCTGTTTGCGTGCGTAGCACCGCCATATGGCGGAACAGATAGGGCGGCAGGCCAATAGGCTTGCCTGAGCCAGCCGGTATTCCATGTTGTTCCCATTGATCTGGAAGAGGGAACCACAGGCTCTCCCGTTTGATAAGTTGGCGAGAGAAGTTAAGTGCCGCCACAACAAGCCCAAAGGGCTTGTCTGTTGTGTCCAGTTGTGTGGCCATTTCCGGGGATAATCTAGCCGGAATATACCAGTTTTCTGCTTCTGAAAAAATCTTCCCATGTGCGGTAAGCTGCACCTTCCTGTAATGCACATCTTCTGTTTGCGTATCACCGGTGCCTAATAGCGTTTGCAGCAAGAATGGCGGGCAGGGCGCAGCGCCTTCTGTTTGTGTTTGGCGATGAGCATGCAGGTTGTTGTCTGGTGCCAGATTGTAAGTACTTATCCATTGTTCCAGAACACGTGTGGCACTGGGGTTGGCAAGCAGCCTGTTTTCCAGTTTTTCTATAAGAGTCGCCAACATCAGGCGGTGGAGGGGGATATCCTGCCACTGAAATAGGGTGGTGTGCATCTTGTTGGGGCCGGAATACATGGAAAGGCTGCTCATCCGGGCAGCATATCATGAGAATGCAGGATGGCAGACTGCCTATCTGCTTATTCCGTCTGGGCCAGAGCTGCGCTATAAGGCGGGCCACGTTAAATATGTTATTTTATAAAGGGAAAGATAAATGACCCAAACCACAGCAAGCTTTATGGTGGATGGTATGACGTGCGATGGCTGCGTGTCTGCTATCAAGCGCGCCCTTGCTGCTATTGATGGTGTAGAAGCCACAGATGTTAATCTGGCAACGCGCGAAGTGAAAGTAACGTATGATCCAACACGGGCTGGCGTTTCTTCCTTGCAGAATGCAATCCGTGGCGCAGGTTACGAAGTAAGCTAAAAGCGGCATTTTTCATTTTAGCCAGTTCTGCCATGCGGCAGGCAGACAGGGGGCGTGATGTTCCCTGTCTAGCTGAGGTAGGCAGAAACTGGCAGTATGAATGTTTCCGAATAACACGCCAGCGCGGCCTCCAGCCGCTGTTAAATATGCTGAAGCAAGGTGGCTGATCCGTTATGCAGATGAAAAATACATTACGCCTTGGGTTTGTAGCGGTAGGCCTAACCCTGCTGGGTGGTTGCTCTTCCGAGGTTGGGCGTCTGCCATTGGTTGATACGGATATTACCTGCCTGCGCAAGCAAATGGCCGGGCCGATGTATCTTAGCTTTCCGCTGGCCGCCAATACATGCCAGCGCATGACCAACCATAACTTTATGTTTGGTGAGAAAAACGCAAAACCGATTCCGCTGAACCTGAAAGATGCTCCGGATCTTCAGAAACAGGCAGATGAATACGGGTACAGCTATACGCGCTAAAAAGTGGCTGCCTGATTAGTTTTCTAGCTCTGTGTCCCAATACAGGTAATCGCGCCAGCTTTCATGCAGATAGTTGGGGGGAAAGGCGCGCCCATTTTCCTGTAGCTGCCACGAAGATGGACGTTCTGGCCGATGCCGGGGCAACATGCCGATAACATGCGGAAGGTGAGAGCCTTTGCGCAGATTGCAGCACCCGCATGCGGTTACAATATTTTCCCAGCTTGTTTTGCCGCCTTTGCAGCGCGGAATAACATGGTCAAACGTCAGTTCCTGCGTAGGATGGCGTTCCCCACAATACTGGCAGGAAAAATTGTCACGCAGGAACACATTAAAACGGGTAAAAGCTGGTTTGCGGGCTGCGGGAATATAGTCTTTTAAGGCAATTACACTGGGCAGGCGGATGGTATGGTGCGGAGAATGCACTTCTGTTTCGTACTCGCTCAGCACAGAAACCCGATCCAGCCAGACAGCTTTAATGGCATCCTGCCAAGCCCATAGGGAAAGGGGATAGTAGGAGAGAGGCCGGAAATCTGCATTCAGAACCAATGCAGGAAAGTTGAGGGCACTACCGTCAGGCAAGACTTGTCTCCTCGGCTTATCTTCGAGGGCGCATCTTTCTGCGATCGTAAAACTCGGAGCCGATTGCCTGCAAAAGGTGCGTCGTCGAGGTAATTACTACATGTAGTATTGCAGAGGTTCTGGAGTGAGGCAACAAAACGACTGTCTGTTTGATGTGTCTTTTGAGAGTTTAGTAATAGTTTCACGAAAAACATGAACAATTTATTACATAATAGTCAAACAAAGCATGCCGGGTGGGTAACGCGTTTTGCACCTAGCCCCACTGGTTTTCTGCATCTGGGGCATGTGGCCTCGGCTTTGTATGGGTGGCAAAAGGCCCAGCCGGATGGGGAATGGTTTGTGCGGCTGGAGGATATTGATACCCAACGCTGCAAGCCGGAATTTATTCCCGCCATTTTGCAAGATCTGGAATGGTTGGGCTTGCGTTCCGCTCGGCCTGTTTTAAGGCAATCGGCCAATATGCCTGCCTATCAGGCAACGTTGGCGAGGTTGGATACAATGGGGGTGCTATACCCCTGTTTTTGCACGCGCTCTGATATCCTGCGTGAAAGTGCCGCCATATTCTCAGCCCCACATACGGCCCCAGATGGCAGTTTGTGCTACCCCGGAACGTGTCGCCATCTTTCCGATCAGGAACGGCAGGAGCGCATCAGCCAAGGGCAACCCCATATGTTGCGGCTGAATATGAGCAAAGCCCTGCAATGGGTAAACCAATGCACACATGGCGCGCCACTGACGTATCAGGATCAAGAACGCGGAACAGTTTTATGCCATCCTGAATTGTTCGGTGATGTGGTGCTTGCACGCAAAGACATTCCCGCATCTTATCATCTTTGCGTCACGCATGATGATGCCGCCCAAGGCGTTACACTGGTAACACGCGGGGAAGATTTGCGCCCAGCAACAGACCTACACCGGGTATTGCAAGCCCTTATGGGTTGGAACGTGCCAGACTACAGCTTTCATCCGCTATTATGTAATGCAGAAGGCCGCAGGCTGGCCAAGCGGGATGGTGCATTGGCTGTGCGCGCTATGCGCAAAGCAGGCCTTTCAGCGGAAGATGTGCGCTGCAAGGCAGGTTTCCCACGCATTTTTGAGAGATAAACGCTGAATTGCGTACAAAAAACGCGGCGTATGAGAAATCTCCGGTTCCGCCAGAGGCCGAACAGGATTACTGTGCCGCCCCAGAACCGAATGTCTGTTTCAGGGGCATGTATGGTGTCCTGGTAACTGGCATGAAAAACATAGTGTCGGAAAGTAAGAGAACCATGAGCATTGTTGCTGACCGCATGAACAGGATCAGCCCGAGCCAGACGATTGTCATTTCGACACGGGCGCGTGCACTTAAAGCTGAAGGCCGGAACATCATCAGCCTTTCTGCTGGTGAGCCAGATTTTCGCACGCCCGAAAACATCTCCCGCGCAGCAGCCAAGGCGATTGAAAACGGCCAAACCCGTTATACCGATGTTGCTGGTACGCCAGAACTGCGTAAGGCTGTGGCAGAGCGTTTTAAGCTGGATAGTGGTCTGGATTATACGCCGGAGGAAATTATTGTTTCCACAGGTGGCAAACAGGTTATCTACAATGCCATGATGTCCACCCTTAATCCGGGTGACGAGGCAATTATTCCGGCGCCATGCTGGGTTTCCTACCCCGATATTGTTACGTTGGCAGAAGGCAAGCCCGTTATTGTACCCTGCAAGCGTGAAAATGGTTTTCGGATTACAGCAGAACAGCTGGAAGTCGCCATTACGCCGCGCACAAAATGGTTTTTTCTGAACTCACCCTGTAACCCTACAGGTGTGGCCTATTCTGCCGAAGACCTGCGCCCGCTGTGTGATGTTCTGCTCCGCCACCCGCATGTGTGGATCTTTACAGACGATATCTATGCCAAGCTGGTTTACGATGGCTTCCGCCCCGCTACGTTTGTGGAAGTAGAACCTCTGCTGCGTAGCCGCACCGTTACCATGAATGGTGTTTCCAAGGCGTATGCCATGACAGGCTGGCGCATTGGTTTTTCTGGGGCTCCGGTAGAGCTAACAAAAGCCATGAACAAACTTCAGGGGCAGTCCACCTCCAACACCTGTTCCATCGCACAGGCTGCGGCTGTGGAAGCACTTACCGGCCCGCAGGAGTTCATTCAGGAAATGGTTGCCACCTATCAGGGGCGGCGCGACATGGTTGTTTCCATGCTGAATGAAGCCGAAGGGCTGGAATGTGATGTACCGCAGGGTGCGTTCTATGTGTTCCCTACAGTTGAAAAATGCTTGGGCAAAACGTCTCCGGGTGGCAAAAAGCTGGAAACGGATGAGGATTTCGTAACAGCTCTGCTGGAAGAAGAAGGCGTTGCCGCTGTGCATGGTTCGGCCTTCATGTTCCCCGGTCATATCCGTATCTCCTATGCTACGGATACAGATAGCCTGCGCGAAGCTTGCGCACGTATTCAGCGCTTTTGCAAAGGGCTGCTGTAAAATATGGCGCGGTCTTTTGCAAACAGGCTGAAAGGTTTGCCTGCGCCTGCCACTATTGAAATGGCACGGCGTGCACGCGCGCTTAAGGCGGAGGGCAAGCCTGTTATCTCCCTTGCTTTGGGGGAGCCGGATTTTGCCACACCGCCTGCCGTGGTAGAGGCCGCCCATCAGGCCGCCTTGGCTGGGCAGACCAAATATCCACCCGTAGATGGTACGCCAGCCCTTAAGGCGGCCATTGCCCGCAAGTTCACGCGTGAAAACGGGCTGGATTACAAGCCGGAGGAGATTATGGTCTCCAACGGTGGCAAGCAGGTTATCTTCAACGCTTTTATGGCCACGCTGAATGCGGGTGATGAAGTGGTGGTGCCCACGCCTTATTGGGTCAGCTATCCGCTTATTGCCCGTATGTTTGGCGCAACACCTGTTTTTGTACCCTGTCGGGAGGAAGACGGTTTCCGCCTGAAGGCGGATGAACTGGCAAAAGTGCTGACACCGCGCACACGTTGGGTGGTGTTGAACTTTCCTAATAATCCAACAGGCGGTGTGTGCTCAGCGGATGATCTGCGGGCTATTGCGGAAGTGTTGCGGCAGTATCCAGATATCTGGATACTTTCAGATGAGATTTACGAACATCTGGTGTTTGATGGTGCAAAATCAGCATCTATTGCCGCTGTAGCGCCTGATCTGAAAGAACGCACCATTACCCTCAATGGCGTTTCTAAAGCTTATGCCATGACAGGCTGGCGCGTAGGTTTTGCGGGCGGTCCGGCAGATCTTATTGCCACCATGCGGGGTGTTCAGGGCAATGCCACATCTGGCGTGTGCTCCATAGCGCAGGCGGCGGCAGCGGCTGCGTTGGATGGTCCGGCAGATTTGGTGCAGGAAATGGTGGCAACATATGGCCGCCGCCGTCGGATGGTCGTGGAAGCATTGCGGGCCATTCCGGGGTTTACCTGCGCTATGCCCGATGGTGCGTTTTATGCGTATCCGGGTGTTGCCGGGTGTCTGGGCCGAACGACCGCTGCGGGTAAGCGGTTAGAAACAGACCATGACTTTGCATTAGCTTTGCTGGAAGAGGCTTTTGTAGCCACTGTGCCAGGAAGCGCCTTTGGGCATTCACCTTATTTGCGGTTGTCCTGCGCAACGGCAGATGAAACACTGCGCGAGGCCTGCCAGCGTATTGCTCAGTTTGTAGAAGGCTTGCAGTAAAGCTTTCAAGTAAAGTGCAGGCGCAATTAAAAATGTGCCTGCACTTTCTTTATTCTTTCAAAACATTCCGCGCATAATGATGAGCAAGTGCTGTGCTGTCTTCCGTGTCGGGCAGCAGGCCGACCAGTTGCAGTTCATCGCAATACTGCGCCAGTTGTTCGCGCAATGATTTGCCAATAACGGGCCGGATAGCAGGTTCGCTGTGTAGCATTGCGCGTATGCTGGCTGCGGAAAGATCCGTAATGTCTGGCGCAATCAGGGTTGCTGCATCATCGCGGTGGGTATCTGTCCAGCGTGCTGCATCACGTAGGGCCAGCACAAGGGCAATGGCGGCATCTGGGTCATCTTGAAGGGCAGAACTGGAGGCGCCAAGCACCATACTTGTGCGCTCAGCATAGTGGCCAGTATTGCTGCCTGCTAGCTCAATAAACAGATCAGGGAAGGATTGAAGCAGCCACCATGCCTGATAATCATGCGCAACAACGGCATCAATTCTTTGGCTGCGTGCGGCATCATCAATTTGTGGGAGAGGTAGATCCAGCCAGTTGATGCGATTCATGGCGTCCAGCCCTTTGCGGCGCATCATAATGGCAAAAAACAGCTTATCTGCTGCGTTCTGATCCATAACG
Organism: Acetobacter sp. AAB5; assembly: GCF_050106715.1. Classification (NCBI taxonomy): domain Bacteria; kingdom Pseudomonadati; phylum Pseudomonadota; class Alphaproteobacteria; order Acetobacterales; family Acetobacteraceae; genus Acetobacter; species Acetobacter sp. AAB5. The sequence continues at coordinate 70,372 of NZ_JBNIEW010000006.1, forward strand.
GCTACAGTGTGGCCCATAAGCTGGTCTAGCCGTGTAATATGGCTGCTGCGGCGTACTAACAGCCGAAAATTGCCCGGCTGCACGCCAATAAGCAACTGCGCATTTAGCCCTGCATAAAGGTGCCTAAGCCACGTAAGGGCAGGGGCTACGGCGTAGGAAATATCCCCTCTGGCCAGTGCATTAATGGTGTCTTCCCCATTTATGGTGGCGAAGGGCAGATCTACATCCAAGCTATAATGCGCAAAAAAATCTTTTTGTGCAGCCACAGCCAAAACTGGTGCCGATCCAGAATTTGGCCAACCTATTTTGATCTGCCGATAAGCACCATCCGGCTGCTTGTGTGTGTGATGCTTGCCTCGTGTTGCCAGAAAGGTTCCTCCGCCAATGGCGGCAATACCGCCCATACCGGCTAGCAGGAGATTACGACGTGTTTGGGAAGGACCTTGGGCGTTCATTTTTGTAGGTTTACTATGTCTTGCTGTGTCTGTCGCTTTATGAGTGATGGAGGAAATATGAAAAAAAATAAAAAAGGGGGTTTACGGCGCGATTTAGGTTAGCTATATGCTCCCTCGCTGGTCCCGAATAGCTCAGTTGGTAGAGCAAGCGACTGTTAATCGCTGGGTCGTAGGTTCGAGTCCTACTTCGGGAGCCAGCCTTATTTCCCTTTAAAATTTATAAATTATATCAATGCATTAAAGCATTTGTTTATGCTTCGTTCTTTGTGGTGAACGGCTGGCAAATAGCCGTCCACCATTAAAGTAACTATGGCTGAGGCAGCGCGGCAATTCCGGTGAGTTCCACCTTCCATGTGGGGTCTGCCAGTTTGGCTTCTACCGTTGCGCGGGCGGGTTTGTTGTTCTTGTCCAGCCATGCATCCCATGCACGATTCATGCCAGCCATATCATTCATGTCGGCCAGAAAGATCTGCACGGAAATAAGGCGGCTTTTGTCCGTGCCAGCTTCAGCCAATAAGGCATCTACCTGCCGTAGAATATCAGCCATCTGGCCTTCTGCATCCAATGTGGAATCATCGGCAATCTGGCCAGCCAGATAAATAAGACCATTATGAATAACGGCGCCTGTTAAGCGTTCTTCGGGGGCAAGACGTTTGATGCTCATGATTTTGGGTTCTTTGCTATCGTGGAAAAAATTTTATGGAAAACCAAAGTTAGGCAAGCGGCATATTATCAATAAGCCGGATGTCTCCTAAGCTGGCAGCCACAAACAAACGTGTATCTTTGCTGGCAATAGGGGCAGGCGCCAGATTTTCCGCATGGCGGAGTTCCAGATAATGAACGTGAAAGCCTGCATTCTTCAATGCTTCACGGCATGTGGCCAAGCTGCTTTCTACACTTGTGCCGTTCCGCATGGCTGCAAGGCATGCCTTTAGGGCTTGGGGCAGGAACGTGGCTTGTTGGCGTTGTTGTGGCGTAAGCCTGCGGTTGCGGGATGAAAGGGCAAGCCCGTCTGCTTCTCGCAAAGTGGGTACGGGTAAAATATCTACAGGTAGATCCAGATCCTGCACCATGCGTTTGATGAGGCAGAGTTGCTGGTAATCTTTTTCACCAAAGGCCGCGATATTGGCGCGTGTTTGTAAAAACAGCTTGGTAACCACAGTGGCAACGCCATCAAAATGGCCGGGCCTGTCTCCCCCACACAGCATAGTATCCAGCCCGGAAACACTTATACGGGTTGCAAAGCCGGGAGGGTACATTTGGCTTTCATCTGGGGCGTAAAGCACGTCCACTTTGCCGGTATTGCGTAGCAGGCCAGCATCATCTTCCAGCCCGCGCGGGTAATGCTGGAAATCATTGGTGTTGTTGAACTGGATAGGATTTACAAAAATGGACACAATCCGACGGGAGGCTTTGCCATCCAGCGCATTTATGAGTGAAAGATGGCCTGCATGAAGTGCGCCCATGGTCGGCACAAAGCCAATAGTCTGGCCATCTTTCCGCCAACTGGTGCTGAGAGCTGCCAGTTCCGCTTTGGTTTTTACAATCTGCATGATGAATCCTGAGCGCCAGTAATTTAGTCAGCCGGAATAGGTGTTCCAAGCTTCAAAGTGCTGCAATGTATCCATGAATATGTCACTATTCCAGAAGTGGCTGGGCCCTTTTGTGGCTGGTAGATTCTTTGACAGTAAAATAATGCTATGGAATCAAGTGGTTCCACAAAGAGTGTTCCCCGCACACGCAGGGATGAACCGATCATCTTGTCCGACAACTCAAGCCAAGTGGCGTGTTCCCCGCACACGCAGGGATGAACCGGACCGTTGGGTTCTGTTTTTCAAAGACGAGAGGTGTTCCCCGCACACGCAGGGATGAACCGATGGCTCTAACTCAGGCTGATATTGCTGATTAGTGTTCCCCGCACACGCAGGGATGAACCGCACGCTCTCCGTGCCTCAAATCCATTGTGAGAGTGTTCCCCGCACACGCAGGGATGAACCGGTTGCATCTGGTGCCTGCTGCCACGTTCAAGGGTGTTCCCCGCACACGCAGGGATGAACCTCCGGCTGCTGTGCTCTCTCTATCTCTGGCATCGTGTTCCCCGCACACGCAGGGATGAACCCGTTGCAGATACCAATTTGCTGGTTGGTAGTTCGTGTTCCCCGCACACGCAGGGATGAACCGATAAGGGTGACGGCGCTCTGAATGAGCTGTCAGTGTTCCCCGCACACGCAGGGATGAACCGATATTGAGGGGCATCTCTCTGATCTGGTGGCGGTGTTCCCCGCACACGCAGGGATGAGCCGGGGCACGCAACGCAGGCTCTGGGCTGTCACAAGTGTTCCCCGCACACGCGGGGATGAACCGTCTCACCCGGATTACGGTCAATTGCAGCAATCCGATTTAGCACAGAACGAATAGGCTGCGTTGATCCAGAAACAATAACTGAGGGCATGACAGCGCCTTTCTTATGCTGCTATACAGGTTTTGCGAATGACATGCTGTGATCTGGCGATATTCTCCCGACCAGGGCACGCCTTAGTGGCGGAGCAAATTGTGGGGTTACTGGGAGGCCCCACCAGCATGTCATTCCGTATTTCCTGCTACATTTACATTCGGAATGTCCAGACGGCCTAACAGGCAGTGTTTCCTCCACACGTGGGGACTAACTTGAAACAAAACTTTAGGCAGAGTGAAAAGCTTCAAGTCTGTGCTATAAAGACGCATGTCTTACGCTGATTTTGTTCATCTTCGTGTTCATTCTGCCTATTCGCTTAGCCAGGGGGCCATTCGTGTTCCCGATATTGTGGGGCTGGCGAAGGAAATGCACATGCCTGCTGTGGGTATTGCAGATTCAGGTAACCTGTTCGGGGCGTTGGAATTTTCTCAGTATTGTACCAAAAGCGGTATTCAGCCTATTATTGGCAGCCAGATCGGCCTGCCTGCGCGTAATGACAAACCCGGTGCCCCCGCCGAGCCTGTAGTGCTTCTGGCGCAGAATGAAGCAGGGTTGGCGAATCTCCAGTTTCTTTCTTCAGCCGGGTTCCAAAATTCAGATCCGGCAGACCCTTTTGTTTCTCTGGATTTGCTATGCGAGAAAGCAGAAGGGCTGCTGCTGCTGACAGGTGGCACACGTGGGCCGCTTTTTCAGATGCTGGCAGAAGGACAAACGGAAGATGCCGAAAAATGGCTGGCCCGTGTGCATGAAGCCTTTGGTGATAGGCTGATTGTAGAACTGCACCGTCATGGATTAGGTGTTGAAAAAGCTGTGGAACCGGGCGTGCTGACATTGGCCGATCGGTTTGGTCTGCCATTAGTGGCAACGAATGAGTGCTTTTTTCCTACACCAAAAATGTACGAAGCACAGGATGCCCTGTTGTGCATCGCCCAAGGGCGCACGATGGCAGAAAAAGACCGCTTTCGTGTAACGCCGGAGCATTGGTTCAAGCCGCCGGAAATGATGCGCGCACTTTTTGCCGATCTGCCAGATGCGTGTGACAACACTTTGGAAATAGCCCGCCGCTGCGCCATTAAGGTAGAAACCCGCAAGCCTCTTTTGCCTGTTTGCCCTAAGGTAAGAGAAGGCGCGACAGAAGATGAAACCCTGCGTGCTATGGCGTGGGAAGGGTTGGAACACCGTATGTCCGGCATGAAGCTGGATACAGAAACAGTAGAAAAATATAAAGAACGTTTGCGTTTCGAGCTGGATATTATCTCCAAAATGGGGTTCCCCGGTTACTTCATGATCGTGGCGGACTTTATCCAGTGGGCCAAGGCGCATGGCATACCGGTTGGGCCGGGCCGTGGTTCTGGTGCGGGGTCTTTGGCTGCATGGGCGCTTACCATTACGGATATTGATCCTATTCCGTTTAATTTGCTGTTCGAACGTTTTCTAAATCCAGAACGCGTTTCTATGCCTGATTTTGATATCGATTTTTGTCAGGATCGGCGAGACGAAGTGATTTCCTATGTGCGGCATGAATATGGGGCAGATCGTGTTGCGCAGATTATTACCTTCGGTAAACTACAAGCGCGTGCTGCCGTGCGCGATGTTGGGCGTGTGCTGGGCTTGCCGTACGGTATGGTTAACCGTGTGGCAGAGCTTATCCCTAACAATCCTGCCAAACCGGTCACCCTGAAAGAAGCCATTGCAGGTGAACCCAAGCTGCAAGAAATGCGTGATAATGATGAGGCCCTGCGCAGGCTGCTGGAAATAGCCCAGCAGTTGGAAGGGCTCTTCCGCCATGCCAGTACGCATGCGGCCGGGGTGGTGATTGGCGATAGGCCGCTTGTGCAGCTTGTGCCGCTGTACCGAGACCCGAAAAGTGATACGCTCGTCACTCAATATAACATGAAGTTTGTTGAGCAGGCGGGGCTCGTTAAGTTCGACTTTCTTGGTTTAACAACACTCACTATTCTCAAACGGGGTGTCGATTTCATCCGCCGTATGGGCAAGGATGTAGATCTCAGCCACATTCCGCTGGATGACCCCAAAACGTATGAAATGTTGGGGCGCGGTGATACCGCCGGCGTGTTCCAGTTTGAAGGCGCGGGCATGCGCGATGTTCTTAAACAAATGCGCCCAACCCGCATAGAAGATCTGATTGCAGCTGTGGCGCTGTATCGCCCTGGGCCAATGGCGAACATTCCCGATTATTGCCGTAGAAAACACGGAGAGGCATGGGAGCCCCCGCACGAGGAAATTCGCGATATTCTTGAAGAGACCTATGGCATCATGGTCTATCAGGAACAGGTTATGCAGATTGCCCAAAAAATGGCTGGCTACAGCCTGGGCGGCGCAGATTTGCTGCGTCGTGCCATGGGTAAAAAGATCCGTTCGGAAATGGATCACCAGCGCGAAATTTTTACAGAAGGCGCCACCAAACGCGGGATTGACCGTGATAAAGCCGTTGAGGTTTTTGACCTTATGGCTAAGTTTGCAGATTACGGCTTTAACAAATCTCATGCTGCTGCTTATGCTTTTGTTTCGTACCAAACAGCATGGATGAAGGCCAACCATCCAGTGGCCTTTTTGGCTGCTTGTATGTCTTTGGCGCGGGAGCGTACGGAAAAACTTGCTGCTTTGCGTCAGGAAGCAGAGCGGATGCACATTGCAGTGTTGCCGCCAAATATCAATAAATCAGAAGCTGATTTTTCGGTCGAAAAACAGCCAGATGGAACATACGCAATCCGTTATGCGCTGGCTGCCATCAAAAAGGTGGGCTATGGCGCAATGGAATCTCTGGTGGAGGTGAGGGGAGAAAAACCTTTCAAAAATCTAGCAGATTTTGCAATCCGTATTGATCCCAAGCACATCAACCGGATGCAGTTGGAAAATCTGGCAAAAGCTGGTGCGTTTGAATGTATTGATAAAAACCGGGCCCGTGTTTTTAGATCAGCAGATGTTATTTTAAGGCGGGCGCATAGTCAGGCGCAGGAGGCAGCTTCTGGCCAGATTGGGTTGTTTGGTGGCCCAGGTGAAGTTGAGCCTCTGCGGTTGGTGGAAGGGCACGATTGGCCAGAATTTGAACGTCTGGCGATGGAAGCAGAAGCTATTGGCTTCCATATGACAGCCCACCCGTTGGATGCTTATGGTTCGGTACTGCGCCGTTTGGGTGTTACGCGCACATCTCAGTTGCTAACTGCGGCGGAGCTGGGTGGTGGCCGTGTTAAAATTGCTGGCTGTGTGGTGGATAAAAAGGAACGCCCAACACGCACAGGTAATAAAATGGCATGGGTACGCCTTTCCGATGCATCTGGTGGTTGTGAAGTAACTGTTTTTTCGGAAGTGCTGACGCGTGTGCGTGATATTCTGGTAGCTGGCACCGCTATACTCGTAACAGCCGATTTAAAGCTGGAAGGCGAAGCCCTGCGGCTTACCGCTACAGATATTGTGGATTTGGAAGCCGCTGCGGCGCAAGGGCAAAGCGAAATGCGGGTATGGCTAGAAAAGCCCGATGCCTTGCCAGACTTGCAAGCTATTCTGGAACCACAAAAGGGCGGAGCAGGGCGGATTGTTTTGTTGCCGGGTGTTGCAGATAGTTGCGATGTAGAGGTGCGCCTACGTGGCCGTTACAAGGTTACGCCCGTTTTGGGGCAAAGGCTGCGCACACTTTCCGGCGTTTCTCGGGTGGAACAGGTCTAACATTGGTTCAGGTAAAGGAGCTACAATGGAGGGACCCCGATGTTGTTTTATCGGTATGGGGTCAACAGCCATGGTGTGCTTTTCTGGATAGTGGCGGCAAGATAGATAATCGAAGCCGATGGCAGATTTTTTGCCGCAACCCATGCCATACAGTGGTGGCGTGGCCTCATGAAATAGAGGTAGATAGCACAAAAAAACCGATAATTTCTGCTGATGATATTTTTGAAATTCTACGTATTTTTCATAATGAGTTAAAAGAAGATATGGTTGGAACATGCCCGCAAGGCATTCCATTCTGGGGTGGTCTTATTGGGTTTGCCAGTTATCAAATGGGAATGATTCTGGAAGGCGTTTTGTCTCGCCATAAAGACCAGAATACACCCGCATTGGCGGCGGGTATGTATGATCATGCCTTTATTTGGGATCGTTTTGAAAAACGTGTGTTTCTTGCAGGAATTTCAAGTTTTTTTGTGAATGAAACCAATGTGGCGCAGTCTATAAGGGAATGGAACATGCTTCCTGAGCATGTTCCACCATATAAGCTACATGCGGCCAAGCCGTTTGTTCCAGACCAAAACCATGCAGCTTATTGTCAGAGCGTTACGCAAACGCGGGATTATATTGCTGCGGGAGATATTTTTCAGGCAAATATAACATGCCGGCATACAGCGGATGTGGCTGAAAATATGCTGAGCGCTGAGGTTTACCGTGCATTGCGGCAGCAAATACCAGCACCTTTTGGTGCGTATTTGTCATGCGGTCCAGATTTTGCGCTGCTATCTTCTTCCCCAGAAAGATTTTTGAAAGTGGATGCGAATGGTTGTGTCTCATCACGGCCTATCAAAGGCACGGCACCACGAGGGCAAACGCCGGAAGAAGATGCGTTTTGGCATAATGCACTTCTACATGATGAAAAAGAGCGTGCCGAAAACCTGATGATTGTTGACCTCATGCGGCATGATATCGGACGCATGGCACAAATAGGCAGCGTGTATGTGCCAGACCTACTGGTGGTAGAGCAGTTTCCGCATGTGCATCATCTGGTTTCAGAAATTCGTGGAAAGTTGCTGCCTGATAAAGATGTTTTTGATCTTTTGAAAGTAACATTGCCCCCGGGGTCTGTAACAGGGGCCCCAAAATATCGAGCCATGCAGATTATAGATGAGCTGGAAGCCTCTGCCAGAGGTGCGTATTGCGGCACTGTGTTTCGTATTGGAATAGATGGCAGTATGGACAGTTCCGTAATTATTCGCAGTTTGGAGCATTCCAAAAATCATCTGAGTATTGGTGTTGGGGGTGGTGTAACCATTCTATCTGACCCAGAAAAGGAATATAAAGAAATGTGCCTGAAGTTTGCACCATTTCAGAAGTTCTGGGGGCAGGCGTGAGTATTATCTGGTTAAACGGCAAAATATATCCCGTAGAACAAGCTGCTATCAGCCCGCTAGATCGTGGCGTAACATTGGGAGACGGGTTGTTTGAAACTTTGCGTATAAAGAACGGCACAGTTTTGCATTTTTTATGGCATTATCAGCGTCTTTGTAACGGTGCTCAAGTTCTGGGGCTGTCTGTTCCAGAGCAAGATAACACTTTGCAGGCGATCCGGGAATTTTTGGCATATGCGGGTTTTGAGAATGGCTCTGCCCGGTTGACTGTAACGCGTGGGGTGGCGCCACGCGGCTTGCTGCCGCCAGAACACTGCAAGCCAACAGTTTTCATAACAGGTGCTGCCGGTGTCTTTAGGGAGCAGGCTGTTCGTGTGTGTGTGAGTGAGCTGGTGCGCAGAGATGAGCTTTCCCCACTTTCTCGCATTAAATCGCTCAGTTATTTGCCCGGTATTGTAGCAAGGCAGGAAGCGGATAGAAAAGGCTGCGATGATGCCCTTTTACTAAATATGCAAGGGCATATAGCGGAAAGCACAATTAGTAATATTGTTGTGCAAACAGAGGCAGGATTGATAACGCCTCCTGTTATAGAAGGTGCTTTACCGGGCATTGCCCGTAGGCTGCTATTAGATGCAGGCGTAATGCAAGAGCGGTCTATCTGCTACGAAGATATTGTAAAAGCGCAAGGGGTGTATTTAACAAATAGCCTTTCCTTGCGCACTGTTACGCATTTGGATGGAAAAGCGCTCTCATGCCATCCAGAATCTTATGGAAAAATAAGGGAAATTCTGAAAAAATAAAATTTGCAACTCTTCCAAATTGCTGGCGTTGGAAAACGGGATACCTCATTTTATTAAAAGGAATATCCCATGCAGAAAATCTTAACTTCTATGCTGCTTGGCGCGTCTTTAAGTGTGATGCCAGCATTGGCTATGGCGCAGGATAATAGTGGCACGCCGCCTACAGCAGAGGGCGCAGCTTCCCAGCAGGGGCAGCCTCCCTCAAAAGCGGCCGAAGGGCCGAATGGTGAACATGTTGATCCATCTAAAAAGCTATGGAGCAACCCACGCACGGTAGATGAGCAACCCGGTACGCAACCGCCTTCTAACGATGGCAAGCACCCGGCTCATCCGGTTAAGGAATACCATCCTCACCATAATCCGCATGGCAAGAAATACGGGGTGATGGAAAGCCCAAGTGAGACAATCCCCGGTAACAATCAGCCGTCTTCTACGCATCTTCTGGAAAATCACGCCCCGCAATAATGCAATGAAGATTACCTGTTCTGTGAGGCATACGGTCTGGCAGGATAGGACCGTTGCGGCCAGTGCACAGCTTGGTTGGCTGTTTGCATCTGGGCGCAGCGTACAAAATCGGCTAACCTTCCCACCCATGTGATGGCGCGGCAGGGCTGAGCAAAAAGCAGCTTCAATATCTTGAAGGCGTCATCCCCGCCCATGTTTGCTCAGGCAGTTTCGTTATGCGGAACTGTAGGGCACGTGGGCATAGGCATGTTTTTAAGGTGATGTTGTTCCTGCTGCATCGGCCTTGTTGGATTCTGAAAGGGTGACGTCATGCTGGTGGAAGAGGCCAAGGGCAAACAGGCGGACGGTTCTAATACGCCGCATTATGATCTTCGGCAGATCGATTGTGATCCCAATTTCTGGTACCCTGTGGCGTGGTCGCACAAGGTGCGCCCCGGCAAAACATTTGCCGCGCGTTATGCTGGCCACCCCATTGCACTTATTCGCCCTGAATATGGGCCTGTTTATGCGCTGGAAGACCGTTGCGCACATCGGCAGGTGCCGCTGAGCAAGGGCGTTGTGGATGATAAGGGTTGCGTAAAATGCTGCTACCACGGTTGGGCATTTGACCGCGCAGGTAAGTGTGTAACCGTACCTTACCTGAACAAGGAAGGGGTAGGCCGTCCGGTTAAGTCTTACCCTTGCCGTGAAAAAAGCGGCCTGATCTTTATCTTCCCCGGTGATCCGGCTTTGGCTGATAAAGTGCCCGTGCCAGACGTGGCGCAGGTGGGGAACCCGGAATACAAAACCCGCATGTTCAGCCCGCGGCTGAAATGCCACTACACCTTTATGCATGAAAACCTGATGGACATGAACCATCAGTTCCTGCATCGGCGGCAGATGGGCTCTATCACGGCGCGTTTCTTGGGGCAGGATAAGGGTGATGATTTCCTGGAAGCACGCTACAGCTTTGCCCGTAAAGGTGGGAATCAGCCGCTGGCTGAAGCCCTGATTTTTGGCAAGCATCATGACTACGAAGACCGGGAGCAGCCGGTTGAAGAAGTTGTGTCCATCCGCACTACCTATCCATACCAGACACTTCAGATTCACGATAAGGATGGCGATCTGATTATGGATTTGTGGACATCCTATGTGCCGCTGGGTGAAACACAGCAGGTTACGCAGGCGTTTGGTCTGCTTTCTGTTAAAAAACCCAAATGGAACTTCCTGCTCAATCTGGCATGGCCTGCGCTGGGTATTTTCACACATCGCATCTTTGAAGAAGACCGCGAAATTGTGGAAATGGAGCAGAACGCATGGCGTGAACTGGGCGGAGATCACAACGTTGAAGTGTTCCCTGTTGTAAAGTCACTTCGTGCTCTGCTGGCGCGTAGTGGTGTGCCTAACAAATACGCCCATCCAGTAGAAACAGTCTCCAAGGCAGAAGACGCAGCCTGAAAAGAGCGTTTTTTATCTTGTCCGGGCGCAAAAAAACGGCCATAAGGGCCGCGCTCGGTCAAGGCCGGGAGCATAACGCACGCGAGGAAAACACCATCTGGTGCTCTGCCTGTCCGGCAGGGTAACGCCTCGCGGAGGAATAACCAGAAAGGTAGGAATACGCTTATGGCGATGCCTGATTTTACCCTTCGTCAGCTTCTGGAAGCTGGTGTTCACTTTGGTCACCACACCCGTCGCTGGAACCCGCGCATGGCGCCGTACCTGTTCGGTGTGCGCAACCAGGTTCATATCATTGATCTGCAGCAGACCGTTGGCCTGCTTGATCGTGCTCTGCAGGCTATCCGCAACACCGTTGCTGGTGGTGGCCGCGTTCTGTTTGTTGGCACCAAGCGTGCTGCGCAGGATCCGATTGCAGAAGCTGCTCGCCGCTGCGGTCAGTACTACGTCAACCACCGCTGGCTCGGCGGTATGCTGACAAACTGGAAGACCATTCAGGGTTCCATCAAGCGCCTGCGTGGCATTGAAGAAACGCTGGACGGCGCAACCGCTGGTCTGACCAAGAAAGAAATTCTGGACATGACTCGCCAGCGCGACAAGCTGGAACGCTCCTTGGGCGGGATCAAGGAAATGGGTGGCCTGCCGGACATCCTGTTCGTGATCGACACCAACAAGGAAAAGCTGGCCATTGAAGAAGCCAACAAGCTGGGTATCCCGGTTGTGGCTATTCTGGACAGCAACTCCGATCCGCGTGGTGTTACCTTCCCGATTCCGGGTAACGATGATGCCATCCGCGCTATCGGCCTGTATTGCGATCTGGTTTCTTCCGCTGTTCTGGACGGTATTTCCGCAGAACTGGGCGCTTCCGGTCAGGATATCGGCGCTGCTGAAGAACTGCCTGTTGAGCCTGCTCTGGAAGCCGCTCCGGCAGCTGCTGCTCCTGCAGCAGAAACACCGGCACCAGCACCGGCTGCAAGCTAACGGAATACACAAACAGCCCGGTTATCATGCCGGGCTGTTTTTTCCTGCATGAATGCCTGCATTGGCAGGCCATGGAATATTCCGGTTCGCGCCCCTATGTGGGCGCGTTCGGGTTTTTCAAGGAGTATAGAATTATGGCGGCAATTACGGCTGCACTGGTCAAGGAACTGCGCGAAAAAACCGGCGCAGGCATGATGGACTGCAAAAAAGCACTGAACGAAGCCAACGGTGATATCGAAGCCGCTATTGATTGGCTGCGTACTAAGGGCCTTGCTGCTGCGGCAAAAAAATCTGGCCGTGTTGCTGCTGAAGGTCTGGTAGGCGTTGCCTCTGCAGACAAAGTGGCTGCCATGGTTGAAGTGAACGCTGAAACCGACTTTGTAGCCCGTAACGAATCCTTCCAGAACTTTGTGGAATCCGTTGCTAAAGTTGCGCTTAAGGTTGGTGAAGATCTGGAAGCCATTAAGGCTGCCACGTTGGAAACCGGTCGTACCGTTGCTGATGAACTGACACATCTGGTTGCAACCATCGGTGAAAACATGACCCTGCGCCGGGCACGTGTGTTTACTGTGCCGTCTGGCGTGGTTGCTACCTATGTTCACGGTGCCCTGCGCCCCGGTCTGGGCAAGATTGGCGTTCTGGCTGCTGTTGAAGCCCCAACCGCTGATGAAGCCATCGAGCAGCTTGGCCGTCAGGTTGGCATGCACGTTGCTGCCACACGTCCTTCCGCTCTGGATGTTACCAGCCTTGATCCGGCAGAAGTTGAACGTGAACGCGCAGTGCTGATTGAACAGTCCCGCGCTTCCGGCAAGCCAGAAGCTATCATCGAAAAGATGGTCGAAGGCCGCATCCGTAAGTTCTACGAAGAAGTTGTGCTTCTGGAACAGGTATGGGTGCATGATGGTGAAACCCGCGTGAAAGACGTGCTGAAGAAAGCTGGCGTTAAGCTGGTTGGCTTTGATCGCTTCCAGCTGGGTGAAGGCATCGAAAAAGAAGAAGATGACTTTGCTGCTGAAGTCGCCAAGGTTGCTGGCGTCTAAGGTCGAGCTTTTTGAGTGATGGACAAGGGCGGGACTTCCTATGAAAAGGAGGCTCCCGCCCTTGTGCTTTTTGCAGGTGTGCAGGGTGAAACCAGCGCACGCATACATGTTCTAACAGAAGATTACGGCCCTCTGCGGGGTATAGCCTATGGCGGTGCCAGTAAAGCGGGCCGCGCCCTATGGCAGCCGGGCAATGTGGTTAAAACCAGCTTTCATAAACGCAGCGCCGCAGCACCATTACAAATTTCTGGCGAACTACTTTACGCCTGTGCAGCACGATTGCTGGATGCTCCGTTAGCGCTAGGCATGGTGCAATCCGTGTGTGTGTTGGCGGATGTTACGTTGCCAGAAGCTGATCCTTGCCCATTCCTTTTTGCAGAAACAGTGCGTTTACTTACCTTTTTGGGGTATGATCCTGTTGTTGCAGAACGGGAGGGTATGCCTCACGTAGTGCGGTGGGAAATGGCACTGCTGGCAACTTTAGGTTTTGGGCTGGATCTTTCCGCTTGTGCGGTTACCGGCAGCACAGAAAATCTGCATTATGTCTCACCACGCACGGGGCGCGCAGTTAGCGAGGAAGGTGCAGGAGAGTGGAAAGATCGGCTTTTGCCACTTCCGTCTTTTTTGCGAGATACAGAACAAACCGGTCATGCGGCAGATTGGTTGGAAGGTTTACGCTTAACAGGCCATTTTCTGGCGCGCGATGCCTTTGGCCAGCGCCATTTACCCTTACCCGCAGCACGCCAACGGCTATATGATCGGCTGGAAATGCGTGTTCTGGCAGACCAAACACCTATAACCGAGTAGCGCAAGACTGGCACAACCGATACGAGGGCTGTATGTCTTGTTTTTAATGGATCATGCACAGCTTTCCAGGGATGGCAGATGAGCGAAACCGCAGGACATATTGAGGAAACAAAACTGGCAGAGGCGCTTAGTGAGCGTTATCTGGCCTATGCGCTTTCCACCATCATGTCCCGCTCTTTGCCGGATGTGCGGGATGGGCTTAAGCCGGTGCATCGGCGCTTGGTTTATGCCATGCATCAGCTCCGGCTAGATCCGGCTTCCGGTTTTAAAAAATGCGCCCGCGTGGTGGGTGATGTTATCGGTAAGTTTCACCCCCATGGTGATGCCTCTGTTTACGAAGCACTGGTGCGGCTGGCGCAGGATTTTGCCGCACGTTACCCGCTGGTAGAAGGGCAGGGGAATTTTGGTTCTGTTGATGGTGATAACCCGGCCGCCATGCGGTACACGGAAGCTCGCCTGACAGAAGTTGCCGTGGCCCTGTTGGACGGCATTGAAGATGATGCAGTAGATTTTCGCCCCACCTATGATGGTGAGGAACAGGAACCCGTTGTTCTTCCATCGGCTTTTCCCAACCTGCTTGCCAATGGCGCGGCAGGCATTGCTGTGGGTATGGCTACCAGTATTCCGCCCCATAATGCAGCAGAAGTTTGCGCTGCTGCTGCTTTGTTGGTGCGCAAACCCTCTGCCACTACGCAGGAGCTGCTAGAGCTTATGCCGGGGCCGGATTTTCCCACCGGTGGTCTGATTGTGGAAGATTCGGATGCTATTTTGCAGGCGTACGAAACAGGCCGAGGCAGCTTTAGAATGCGCGCGCGGTGGGAGGTCGAACAGGGCCGTTTTAGCACGTGGCATATTGTGGTTACGCAAATTCCGTATCAGGTGCAGAAATCTCGCCTGATTGAGCAGATTGCTGATTTGCTGGACCAGAAAAAACTGCCTCTGCTAGGGGATATCCGTGATGAAAGTACGGATGAAATTCGTCTGATTCTGGAGCCCAAAACACGCGGTATAGAACCAGAAGTGCTGATGGAAACATTGTTCCGCGCCACACCTCTGGAAAGTCGCTTTGGCCTGAACATGAATGTGCTGGGGGCAGATCGTTCACCCGGTGTAATGGGGCTTAAGCAGGTTATTCAGGCATGGTTGAACCACCGGCATGAAGTGCTGGAACGCCGAAGCCGCCATAGACTGACAGCGGTGGAACGGCGGCTGGAAATTCTTTCGGGTTTCCTTGCTGTTTATCTTAACCTGGATGAGGTTATCCGCATTATTCGGGAAGAGGATGATGCTAAGGCCAGTCTGATAGCCACATTCAAGCTAACAGATTTGCAAGCAGAATCCGTGCTCAACATGCGGCTGCGGAGTTTGCGGCGCCTTGAGGAAATGGAAATCCGCAAGGAGCATGATGCGCTTTCTGCCGAGCAGGCAGCATTGATGGCATTGCTTGATAGTGAAAAACAGCGCTGGAAAACGATCGAGCGCGAATTAACGGGCATGATCAAAGCTTTCGGGAAAGGTCGTTTGGGTGAGCGTAGAAGCACTATTCTTTCTGCGCCCAAGCCTGTTGATATTTCCGTGGTGGAAGAAGTTGAGCGCGAACCGCTCACCATGATCCTTTCCCAAAAAGGATGGGTGCGTGCGGTTAAAGGCCACAATGTTGATCTGGAAAATCAGAAGTTTAAGGAAGGGGATGCTCTCAAGCTGGCTATTCCTTGCCAGACATCAGATAGGCTCTGCTTCTTTGCAACAGATGGGCGAGCCTATACCGTAAAAGGGGCCGATCTGCCGCGAGGCCGCGGGGATGGGCAGCCTATCCGCCTGTTGATTGACCTTTCCAACGATGAAGACCTTCTGGCTGTTTTCCCGATAGAAGATGGCAAACGCCGTTTGGTGGCCTCAAGCGCTGGGCGTGGCATGTTGGTGGAAGAAGAAGCCTTGGTGGCGGAAAAACGCTCGGGCCGACAGGTGCTGAACCTGAAGGAAGGCGAATTTGCCCGCATATGTGTACCCGCAGAAGGGGACCATGTTGCTGTTGTGGGGGATAACCGGCGGTTCTTGATTTTCCCATTGGAACAGTTGCCCGTAATGGCGCGCGGCCTTGGTGTGGCTTTGCAGAAATACTCGGATGGAGGAGGGTTGCGCCAAGCTGTGGTGTTTACCGCCGCAGATGGGCTGCACTGGCCGGGCACTGCGCGCGTGCGCCAGTTTGCTGATCTGCAAGATTGGGTTAGCCGCCGTGCGGCTGTTGGCAAAGTTGCGCCACCTTGGGCGGGTAAAAAGCCTTAAGCGCTGCCACTTAGAACAGAGGGCCTTCCGGAAACGGATGGGCCCTTTCTGTTTGGGGGGGGGAGTTTAGGTCCAACTTCTGCCATGTGCCATTGCGCAAAATTTCTGCGGGCTGAAAGCGTTCTTTGTAAGCCATTTTAGGGCTGCCCGGCACCCAATACCCCAGATACAGGTATGGTAATTCCATCTGCATGGCTAATTCTGCCAAGGAAAGAATGGCAAAACTACCGAGAGAACGTTGAGGGCAATCAGGCTCATAAAAGCTGTAAACAGCAGAAAGCCCATCTTCCAGAACATCAATCAAGCTGGCGGCCATTAAGGTGGCATCTGGCGCACGAAATTCGACAAGTCGCGTATCTACAGGCGTTTCTTCCACCATAATCCGGTAATCATGCATGGACATGCCCGCCATTTCACCATCGGAATGGCGGCTGTCCAGATACCTGCGGAAGAGCGTGTATTGTTCGTCTGTAGCGGTAGGGGGCAGGAGGCTGCGAATAAGATCAGCATTCCGCCGGACTGCGCGTTTTTGTGTGCGATGAGGCGTCAGGTTTCTGACAGGCAAACGAATAGGGATGCAGGCAGAGCAACCATCGCAAATAGGTGCGTAAGCCAAGGTATGGCTCCGCCTGAAACCGGCATGGGAAAGGCGGCTGTGCAGGAAGTTGGCATCCGGAGTTGCAAGATCCACCAGTATTTTACGCTCAATACGATTGGGCAGATACGGACAGGCACCGGGGGGTGCGGTGTAGAAAAAATGCGGCCTGTCTTGCGATGACGTCATGGGGAGAAATTATCCCGCAACAAAATTATGGGCCAGAAAACTCTGGCCCATATGCCGTGATATTGACTGGCAACTTATTGGCCGAAAGATGCCCGGATACGTTCTGCGGCTTCAATAGCAAAATACGTTAAAATGCCATTGGCACCCGCGCGGCGGAAGGCCAGAAGGCTTTCCATAACGGCACGTTCATGGTCTAGCCAGCCATTGCGGATGGCAGCCATCAGCATCGCATATTCACCAGATACCTGATAGGCAAAGGTGGGTACGTGGAATTCATCTTTCACACGGCGGATAATATCCAGATACGGCAGGCCGGGTTTGACCATCACCATATCTGCGCCTTCAGCAATGTCCATTTCTACTTCACGCAGGGCTTCATCGCTGTTGGCAGGGTCCATCTGATAGGTTTTTTTATCACCTTTCAGCATACCGCCAGACCCCAGGGCATCACGGAACGGGCCGTAAAATGCGCTGGCGTATTTAGCTGCGTAGGACATAATCCGGGTGTTAATCAGCCCGTTGCCATCCAGATCACGCCGAATAGCCTCAATCCGGCCATCCATCATGTCTGATGGGGCAATAATGTCTACACCGGCAGCAGCCTGATTTACGGCTTGCTGGGAAAGAATGGTTACGGATGGATCATTCACCACGTAGCCATTTTCAATCAGGCCATCGTGGCCGTGGCTGGTGTAGGGGTCCAGTGCTACGTCACCAATCAGCCCGACGTTTGGAAATTCTTTTTTAAGCAGGCGGGCGGCCCGGCACATCAGGTTATCCGGGTTTGTGGCTTCCGTGCCTTTTTCATCCCGCGCTTCTGTGGGCGTAATGGGGAAAAGGGCCAAAGCCGGAATGCCCAGCTTTGCAGCGGGCTCAACATGTGCGGCCAGCTTATCCAGCGTTACACGGTGTACGCCGGGCATGGAGGACACCTCGGTAACCGTGTTGGTGCCTTCCATAAAAAAGATAGGCCAGATGAGGTTGTTGATGCCCAACGTATTTTCAGCAACCAAGCGGCGCGTGAAATCATCAATCCGGTTGCGCCGGGGGCGAGCCAGAGGAAAACGGCCAGCCATCATGGGCAGGATCTCCTTGCTGCTGCCTGCGGGCGTGGCGGGGTACTTAAAAGAACCCCAACCACGGCGGGCGGGACAGACGGGTGAATGCTGCCCAGAAGTATGCGCGCCTGTGCGCTTTATGCAACCCTGTCTGGCGGAATGCTGGGTCGCGCTAATGCGCTATGGTAACGGCCATAGGTCAGGTAAATCACCATCCCGATGGCCAGCCATACGACCAGCCGTATCCATGTCAGTCCATCCAGCGAGACCATGACCGTGCCGCAGGAGAGAATACCCAGAATGGGAATAATGTCTCCGCCGGGAACCCGAAAAGCACGTGGATGATCAGGTGCCTTGCGGCGTAGGATCATCACGCCAGCGCATACCAGAATAAAAGCCAGAAGCGTGCCGATGGATGTCATGTGCCCCAGCTCAGAAATGGGCAAAAACGCGCTCAGCAGGCAGATGATAATCATGAAAAAGACGTTGGACATCCAAGGTGTCTGATATTTTGGATGTGTGGCGCTGAACATGGGGGGCAGCAGACCATCGCGGGACATGGCAAAAAACACGCGGCTCTGGCCTAAAAGCATACCCATGAGCACGGATGTAAACCCGCAAATAATGCCAATTTTGATAGCAAGTTGCAGCCATGTATAGGGCGTGCGGTTAATGGCTGTGGCTACCGGGGCGGCATCTCCCAGCATGTCTTTGTAATTGACCAGACCGGTCATCACAAAAGAGAAGCAAACATAAGCCAACGCGCAAATGAGCAAGCTGCCCAAAATACCAATGGGCATATCACGCGCCGGGTTTTTGGTTTCCTGCGCTGTGGTGGAAACGGCATCAAACCCCACATAGGCAAAAAAGATGGTGCCCGCAGCGCGCATGATGCCAGACCAGCCATACTGCCCAAAGGTGCCCGTATTTTGTGGGATAAAGGGATGATAATTGGCCGGGTTGATGTAGTGGATGCCAAAGCCAATAAACGCCGTAATCACCAATAGTTTGATGACCACCACAACGGCGTTCACCATAGCGGATTGCGAGATCCCGCGAATAAGGATCCATGAAACCAGGCAGGTAATAAAAACTGCGGGCAAGTTCATTAGCCCCGAAACCATGCTGCCATCGGGCATCTGCACGGTTTCAAAGGGGGAAGCCGTAAGCCGTGGGGGCAGCACGATCCCCCACGAATCCAATAATGACACCACATACCGAGACCAACTAACCGCAACAGTGGCCGCGCCCACGGCATATTCCAGCACCAGATCCCAACCAATAATCCATGCCATCATTTCGCCTAGCGTGACATACGCATAGGTATAGGCACTTCCCGCAATGGGGATCATGCTGGCCAGTTCGCTGTAGCAGAGCCCAGCAAAGCCACAGGCAATGGCCGCAATAAAAAAGGAAAGAACCACAGCAGGTCCGGCATTTTCAGAAGCGGCAATGCCGGTAAGAGAAAATAGTCCAGCCCCAATTGTGGCGCCAACACCCAATGCCACAAGGCTTCCCGGCCCCAGAACACGCTTAAGCCCCGGTGCTGCCTGTAGCTTGTCTAGCGGCAAACATCGCGTAAATGCCGATGTTACAGAGGGGGCAGACTTCTGCTCCATATATTTTTCTCCTGTCCGGGCCGCACGGAAAGCGGTAAGAAGCCTCCAACGGTCTTTTTTCTATAAACAGGCCAGCAGCACATCCTGGCAAGATGTGTTTCTAACGTAACAAACGGACACCGCCTGCCGCCCGGCAAATATGCTGGTGAACATATTGTCTGATTTTGAGGGAACACCTGAATGAGCCACACGGATCTGGATCGCTTTTTCCATGCGTCTCTAGCCCAGACTGATCCGGATGTTGCAGCCGCCATTGAAGGCGAGCTGAAGCGTCAGCAGGAAGGCATTGAACTGATAGCCAGTGAGAACATGGCGTCTGAAGCTGTGCTTCAGGCTCAGGGCAGCGTGCTAACCAACAAATATGCAGAAGGTTATCCCGGCCGCCGCTATTACGGTGGCTGTGTGGAAGTGGATAAGGTTGAAAACCTTGCCATCGACCGCGTGAAAACCCTGTTTGGTGCCGCATTTGCCAACGTGCAGCCGCATTCTGGCGCCAACGCCAACCAGGCGGCCTTTATGGCTATGGGCAAACCGGGTGACACGGTGCTGGGCATGAGCCTTGCTGCTGGTGGCCATCTTACCCACGGTGCAGCCCCCAACTATTCCGGCAAATGGTTTAATTCCGTGCAGTACGGCGTGCGTCAGCAGGACGGCATGCTGGATTACGAGGAAATGGAACGGCTGGCGCGTGAGCATAAACCATCCATCATTGTGGCTGGTGGCTCTGCATATCCGCGTATTATTGATTTTGCCCGCTTCCGCCGCATTGCGGATGAAGTTGGTGCACTTCTTATGGTGGATATGGCGCATTTTGCTGGTTTGGTGGCTGCTGGCCTGTATCCGAACCCGCTGGAATACGCGCATATTGTAACCTCCACCACGCATAAAACCCTGCGTGGCCCACGTGGCGGCCTGATCCTGACCAATGACGAAGCATTGGCTAAAAAGATCAACTCTGCTGTGTTCCCTGGTTTGCAGGGCGGCCCGCTGATGCATGTTATTGCCGGTAAGGCCGTGGCGTTTGGTGAAGCCCTCCGTCCGGAATTTAAGGAATACCAGAAAGCGGTGCAGAAAAACGCAGCCGTTCTGGCCGAAGTTCTGGTGGAACGTGGGTTTGATATCGTAACAGGTGGCACGGATTCACACCTGCTTCTGGTTGATCTGCGCCCCAAAAAGGTAACAGGCAAAGCTGCGGAACAGGCTCTGGAACGCGCTGGTATTACAGCCAACAAAAACGCCATTCCGTTTGATCCGGAAAAGCCCGCCATCACTTCCGGTGTGCGTTTGGGCAGCCCGGCGGCAACGGCTCGCGGTTTCCGTGAAGAAGAGTTCCGCCAGATTGGTGAAATGATTGACGAAGTTCTGACAGCTCTGGCCGCTTCTGGCGGTGAGGGGAACAGCGAAGTTGAAAACGCTGTGCATGAACGCGTTAAGGCTCTGTGCGCTAAATTTCCTATCTATAGCCGCGCATAATAACTTCGCCTTTTAGGGTATCAGAACGGGCATGTAGGCTTAGGCTTGCATGTCCGTTTTGTTATTAAGGCGCTTGGCAAGCCTTACGGCTGTATGCCCCCGGCGTGGGCGCAAATTGGGCATAACCAAGATGCAGTTATTATAGGGCGTGCGAATTTCATCTTGCCCATCAAAAGCAATAACAGTGCCCGCCTTTCGGATAACGCTGCCACTTACAAACGGCTGCACAAAAACAAAGCGAGATGTCAGCGCCCGTACGCAGTCTGTCACCACAGCTTGCCGTACAGGTTCTGAAGGTGATGCGAATGTTGGAGCGGAAGGGAGAGTGCCGGTTTGTGCCAGAAACAGGCGCGTGCTGAGCAACGCTTGCTGTGCGGCATCTTTTTGCCAGTGTTGCCCCGCTTCCAATAGGCAAGCGCGCGTATATGAATGTGGCGTATTAAAGCGGGTATAATCAATCAGCCTTAATCCATCCTCATGCCCACCATCCTGAACAACGGCAGGTGGGTTGGATTGCGCGCCAGATACGCAGTAGGCAAGGTCTCGGCTGTTTTCCGCCATGCTGCACAGGAAAAGGGGTTGTGCTGGCCAGAGCATGGTGTGGATATCTAAAAGAATATCTACCGTTTCCAGCACAGGCAGCACTTCGCGTACGCGTTGCATTTCTACAGATGTGTGCGCCGAGGCAATTAACTCCGGCTGCCATAACCGGTTCATATCTTCTTCTACAAAGCGGGATAAGGTGGGGCGTGCGGGGTTAAAGGTTTTATAAGCAGCCAGATTAAGAAAAATCAGGCTTAATCGCCCATGTAACGGGCGTAATGGCAGCATAAGAAGCTGTTGCAGGGCATAGGCCCCAGCGTATTCGTTGCCATGCATAAGGGCTGTAACAGCCACATGGGGGCCGGGGCGGCGGCTTTCAAAATGATGCACACCTTGAATACCGCAGTTTCCCGCAATCCACGGGCTGATGTCTGGCGGTGGATATTCAATACACACAGCAGGCAAGGCGGGGGGAGAAGGCGGCAGCAAGGCAGAAACAGCCCGAAAACGAAATGCGCTATCGGGCCGCACATGCCGCTTGGATGCACAACTCATAACCCGCTCTCCAGATATCTAGTGGGAGAAGGTATTTCGGCGTGTATGGGGGAATGAAAAAAGGAACAGCACCGCATGGGCAAAAGTATGCGGTGGGTTGTGCGGGGCTGCAATCCCTGCTTTGTCTCAACTTTCTTCTTATTTTCAGGTGACGGACAGTACGAGTGACATCTTCTCTTCATCCTCTCCATCACTTGTGGCGTCTGTTTCCTGTAGCCCAGAGGCGGCGTTTATTGGCCAAGGCCACTGCTTTGCTCGCCCCTAAAGCGGTTAGCCCCACGCCTGTTGCTGATGCAAACGTGATTATTGGAGGAGAGCTTGGCCGGGGTTCTGGCTTGGGTGAAGGGGCCAGATTGCTTCTGCGTGGTCTTCTTTCTCAAGGGGTAAAGGCAGAAGGTATAGAAGCAGGCCTGCTGCAATCGCAGGGGAAGGCAGGGCTGGATTCTGTTTTTGCAGATCCAAAAGCGGCTTTGGTGCTGCATGTAAATGCGCCACAAACGCCAACAGCCCTTTTGCGTTTGGGCCGCAAACATGTGCTCGGGCGGCGCATTGTAGGTTATTGGGTGTGGGAACTGCCGGTTGTCTCCCCAGAATGGCATGCAGGTGTACCGTGCGTGCATGAAATCTGGACTCCCTCGCGCTTTAGCGCACGGGCGCTGGAACCTCTTATGCCCGGCCGGGTCAAGGTTGTGCCGTACCCATTGGCGTGTGTGCCCCCGCAGCCTTCTAAACTAGACCGTCAGGCTTTTGGGTGGCCCAAGGATGCTGTGGTGGTGCTGGTTTCCTTTAGCCTTGCGTCCAGCTTTGAACGTAAGAACCCTTTGGCCGCTATAGCGGCATTTCGGCAGGCATTTGGAGACAGAAAAGACCGCCTGTTGGTCATGAAAATATCTGGCGCGGATCATTATGCAGCAGATATGCAACGCCTGAAGGACGCTGCGGGCGGCGCACAGAATATCCGTTTTGAAAACCGTATGCTGCCAATGCCAGATGTGTACGCCATGACACAGCAAGCTGATATTGTGCTTTCCCTGCACCGGAGCGAAGGGTTTGGGCTGGTGCCCGCAGAAGCCATGCTGCTGGAACGTCCTGTTATAGCCACAGATTGGTCTGCCACAGCAGAATTTCTGACATCAGACTGTGGTTGGCCAATTTCTTACAAACTTGTAACAGCTACAGATACGCGGGGCGTGTATCAGGTGCCTCAAGCTGTGTGGGCAGAGGCAGATATTGGGTGTGCGGTGGAAGCATTACAAACTCTTGCAAATGATGCCAATAAGCGCCGCCAACTTGGGCAGGCTGCTGGTAAGGCAGCATTGCGGGCTTTTGGCCCCACCCCTTTACTGAACGCCGTAGCTGCGTTGCAGAAGTAGATTAGGAAAAGTGGTTTGAGTGGCATACGGGTATTTATCTGGCAGTGGGGGCGCAAAGGGGCGGGCCCGCGCATTGCTGCGGAACTTGCCAAAGCCCTGAACACGTTACCCAATACGTCTGCTGTTCTTTCTCTTTCCTGTGGGGCGGAAGTGCTGCAGGCTGAGCCTGATCTGCATAACGATGTACCAGTGCGTACATATAAAAGCCTTTCCAGCTTTTTCATGCGTTTGTTGCAAGCTCCGCATATGCTGCACGCATTGGGCCGCATGTTACGCACTGTTCGGCCTGATGTTGCCATATGTGCTATGCCGGGGCCGCTTGATCTGATTATGGTTGCAGCTTTGCGTAAAGCTGGCGTGCCCGTTGTAGTGCTGGTGCATGATGCGGCAGCACATCCCGGAGATGGTTTTGTTGGGCAGATGTTTTTGCAGCGTCTGCTTATTTGGTTTGCTGATGTTCCGGTTACATTAAGTCGGCATGTGGCTGCCCAGCTTGAACGGCAATGGTGTATGCGTGGGCGGCGTGCGCTGGTGGCTTTTCATCCACCGTTTGCATTTGTTGCGCCGCAGGGGCAGCAAAGTGCGCCTTTTGCGCATAAAGGGCCTGTTCGGCTGCTCTTTTTTGGTAGATTGCTGTCTTACAAAGGTTTGGATCTGCTGGCGCAAGCTCTTACAGCCATGAATGCACAAGCCCATTATATCTGCCGTGTTGCAGGTAAAGGGCCACATAGTGTGGAGCTGGAGCAGTTGGCATCTTTACCCAATGTGCAGATTGAAAATAGATGGGTGCCGGAAACAAAAGTCAGCCAGCTTCTGGCATGGGCAGACGCGCTGGTGCTGCCGTATAGAGAGGCAACACAAAGTGGTGTAGGTGCCGCAGCCCTTGCCGCCGGACGTTGGGTGATTTCAACAGATGTTAGTGGTCTGGTAGAACAGTTTGCAGAACAACCTAATGTGGTGTTCTGCAAGCCAGAAGCCCAAAGCATTGCGGCAACGCTTACGGAATTTATAAAAGATAAGCCTGCCGCCACCCCAAACGCACAAGGTAAGCAAAAGGCAGAGCAGGCATGGCAGATTATGGCCGAACAGATTTTGAACGGCGTGAAGCAGGTTGAGGAGGCTTAGCCACAGGCAAAGCTTGTTCGGCGCTGATAATCCGTAATTTCACCTGTGCGCCAACCTCAATCTGCCGCAGGCTTTTACGATCATCCATTGTGCATAACGTAAGAGCAGACCCTTTTTCTCCGCCACGCCCTGTGCGGCCAATACGGTGCAGATAGGTTTCTGGCTGATCTGGCACATCGTAATTGATAACCTGTTTTACAGAAGGCACATCCAGCCCACGTGCAGCAACATCTGTGGCAACAAGAATAAAGAGCCGCCCGGATTCAAAGCTGGCAACTGTGCTGGTGCGTTTATCCTGCGCAATATCCCCATGTAAAGGAGCCGCAGCAAGGCGTGCTTTTTTAAGAATAGCGGCGAGCTGATCTGCTTCTGCCTTTGTGCGTACAAAAATAATGCTGCGCATTTTAGGCGCACGGCTAAAAAATTCTTTGATAAAGCCCGGCTTCTGAGAGGGATCTAAAAACAATGCGGCCTGACGAATGGGCCCGCGCTTTTGGGGGGCTTGTTCAATGCTGATTTCAACCGGCTTGTGCAGCAGGCTCAAAAGCGTGCTTTTAAGACTTTCGGGTTGGGTAGCGGAAAGCACCAACGTCTGCCGCATGGATGGCAGATAGGAGAGCAGCGTTTCTGTATCTTCCTGAAATTCGGGAGAGAACAGGCGGTCGCCTTCATCCAGAACCAGATACCCGCATTCTGAAAGATCGCAAATCCGGTTGGAAACAAAATCCAGCAGGCGGCCGGGTGTTGCAATCAGAATGCGTCGGCCAGTTGCTTGCGCAAGAAAATGCTCCTGCTCAGCCCGATCAGATCCGCCAAACAACGGCACAAGGGTAACCGCGGTTTGCTTCTGGCCTTTTTTGCTTTCTCCCAAACAGGTGCGAAAAACCTTTTCTACCTGCAAAACCAGTTCACGCGTGGGCACAAGCACCAGCACAAAGCGTGGCTTGCGAGATTTCAGCAGCTTCTGGCTAAGCGGCAAAGCATAGGCAGCCGTTTTGCCTGTGCCCGTGGGGGCGCGCACCAATACATCTCTGCCATCCAGAATGGCAGGAATAGCAGCCTGTTGCACTGGAGTAGGGGCAGCCATGCCCGCCTGCTGCGCATGTGCGCATAATGCTGGATCTAGGCCCAGATCATGGAAACTGCCGGACATTGTGTTGCCTTTCTCCTTATCTGGAATGCGCAAACACGCCTTGCACGCTTTCCGTTCCAGCGGCAAGGAGAGAAAGACACGGGAGCGCTTTTCAGCACTCTCCCTTGCGCAACAGAGGAATAACGCATCATGGCGCGTGCAGATTACGCCGGAACCCCAGAGGGTTCAAATATGTCGTCTTGCGGAACGCAGGCGGGCGTTGCTGCCTTTGTGGTGGGGGAAGATTTTGCTGGCATGCGGTCACAGGCTTTGGGGCTTGTGGCACGTGCAGGGTGGAATGGCACTTTCCATCCGATATGCCCCAGTAAGCTGGCCCGTGTTATGCTGCGTGGGCCGCGCTGGATTGGTAAGCCTTTTTTGCGCGGCAGCGATGGGGCGGAACTGGAAGAAAATCCTGCGTTTGCGCAATCCTCTGTTGTGGTGAGTGTTGGCGGTAAGGGTGGAGAAGTTGGCGCTGGTTTGCGCGGCTCACACCGGCCTGTGGTGCAAATTCAAAACCCGCGCAAAAATCTGTCACGGTTTGATCTGGTTATTGCCTGTCGGCATGATGATATTGCAGGCCCCAATGTTTTGCTGGGGCGCACAGCGCTGCACGGCCTTACGCCAGAAGCGTTGGAACAGGCGCGTGCAAAATGGCAGCCACAGTTTGCAGAACTGCCACGCCCTCTTATTGCAGCCTTGGTTGGGGGCTCAAATGGTCGCTTCCATTTTGGAGAGGCAGAAGCCCATCGTCTTGGCCAGGTTCTGGTAGAAACCCTTAAGGCGGAGGGGGGCAGTTTGGTTGTTACGCCTTCTCGGCGCACAAGCCCGGCAGCCATGAAGGTGCTGAAAACCATTGTAGAAGGCGCGGGTGGCCATGTTTGGAATGGGGAGGGGGAAAATCCCTATGAAGGCCTGATTGCCTGCGCAGATAACCTGATTGTCACGATTGATAGTGTATCAATGATATCAGAGGCTGTTGCCGGGTGTGCGCCAGTAACAATCTACCCTTTGCCGGGGCGTTCTCGTCGGATTACCGATTTTATAGAAGAACTGGAACTTGCCGGGCGGGTGCATGTGCTCGAAGAAACAGAAACGCGCCTTCCTGCCCCGTGGTTGGCGCTACCGCTGGATGATACACCTTATATTATCAGGGAACTGCACAAACGGCTTGGTTTTTAACCAAGCCGTTATTGTGTGCTGTGTTCTAGATCCAGATAGATCCAAGTAGAATAAGTGTGCCCACAATAAGCGCGGCCACATGGCGCATAACGTGCTCTGGCGTGTCTGGCGGCAAGTTCAGGTAAAAGACAAAGCAGTAAACCATCAGCCCACACCCAACAATCACGCAGATTGCACGGACGATGGGGTAAGTTGAAATATCACGCGGATCAAACTGCATAATCTTTTCCTTATGCCGTCATGCCAAATGTACTGATTAGTCCCTGATAAATGCAGAAGCAGGATACCCTTGCGCAAACAGAACCGTGCGCAGGGATGTATGGTTGATCTGGGCTGTAATTTCCTTGCGCACAACAGGTTTGGCGTAAAATGCCACACCAAGCCCGGCCTTGCGCAACATGGGCAGATCATTCGCACCATCGCCAATAGCCAGCGTGGCTTCTGCGGGCAGGTGATGGGTGGCTGTTAGCTTTTCCAGTAGGCTCAGTTTTGTATCTGGCCCCAGAACAGGTTGGCCGGTTGCGCCTGTCAGGCAATCTTCTGCATCAAAAAGCAACGTGTTGGCGTGGTTTTCATCAAACCCGCACAGGGCGGCAACCTTAGAGGTAAAAAAGGTAAAGCCGCCAGAAACCAGTGCCGTGTAAGCGCCGTGTGCGTGCATGGTTTGCACCAGTTCACGCGCGCCGGAGTTGAGTTTGACGTCCTTCCAAGCTTTTTCCAGCAATGAGGCGGGGAGCCCCTTCAGCAGGGCCACACGTTCACGCAGGGAGGCTGCAAAATCCAGCTCACCATTCATGGAGCGTGCGGTAATGGCGGCTATTTTTTCACCAATACCGGCATGGGCTGCCACGTCATCCAATGTTTCATTGGCCACAATGGTGCTGTCCATATCGGAAACCAGCAGCTTTTTGCGGCGCGTGGCTGTATGGGTCAGCACCGTATCTACGGGCAGGGTATTCAGCGCTTCCCGCACGGCTGGCAGCTTGCTGGCTGCACTTTCCGCGCAAGGAATATCAACTGCTTCCCCTGCTGAAAGCACAGTGGCTTCTGCAGTGGTGGCCAGAATGTCGCGCACCAGTGCAATGGTGGCGGTATCAAGGGGTGTTGCCTCACGCTGGGCAACAAGGGT
The DNA here is from genome assembly GCF_050106715.1 of Acetobacter sp. AAB5. NCBI lineage: Bacteria > Pseudomonadati > Pseudomonadota > Alphaproteobacteria > Acetobacterales > Acetobacteraceae > Acetobacter > Acetobacter sp. AAB5. Next base: position 98,140 of record NZ_JBNIEW010000006.1, read on the forward strand.
CAGAACAAGGCTCGTCATGGCAAAGGGGTGTGTGGCAGGAATGCAGGCATGAGGCAAGCAGAACACCATATGGGCAGACTTGCGGAGCCTTCCGCCAATCTGCCCGCAGCACTTATTGTGGCCGGGCCAACATGCTCTGGCAAATCCGCTCTGGCGCTGGCATTGGCCCGCAGATTGAACGGCGAGATTATTAATGCCGATTCTATGCAGGTTTATAAGGACCTCCATATTTTAACGGCTCGCCCCAGTGCAGAAGATGAGCAGCTTGTGCCACACCGGCTTTACGGTGTGCTGCCAGCGGAAGAAAAAGGCAGTGTGGCATGGTGGCGAGAGCAAGCTCTGGCCTGCATGCAGCAGGCATGGGCGCAAAACCGTTTGCCCATTTTATGTGGCGGCACAGGGATGTACTTGCATGCCCTGACACATGGCTTGGCCATTATCCCAGATACAGGGGAGGAAGCGCGGCAGGAGGCTCGCCAAAGTGTGGCGCAGTATGGGGCTCCAGCCTTGCATGCCCGCCTGATGGAAGTGGACCCTGAAACAGCCTGCCGCTTGCGGCCTGTGGATTCCCAGCGTGTTTCGCGCGCATGGGAGGTGTGGCGTGGCACTGGGCACGGGCTGACATGGTGGCACAAACAGCCGGGCTTGCCGCCTGCTGCCTGCCGGTTTGTAGCTGTTCGCCTTAATCCGGAGCGTGCGGAACTGCGGGCGCGCATTGCTGCAAGGTTTGAGAACATGTTGCGCAATGGTGCCGTGGCAGAGGTGCAGGCATTACTGGCCCGAAAGTTGGATACCAGCCTGCCAGCCATGCGTGCGCACGGTGTGCCAGAACTTTCTGCCATGCTGCGTGGAGAAATAACCGAGCAAGAAGCTACGCAACGGGCTGTGCAGGCTACAGGGCGTTACACAAAGCGGCAGGCAACGTGGTTTGCGCACCACAGTTTGGCAAAAAAGGGCTTGGAATGCACAGTTGATGCATCTTTTTCTGATTTTGCGCAATTTTCGGAAAGAAAATACGAAGAAATTGTATCTTTCGTTCTCCGTGGGATTGACGCTACCTGATTCGAGGCCTAAAGATGCCGCCTGTCCCATTTCCGGGAAGAGAGGATGACATGACACTCAAAACTGCTTCGGCACCATCAGACGCACGGAACACACCAGCCCTTTCTGGTGCAGAAGTCCTTATGCGCGCGCTGGCTGAGCAGGGTGTGGAAGTTATTTTCGGGTACCCGGGCGGGGCGGTCCTGCCTATTTATGATGCCCTGTTTAAGCAAAACCAGATTCGCCACGTGCTGGTAAGGCACGAGCAGGCGGCTGTTCATGCGGCGGAAGCCTATGCACGCTCTACCGGCAAGGTGGGTGTTGTACTGGTTACCAGTGGTCCGGGGGCTACAAATGCCGTTACCGGCTTGCTGGATGCCATGATGGATTCTATCCCGCTGGTGTGTCTGTCTGGCCAGGTGCCCACAAGCCTGATCGGGAATGATGCTTTTCAGGAAGCAGACACCACCGGTATTACGCGGCCTGTTACCAAATACAATTATCTGGTGCGCAAGCCCGAAGATCTGGCGCCAACGGTGCATGAGGCTTTTGCCATTGCACGTTCTGGCCGCCCCGGCCCGGTGCTGATCGATCTGCCCAAAAACATTACTGTGGGCGATGCGCCATACATGGATGCAAAGGAAATTGCACCACGTACGGAAAGAACGCAGGCCAAGCCGGATAAAGATGCTGTGGCCCGCGCCGTAAAGGCCATGAAAAATGCCAAGCGTCCTCTGTTTTATACGGGTGGCGGCATTATCAATTCTGGCCCGCAAGCTAGTGAAGCCCTGCGCAAACTGGTGAAGATGACGGGCTTTCCCATCACCTCTACGCTAATGGGCCTTGGGGCTTATCCGGGTACCGATTCCCAGTTTCTGGGTATGTTGGGAATGCACGGCACTTACGAAGCCAATCTGGCTACGCATGATTGCGATGTGTTGATTGCGCTGGGCAGCCGGTTTGATGACCGCGTGACCGGGCGTGTGGATGCGTTTTCTCCCACATCCTTCAAAATCCATGCGGATATTGATCCGGCACAGATCAACAAGATCATCCACGTAGATGAAGCCATTATTGGTGACGTGGGTGAAACCATTGCCATGATGATTGAGGAATGGGAAAAAGAACCCGCCTTCACGCATCAGAAAGAACTGGCTGAATGGTGGAACCGGATTGATGCATGGCGTGCGCTGGATTGCTTGCGCTTTACGCAGGATCAGGCTCCGGATGCGGTTATCAAGCCCCAACAGGCGATCCGCCGTATTTACGAACTGGCGCGTGAAACCGGGCGCGATACCTATGTTTCAACCGAAGTTGGGCAGCATCAGATGTGGGCTGCGCAGTTCTTCCAGTTCGATCATCCCAACCGTTGGCTAACATCTGGTGGCCTTGGCACTATGGGTTATGGCTTGCCCGCAGCCGTTGGCGCGCAGATTGCACACCCGGATGCATTGGTAATGGATATTGCCGGTGAGGCTTCTACCCTGATGAATATTCAGGAGCTGGGCACCATTGCGCAGTATCGTCTGCCGGTAAAAATCTTCATCATCAACAACCATTACATGGGCATGGTGCGCCAGTGGCAGGAGTTGCTGCATGGCTCTCGCTATTCTGAAAGCTACAGCGATGCGCTGCCAGATTTTGTAAAGCTGGCAGAAAGCTTTCATGGCACGGGCCTGCGTGTCACGCAGCTTAGTCAGTTGGATGATACCATCCGGCAGGCACTTGCGCATGATGGGCCGGTGATTGTGGATATCTGCGTGGCGGAAGGCGAAAACTGCTTCCCCATGATTCCCTCTGGCGCTGCCCATAATGAAATGATTTTGGGGCCAGAGCAGGAAGAAAGCGGAGCCAAGATCACCAAGGAAGGGCAGATGCTGGTCTGAGACTGGTTGGGGTTCCCCAAGAGTTTCTTTCTTCTTCCAGTCTGATTTCAGGATACACTGACAATGCAGCAGGAAATTTCAGGTTCTGCCGTTATCTCTCTTCTGGTGGACAACGAAAGCGGTGCGCTGGCCCGTATTGTGGAGCTGTTTTCTGGCCGCGGATACAACATCCAGAGCCTGACAGTTGCCCCGGTTGATGAAAACCAGACCACATCCCGCGTGAATGTGGTGACAACTGGCACACCCTCCGCCATTCGCCAGATACGTGCCCAAATTGCGCGTGTGGTGCCCGTATCCCGCGTTGTGGACCTTACGGCAGAAGGCCCATATGTAGCGCGGGAAATGGCGCTGGTGAAAGTGGTTTCCTCTGGCGAGCCACGTACGGAAGCCCTGCGGATTGCGCAGGCATTTCGTGCACGGGCAGTGGACACCACGGCAAGTTCTTTTGTGTTTGAACTGACTGGCTCCACAGAAAAGCTGGACAGTTTTATCGAGCTGATGCGTCCGCTTGGGCTGGCTGAGGTTTCACGCACAGGCGTGGCCTCCATTTGCCGCGGACCGCAGACAATTCAGAGCATCTGAAGTATGAGAAAAGCCGGAAAAGCTATTCCGGCTTGCTAAAAGGAGCAAAAACCATGGCAATGCGCGTGTATTACGACCGTGACGCCGATGTGAATCTGATTAAATCCAAAAAGGTTGCCATTATTGGTTATGGTAGCCAGGGCCATGCCCACGCAAACAACCTGAAGGACAGCGGCGTAAAAGACGTCGTGATCGGCCTGCGCGAAAGCTCCTCAGCAGTTGAAAAAGCCAAGGCTGCTGGCTTCACCGTGATGACCCCAGACAAAGCTGCTGCATGGGCAGATGTTGTTATGGTGCTGACGCCGGATGAAGGCCAGGGTGCTCTGTACAAAGAATCTCTGGAAAAGAACCTGAAGCAGGGTGCTGCTCTGGCATTTGCTCATGGTCTGTCCATCCACTTCCGTCTGATTGAAGCACGCCCCGATCTGGACGTGTTCCTGATTGCACCTAAAGGCCCTGGCCACACCGTGCGTTCCGAATATCAGCGTGGCGGCGGCGTGCCCTGCCTGGTTGCTATTGCGCAGGATAAGTCTGGCAAGGCTCTGGACATTGCTCTGTCCTATGCTTCCGCTATCGGTGGTGGCCGTGCAGGCACGATCGAAACGTCCTTCAAGGAAGAAGTTGAAACCGATCTGTTTGGTGAACAGGCAGTTCTGTGCGGCGGTCTGGTTGAACTGATCCGCGCTGGCTTTGAAACGCTGGTTGAAGGTGGTTACGCACCGGAAATGGCATACTTTGAATGCCTGCACGAAATGAAGCTGATCGTGGACCTGATCTACGAAGGCGGCATTGCCAACATGAACTACTCCATCTCCAACACTGCTGAGTATGGTGAATACGTGTCTGGCCCGCGTGTGATTACGCCAGAAACCAAAAAAGCCATGAAGGGTATTCTGACAGACATCCAGAACGGTACGTTCGTGCGTAACTTCGTGCTGGAAAACCAGTCTGGCAACGTGTTCTTCAAAGCCACACGTGCTCGTAACGATGCGCACCAGATTGAAGCCGTTGGTGAAAAACTGCGTGGCATGATGCCGTGGATTGCAAAATCCCGTCTGGTTGACAAAACCAAGAACTAATTCGGTTCTCGCGTTAGCCTTAGCAAAAAGCCCTGCCACCTTATGTGTGGCAGGGCTTTTTCTGTTTTGGGGCTATCTTGCTGTTAAAACCATGAGCGGATACCAAAGGTAAAACGTAAATCCTCTGGCCCATTTTCCGCCATGCGGGTGTTGTTTCTGGCTACGCTGGCGGTGTTGCCATAATGCCCGGCATAGGTAACGGCAATATATGGCGCAATCTGGCGTTTGAACTCGTAGCGCAGGCGTAAACCTGCATCTATGTCAGAAAAACCCCGGCTGACACCACGCTCCGGGTCTGTATGAGAATAAAAGTTCAGCTCGGCTTGTGGCTGTAAGATCAGGCGGTTGGTTATCAGGAAGTCATAAGAACCTTCCAGTTTGCCTGCCACTCCTGTGTTGTTGAAATACGCCGTGGCAGATACATCAAAAAAGTAAAGTGCCAGCCCTTGCACACCTACGGCCCCCCATGCGCGGGTAGGGCCGCTATCTACATCTAACCGGATACCTGCCTGCACATCAAAATAAGTGGAGATGGCGCGGTCATAGAAAAACTCATGATCACCGTCTGAAAAACGATGGTGGCCATCTAGTAAGCCTTCGGACTTCACCCAGAACTTGTTGTAATCTGTGCCAAACCACGCTTGGCCAGAATACCGGAACAGGCTGTTGCCCGGAGTATATCTACCCTCGAACTGTTCCAGCAGCGCATGGAAATACGTGTTGTGGTCCATAACCGGGTGGATATGCTGCACGTAATGCACTTTGGGCACAGGTGGCGGTGTGGCTGGCCATTGTGCGCTGGGCGTTACGGGCGGATAGGCGGAGGTGCCCGATTTGTCGCTTTTGTGGGGTGCTACGCTTTGCGTAGAATGATGCGCGGGTGTTGAGCTTTGCGGATGCTCAGGCTTTTGGGCTGGCATGTCCATGTCGCCCATATCCATATCATCCATGCCTTCCATACCTGCATGGTGCATGGAAGCTGCTTTAGCCTGCGGAATAACCGTAAATGCCATAAGCAGAGCGGGCATGCCCAACAGGAGCCAACGACACAAAATCTGGCGGTAAAAACATGTTTTCATGACACCACCACCGTGCGGAACATGCCTAGATCCATGTGGTAAAGCAGATGGCAGTGAAAAGCCCATAAACCCGGTGTATCGGCAGACACCAAGTAACTAAGCCGCCCGCCCGGTTGCACAATAATGGTGTGTTTTACGGGGTTGTACAGGCCGTTCCCGTTTTCCAGTTCACTCCATAGGCCATGCAAATGGATGGGGTGTTCCATCATGGTGTCATTGATCAGGGTAAAGCGTACCCGTTCGCCCAAACGCAGCGGAATGGGCTCAGCTTCCGAGAATTTTTTACCATCAAATCCCCAGATATAACGCTCCATATTGCCGGTAAGATGCAGCGTGATCTCGCGCGATGGTGGGCGTTGATCTGTGGCTGGGTGGGGGGCGCGTAGGTCTGCGTATGCCAGAACCCGTCGGCCGTTGTTTTGTAAGCCATCACCGGGGTCTGCCAGCCGGTTGATGGGCATGGCGGCACGGTTTTGGTTTTCTACATTCAAAGGTGGCTCATGTGTTTTTGCTACCGGATGCATGGGCATGTCGTGCATATCCATGTCACCCATATCGTGGCCCCCATGCATGGCCATACCCATATCTACCATGGTGCGTACGGGGCGTTCATCCATGGGGGGAATGGGCGCACTCATGCCGGAACGGGGGGCAAGGGTACCGCGGGCGTATCCTGTTCTGTCCTCACTTTGGGCAAAAATGGTGTAGGCTTGGTTGCCTTGTGGCTGCACAATGCAATCATACGTTTCCGCCACACCAATGCGGAATTCATCTACCCGCACGGGTTCAACATTATTTCCATCTGCCTGAATGACATCCATCTGTAAGCCGGGAATGCGGATATCGTAAAAGGTCATGGCGGAGGCGTTGATAAACCGTAGCCTGATGCGTTCACCGGGTTTGAAAATACCGGTCCAATTGGCAGCAGGCGTGCAGCCATTCATCAAATAGGTGTAAATAATGCCGCTGACGTCTGAAATATCCGTAGCGGACATATTCATGCCTGCCCATTGCATACGGTCTTTTAGTGTGGGCCAGACGCCAGATTTCTTGGCGTCATGAAAGAACGAGGCAGCCGTGCGCTGGCGGAAGTTATAGTAGTCGTCCTGAAACTTCAGCTTGTTGATGATGGTGTGGGGCGCCACATCAGACCAGTCTGAAAGCAGGATAACGTAATCCCGGTCATAACTGTTGGGGTCTGGTTCCTTGGGGTCAATCACAATGGCCCCGTACAGTCCCATGGCTTCCTGCATGTTGGAGTGGCTGTGGTACCAGTATGTGCCGCTTTGTTTGACAGGAAAGCGATAGGTAAAGTGCGCGCTGGGTTCAATGCCTGCAAAGCTTAGCCCGGGCACCCCATCCATATGGGCTGGGCAGCGGATGCCATGCCAGTGGATGGAGGTTGTTTCATCCAACGTATTATGAATGTTCAGGCGTAAATCATCGCCTTCACGCCATCGCAGGATAGGGCCGGGCACACCGCCATTCATGGTGGGTACGCGCTGCGGCTTATCCAGAATATTTACGTTTGCCCAACCGATGGTCAGATCGAAAGTGTTGCTGGCGTGCGGGGGTACAATCCCGGATGTGTGGGAAGAAGCAAAAGCCTGTTGAGGTGGCCGAAAAGCATACATGGCCGCCAATGCGCTGCCGCCAGTTATAAACTGCCGACGAGACACATTTCTCCCTTTCAAGGCAGGAGGAATATGCATGGGTATTGTCCATTCTGCATCATGCTGCACGCATGTAAGAACGCGCAGACCGACTGATTAAAACGTACGAAAAATCAGGCGTTATGCAGTTTGGGTGGTCTTAGCAGAGGTGCGGCAGCATAATCTGGCAGAAACAGAACATTCCTGCGTAACCGATGCGCAGGTATTTGCCATGCGGCTTCATGCACAGGCGTATAAGGTGGAAGCGCAGAAAGCCCAGATGCAAAGCAGTCTGTCTGGCAACAATGCTGTTGATGATGGTGTGCATGGTTTTGCAAGGCACAATGCGCCGCATGGGCTGCCGGTGGTGCTACTGCCGAATGTTCCATCGGCATGTTCATGGAATCATGAGAATGGCATTCGGCGGACTGCATACTTGCAGGCTCCCCACCCATTGCATGAGTAGATGCAAACACCTTGCCCGGCAGAAGTGCATGCAAACCTACCAGCACTGCTACAAAAAGCAGGCCGCTCAGAATTTTTCTGAAAGGTAGGATGCGATCCATCATCTCGCCACCATATCTGCAATGTGTATATGAGAGCAAGAAAATGTCCTGCAACGCAGGAAGTCGTATCAAAGTTGGTTTTTGGTGCGATACGCAGGTGTGCAGCTACAGGCGGAGTAGGGTGAATGAGCCAGACAATCAGTTTCCCGGTAGAAGGGATGTCCTGCGCTGCATGCGCTGCCCGGCTGGAAAAAGTGCTGAACAGGTTGGAGGGCGTGCAAGCCTCTGTCAATTTTGCAACGGCCAAAGCACAGGTTGATCTGGGGGGCGGTGCAAGCAGCGTAACAGATGTGTTAGGTGCCGTAGCCAAAGCCGGGTTTGGGGCACAGACATCCAGCGTAGATCTGGCTCTTACCGGGCTTTCTTGTGCAGGCTGTGCCGGGCGGGTGGAAAAAGTGCTGAACGCCCTGCCATCCGTACATGCAAATGTTAATCTGGCTACCGAGCGTGCGCATGTGACCTTTGTTCCCGGTATTGTAACCGTGCAAACGCTGATAGCAGCGGTGGAAAAAGCCGGATATGGCGCAAGCGTTTTCCAGCAGAAAACAGCAGAAGAAGCCAAGCATCAGCGGCAGAAGGAATGGCGCACAGCGCTTACGGGTTTTGTGCTGGCAGCGGTTTTAAGCCTGCCGTTTTTGCTGGAAATGGTGGGCATGATGGTAGGCGCACACCATGCGGTTATGTTGCCGCTATGGGTGCAGCTTGGTCTGGCCACTATAGTTCAGTTTTGGTGTGGCCGTTCCTTTTATGCAGGCGCATGGCATGCGTTGCGCAGTGGTGCGGCCACTATGGATGTGCTGGTGGTTTTGGGCACCAGCATTGCCTATGGCTTCAGCGCGGTTGTGGTGCTGTTTGGGCTTGACCAGCCTGTTTATTTTGAGGCCAGCGCGCTGGTTATTACACTGGTTTTGCTGGGGCGTCTGCTGGAAGCACGGGCCAAGGCGCGCGCAGGGGCTGGGATGGAAAGTCTGCTACGGCTCCAACCCAAAACGGCGCATGTTGAACGTGCTGCGCAGATAACGGATGAACCCGTAGAACAACTGCAAATTGGCAATGTGTTTTTGGTGCGTCCGGGTGAGAGTATTCCCGTAGATGGCGTGGTGCTTTCTGGCGCATCGGATGTGAACGAAGCCATGCTGACGGGTGAGAGCGTGCCTGTTACCAAGCAGGTCGGAGCCAACGTGTTTGCAGGCACATTAAACCAGACTGGCGCGCTGCGGGCCAAAGTAACCGGAATTGGCAGCCAGACCGTTCTGGCAGGCATTGTGCATATGGTGGAGCAGGCACAGGGCAGTAAAGCCAGTGTGCAGCGGCTGGCAGATAAGGTGGCATCTGTTTTTGTGCCGGTTGTGCTGGCGTTGGCTGTGCTGACATTTGCAACAGGCTGGTTGTTGACAGGTGTGTGGGACCAAAGCCTTGTTAACGCTATTTCCGTGTTGGTGATTGCCTGCCCATGTTCTCTGGGGTTGGCAACACCTACCGCCATTATGGTGGGTACAGGGCTGGGCGCGCGTGCGGGTATCTTGTTCCGTAATGCAGATGCACTGGAGCAGACACGTAAGCTCACAACGCTTGTGGTGGACAAAACAGGTACTTTAACCCAAGGGCAGCCCGCAGTTGTGGATGTACAGGTTATAGCGCCTGCTTCTGCACAAAATGCGCTGGCTCTGGCATATGCGCTGGAAAGCCAATCCGAACATCCATTGGCGCGTGCGGTTGTTAATTATGCACGTGCGCAGGATGTAACAGCGGCAGAGATATCTGGCTTTCAGGCGGTGCCGGGGCAAGGTGTTACCGCAGAGTTTCAGGGGCAATCTACTGCGTTGGGTTCTCCTACGTATCTCAGCACTCTTGGCTGTACGGTAGATCATGAATTCACCCAAAGCTGGCAGCAGCAGGGGCGTACGGTTGTGGGGGTGGCGCAGGGGCAAACGGTTCTGGCGTGGTTTGCGCTGGCAGATCAGATCCGACCAGAAGCGCATGAAGCTGTAGCAGCCTTGCAGCAGCAGGGGCTGGATGTGGTTATGCTAACGGGGGATAACGCCCGTGTTGCGCAGGCTGTGGCCCAGCAGGTGGGTATAAAAACAGTTATTGCCGGTGTGCTACCAGATGGCAAAGCAGCTGAAATTCGTAAGTTGAAAGAGCAGGGTAAGTGCGTTGGCATGGTGGGCGATGGTATAAATGATGCCCCAGCCCTTGCCTCAGCCGATGTTGGGTTTGCCATAGGGGCTGGAGCAGATATTGCGCTGGAAACGGCTGATGTTGTGCTGATGCGCAGCAACCTGATGGCCTTGGTGGATGCGCTTTCCTTCTCTCGCGCCACGGTTTCCAAAATATGGCAGAACCTGTTTTTTGCCTTTATCTACAACATTCTTGGTTTGCCACTCGCCGCACTTGGTAAGTTGGACCCAGTGCTGGCAGGGGCTGCTATGGCCATGAGTTCTGTTTCAGTTGTCAGCAATTCTTTGTTGCTAAACCGGTGGAAGCCCAAATCCTGATAACATCAGGTGGGTAAAGAAGGATTGGTTTCACCAAGTAGAATACTGCCTTCTTCTGGCAACCATTCTCCTGTGTTTTCATCACGTCCTTGCAGGTAAAACTGGCGGGGCGTGGTGTCTGATGCAGATTGTGCAGCCTTTTGTAGAAATTTCTGCATAGGGGCAGATTGTTTGCGGTTAATCAGGCAACACAGCTTGGTATCAGGAAAAGCGTCCAGCATATGGGCGGAGCAGTCTTCCCCCGCAAAAATCATTAACGGGGGCATCTGCCGTTTTGCGACAAAATATTTGTGAATAATGGCTGTTTTGCCAGCATCTGCGGGGAAGGGGTAATGAGTAGCCTCGGTAGAAAGCAGGATTTTTTTGCGCTCAGCCAAACGTGCACCAAAAACATGCTCACGCGGCAGGTTGTATCCATATTCTGCCGATGTCGCGAACAATGCAGTAATATCCTCCATGCCGGAGGTGCAGATAACCGGGTCTATGCCGTGTTCTTGCAATATCTGGAACAGGTTGGCCATTTCTGGCGTAAGCCGTAGGGCCTGCACAACCTTGGCAGATACAGGGCCAGCTTTGCCGGGGCGTTCTGTCGGGCATTCCCACGTTTGTGTGGTAATGGAGGCCCCAAGGCACCATTCATTTGCCGCGCGGCTTAGGGCAATAACATCTGCTGCCGTTTGCCCAGCCACTAGCCGTATCATCCAGCGTTGTGCGGCTTCTGGCCCGTGCAGTGTGGCAACGGCCTGCTGGCAAAAGGCCATTCTGGCCCGAAAAGCTTGCAGAGTAATATCTTTTGCCAGCACATCACGTGGGAGCGGATGCGGCATATGCCCGTAACGGGCCGCCAGCGCACGATAATCCTCTATCAGATCATCCACCAACACCGGGAAGGAAACGGGTTGCCCAGCCATATTAAAAAAGGGTGCGGGCAAGGGGTGCGCAAACGCATGCACGTGGATAAGGTGCCGGAATTCATCTGCACGCATCAGAAAGCTGAAGTGTTCCAGCATGTAGAGGAACAGCGTTTCCTGCACATCGCCCACAATGGTTGTGTTGTTCCAGTCCACCACCACATAAGGCCGACGTTGCGGGTTATAGATGGAAGAATATTGCCCGTTGGCGTTGATAACGTTCTGAATGGCCTTATGCACATGCGGCGCCCATTTAAGGGTTTCCAGCATGGGCGGTTCGCGTTCCATCAGTTCGGGAATGGATGTTGCACGTGCAACAATGGGTGGTCCAGCCAGAGCAGAAATGCCCATACCAGCACAGCAAAGACCAAAACGACGGCGAGAAAAACTGTTACGCATAAAAACCTCTGGCTGGTTTGCGTAGGGTATGAATCAGCGTGTTGGGCAAGATGTGTGTAATTGTAAACCAGAATACAGCAAAATGCCTTTTGCCTGACAGGCCGTAAGAGCACTGGCGGGATCAGCCTCTAACCCTTTGGTGGCATCTGTTAGAAGCACGCTTGTATATCCGGCTTTTTGTGCATCTATTGCTGTGGCCTGTACGCAGTATTCCAATGCCAAGCCACACACAAAAACACGCATGATGGCATGTTGTTTTAAAACTGTATCCAGCAATAGGCCTGATTCTGTTTTGGCCCCAAAAGCAGAGTAGCTATCCTGATCGGCCTGCGCACCTTTGAACACATGCAGGGTATGTTCAGGTAGGTGTAAATCTTTGGGAAAATCTGCCCCATATGTATGGGCTACACAATGCGGTGGCCACGGACCCTTTTGATGGTGGGTGTTGAAAGAAACATGATCAGATGGGTGCCAGTCCTGCGAGGTCACGATCAACCCAAAAGGTAAACGTGCCAATTTGTTGATAACAGGCACAATGGCGTGGCCTTCAGGCACAGGCAGGGCACCGCCTGGCAGAAAATCGTTCTGCACATCCACTACAATCAGCGCGTCCCTTTTGCCCGGTATAAAGGTAGGTGGGAAAGGCGCTGATTGCGGGAGCATGCGTGTTATTCTTTATGCAGAAGGGAGCAGCCGCGCCAAGGCGCGATTGCGGCCAATTAATGGTAGAAGATCACGCAGTTCCGGCCCTTGTTCTTCACCTGTCAGGGCCAGACGAAGGGGGTGAAACAGGGCTTTGCCAGAACGGCCTGTTTTTTCACGCACAGCGGTTGTCCATGCCTTCCATGTGGTTTCATCCCACGGTTCGGCAGGTAGCAGGCTTGCGGCTTCTTTCAGGAAGTCATCTTCTCCTTCCTGCACGGGGGGAATGATGTCTCCATCCGTTACATTATGCCAAAGGCGTGCTTCTGAAAGCAGTTCGATATTTCCGCGAATAGCCAGCCAGAATGCCTCTGTGGACCCTTTAGGCAATCTGTCTGCCACATCTGCATAAGGCGTCTGGGCCAGTAGTTTGTGGTTCATGGCCAGCAACTGGCGGGTATCAAACCGAGCGGCAGAGCGGGAGATATGGGAGATATCGTAGATCTTGGCCTGCTCATCAAACGGCAGCAACACCGGGTCATCCGAAGACCCCAGGCGAGCAAGGTAGGAGATAAGGGCTGTTGCTTCTATGCCATCCTGCCGGAATGTGCGCAGAGAGCACGCATCAAACCGCTTGGAAAGTTTGCCGCCGTTTTCATCAAGCAGCAGTGGCAGATGGGCAAAACGGAAGTGATCAGGATGTGCCCCAAGGGCTTGGGCAATATCAATCTGCACGCCGGTGTTGGTTACGTGGTCTTCCCCACGAATAATGTGGGTAATGCCTGTTTCCAGATCATCCACAACAGAGGCCAGTGTGTACAGCACTGTGCCATCTGTGCGCACCAGAACGGGGTCTGAAACAGAAGGAAGCTTTACCTGGCAATCACCCATCACCATATCGCGCCAGCGTACGGTGGTGTTGGAAAGCTTGAAGCGCCAGTAGGGTACTTTACCGTTTGCTTCAGCCTGTGCGCGCTGCTGGGGGGTCATTTTCAGCATGGCACGATCATAAACCGGAGCACGGCGCTGGCGGATCTGTGTTTCGCGCTTGGCGGCCAGTTCCTGCTCACTTTCAAAGCAGGGGTAAAGGTGGCCAGAGGCCTTCAGTTTTTCAATGGCCGCAGCGTAGCGGTCCAGCCGTTCTGTCTGCCGGAAGGTTTCATCCCACTGAATGCCCATCCAGTGCAGATCTTTCTGGATAGCTTCCACCAGCTCCTCGCGGGAGCGGCCGATATCCGTATCATCAATACGAAGTTGGAATTGGCCACCGTGGCGGCGGGCGTAAAGGGCATTGGCAAGTGCCTGACGGGCATTGCCAACATGCAGGAGGCCGGTAGGGCTAGGAGCAAAACGGAGTTTCATGACAGAAGCTTATGGCGCGAATGAACAGGAAAGGCCAGCCACAGCGTTATGCTGTGTTAGTGCTGGTGGCCACCATTATCTGCATCGTCCGGCGCTGCGTAAAGGTCTGTCAGGTCTTCATTATCTTCAACCAGCCGGCGCGGGTCCAGCATACGCCAGTCTCGTTCCATGGGTGTTGCGCGGTGGGCTGTAAAATCATCCAGCTCATTGGCGGAATGCCAGCCATCTTCACCTGCATCCAGTACCACAGCATCTTCACCAAAGCTGAACCACGTTGTGAGCACATCCTTGGCGCTGGCGCCGGGGGTGCGGCAGCGTTCTATACTGTCGCGCACATAGGCGCGGGCAAATGCATTGGCGTGTGCCAGATCATGAAAAACACCAACATCTTCCACAATGTTATCTTCCGCACCGCCAGAAAGATCCAGAATGCGAACTTTCCATGTTTTGTCTTCGGTATCGGTTTTGTCGGTCATGTCTGTTCGCCTTTGGTGGTTTTGCGGAAGGAGGGAAGCAGGAATTCCCGCCCGATTTTTACCCGTTCAACGCCGTTGTAGGAGACAATATCGGCTGTGGCGTAGGTTTCGTTCCATAGTTCAGGAATAAAGGAGCCAGTGCCCACAACATCAACGGGGGCGTGTGCGTCTGCCATACAGGCGCATTTGGTAACACCGAAGCCAGAAGACGCAATAATTTTAACATGCGGGAAGCCTGCGTGATCCAGTTCCTCGCGCATTTTCCAGATAGCTGCGGCAGAAACGCCTGTGCCAATCAGGTAGCGCAGTTCTTTATCAGAACGGTAACGGCGTAGTGCTTCAGGCGCATGGCGGTTGACGACTGCATAAGATTCCTGCGGATTCAGCCCCTGCATAAAGCGGCCGCCATGTGTATCCAGCCTTACAGCCAGCTTGCCTTCTGCCGCCAGTTTGGGAAAGCGGTTGCAAACGGCCAGCGCGTCCGTAATTTCCTGCCCAAAGTAATCAACCAGAACAACCAGATCGGTATGGGGAAATTCCGCGTGGAACATTTCAGCCGCACGCACGGTGGAACCTGCATATCCAATTAAAGCATGTGGCATGGTGCCTGCGCCATGCGTGCCGCCAAAAAAGGGTGCAACGGCATCATTGGCTGTGCCTACAAATCCGATAGCCCCGTTTTCCTGCGCTTCACGCCCCCCGACAGAAGCCGCATAGGCCATAAGCTCCTGCATTTCATACCCAGCACAATGGCGGGCATCCATGGCTAAAAAGCGGGTATGCGGCAGGGAAAGTGCCATCTGATAAGCGCGATGTGCCGCAACACAGGGGCTACCAAGTTTTTGTAACAGCAGCGTTTCCAAATCAGCCAGGTGGGTAAAGGAGCCTGTTACGTAAACCAACGGCTCACCCGCGCCCACCCATTCACCTTCTGGGTGCACCACATCGACAGAGTAGGGGGCTTGGCGCTGGGCCATAACGTTTTTCAGCCATTCCAGCATCAGCCCCGGAGCAGAAATAACCGGGCGACGGATAAAGAAGGCGTATGTAACCTCGCAATCTCCAAAACGGCCGACAATCTGGCGGGTACGATTAAAATAGGAATCTGTACGCGCGCGAATTTCCGCATCGGGAAGCGGTGCTGCTGTGCGGGCGGAACAGACGCCTGCCGAAGGTTTGGAGAAGGAATGCGTCATCCTGATCTGCTCTTTCTGCCATTGGGGCTGCAGGGATGATGGGAACAACGGGGGGCAAGGTAAACCCCACCCCCCGGTTCTGTGATCAGCCTGAGCGTTCAGGCTGAGTTCATAAAAGCGTGTATGCCTTAGCGTTCGCTTTTGAGTTCTTCCGCAATCAGGAAGGCCAGTTCCAAAGACTGTTCAGCATTCAGGCGCGGGTCACAGAAGGTTTCGTAACGGTTGCCCAGATCTTCTTCTGTCAGGCAATGCGCGCCACCTACGCATTCGGTTACGTTCTGGCCTGTCATTTCCAGATGCACACCACCAGCAGGTACGTTTTCTGCCGCACACACAGCAAAGAACCCTTTCACTTCCTTCACGATGGAATCGAAGGAGCGTGTTTTGATCTTCTGCTGTGTAGAGGTGGTGTTGCCGTGCATGGGGTCTGTCAGCCACGTTACAGTCTGCCCAGTAGCTTTTACGGCCCGCATAAGCGGGGGCAGTTTTTCTGTAATCTTATCTGCACCCATACGAGAGATAAGCGTAATACGCCCGGCTTCGTTTTTCGGGTTCAGGATTTCTGTCAGCTTTTTAATGTCTTCCACGCTGGTAGTGGGGCCGACCTTAATGCCGATAGGGTTACGCACACCACGCAGGAACTCAACATGCGCGCCATCGGGCTGGCGGGTGCGGTCCCCAATCCATACAAAGTGGGCGGAGCAGTCGTACCATTCACCAGATGTCGAGTCGATGCGTGTCAGAGCCTGCTCATAAGGTAGCAGCAACGCTTCGTGAGAGGTGTAGAACTCTGTTTCATCAATCTGCGGGGCAGATGCTGCGTTCAGCCCGCATGCCTGCATGAACGCCAGCGTTTCGCCAATACGTTCCGCCATAACGCGGTAACGGTTGGAAAGCGGAGAACGCTCAACAAAGCCAAGATTCCAGCGATGCACCTGATGCAGGTTGGCATACCCACCGTGAGAGAACGCGCGCAGAAGGTTCTGGATACCGGTGGACTGGAAGTATCCGGTTTCCATACGAACAGGGTCTGGAATACGGGATTCCGGCGTGAAATCCGAACCGTTGATGATATCACCGCGGTAAGACGGCAAGGTAACACCGTTTACGGTTTCCGTATCGGAAGAACGCGGTTTGGCGAACTGGCCAGCCATACGGCCAATTTTAACAACTGGCACTTTGGCGCCAAATGTCAGCACCACGGCCATCTGCAACAACACGCGGAAGGTATCACGCACGATGTTGGCTTTGAATTCACCAAAGCTTTCAGCGCATGCGCCGCCTTGCAGCACAAAGGCCTGCCCGGTAGCAGCCTGTGCCAGATGGTTGCGCAGGGTGCGTACTTCCCCGGCAAACACCAGCGGCGGATAGGAACTCAGCCGATCTTCAACCGTTTTAAGCGCGGCCTGATCCGGATAACTGGGAATCTGCTTTACGGGAAACGAACGCCAGCTATCCGGCATCCAGGTCGCAGACGTCGGGTTGGGCTGGGTGAGCGTTGCACTCATAACGCGGTTCCTGTCAGTTTAAGGGTGGTCAGGTCAGAGGTTGAATAAAGAGACATAAAGCACCTTACACCCGCGTACGGATGCCAAGGGGAAGCCTTTATGTCTAAAACAGCGCCAATAGGCAAATTTCATCTTTATGCCAAACGCGTGCGCTTGCCTTTAATGTATGGCGGGCATATGGCCGCTTGGTTTGGCATTTTGCCATGTTGGTGCAATATAGCACCAGCACAACCCGGCTGGAACGGTTTTTCGGGCAGGGTAAATTTTCATTTTTTCGCGGGGTAACGCGCAATGGCGCAGCTGCGTAAACCGTTTGTAACGGTG
Source organism: Acetobacter sp. AAB5 (assembly GCF_050106715.1). Taxonomy (NCBI): domain Bacteria; kingdom Pseudomonadati; phylum Pseudomonadota; class Alphaproteobacteria; order Acetobacterales; family Acetobacteraceae; genus Acetobacter; species Acetobacter sp. AAB5. The sequence goes on from NZ_JBNIEW010000006.1 coordinate 115,341, forward strand.
CTTTCGGGCATATGTGTTGGATTTGGCCTTATGGCTGGTATTTCTGCAGCTTATGCAGATCCAGCCCTGATGCCTGATGATAATGTTTCCTTCTCTGAAGGTTCTGGCAGCCTCGATTCTAACGGCCAGCAGAGCCAGTCTTCTGAAAAGAAGACCGTGCATGGGCATCGTAACCTGCCACCTGGGTATCAGGATGCACCATCCATGGATTTTCAGCATGGCGCAGACCCGGATCATCTGGCCAAGGTGCATCGTGACTCGGTAACCGGTTCCGATATTTCCAAATATGGTTCTGCCTATCAGAGCAGCAGCCCGTTTGGTTCCGGGCAGGTTGGGGATTCTACCGGCAACGGGTGGGTTATCCCGCGCTAATTTTCTTCTACCAAGCGTATCTGGGCCTGACCATTCGTCAGGTCTGTGATGCGTTGAGTGATGTTTTCCTGCCATTCTGTGGGCAGCGTAAGAATAAATTGAGCACCCAGAGCATCAAATTCTGGCGTGTCAGCCTCCACCCCCCATTCTGGTAAACGAGACTGTAGCAGCCCGATCAATGAAAACGGGCAATGAAAGCTCAGTTTGATACGGTCTATCAGCGGTTCTTTTGGGGCTTCTCGCAAACATTCTGCCGCAGTGCCAGCATAAGCGCGCACAAGGCCACCGGCCCCAAGCTTGATACCGCCAAACCAGCGCGACACCACAATGGCAACCCGATCAAGCTTTTGTGCAAGAACAACCTGTAAAATTGGCCGCCCAGCAGTGCCCGATGGCTCTCCGGCATCATGGCAGCGGCAATGTGGGCCAAATTGCCACGCCCAGCAATGATGCGTGGCATCTGGCCCCGCCGCTGCAATGCGGCTGATAAAAGCTTCGGCCTCTTCTATGCTGTTTATGGGCGTAGCATTGGCAAGAAAACGGCTTTTTTTAATATCCCGTTCCAGAGTAAAGGGGCTGAGAAGCGTTTCGGTCATGCGCTTAATGATACAGCCTGCCTAAAGCCCAGCAAATATGTATTCTGATGAGTGTATGATGAGAAAGCCGCAGTTATGGCCTTATTAAGGTTGTTTCTTTGGTAAAATGGCATGACAGGATGGTGAAAAACAGGCTTGCTCTGTTGGGTGTAGGATCGTTTTGTTCCAATATATGGAAACAATCGCATTTCGCGGCTTTGCAGATTATGTATCTGCTAGCAGTGGAGCAGAAAAAGGAAAGCAGCAGCATGGTGCCTGTGTTGCGTAAGAAGTGTTTGGTTCTGGCAGGTGTTTGCGCAGTTGCTTTACCTATTCTGAATATGCCTTTTGCTATGGCAGAAGGCGGGTTGGGCGACGATGACGATGCAGAAACGCATCGTCCGGCAGATATGCACAATTTGGCAACCAAGCCGCCGCTGCCCCGTGCCCACAAGGATTTTAGCAAATATCGCTATAAGCCAGAGGGCGATAAAGTGCAGGAACAACCAGATGCCAACCGGTTGTTGTTCTGGACACAGGATGGCAAGCCAGATGGTTATGCGCAGCGGCGTGGAAGCAGCATTATTTATTATAATGCGCAAGGGCAGGCGATACGCATCCAGCACCTGACCCCAGAAGAAATGGCTGACTAGAACGGGCTTCCTTCTTCTTTCTGTATGCGTGCAGGAAGAAGAAGGTGTTTTTACCCGGCGGAAATCAGATCCAGAATAGCAGCGGATGTTTCTTCAATAGACCGGCGCGTAACATCAATAACTGGCCAGTTATGGCGGCGGCACAAGCGGCGCGCCCAGTGTAGTTCTTCCTGCACTTTTTCCAGATCAATATAGGCATAATCTGCCACTGGATCGATCTTGGCTTTGGATGGCACCATTTGAGATAAACGGTTACGGCGAATTTCAATAAGGCGTTCTGGGTCTATTGTCAGCCCGATAACGGGTTTGTTGGTAGTAAACAGATCCTGCGGTGGCTCAATGCCCATTACCAAGGGAACATTGGCTGCCTTTAGGCCCCGATTTGCCAAGTAAAAGCAGGTAGGTGTTTTAGAAACGCGCGAGACACCAACTAGAATAACATCAGCTTCGTTCAGACCTTTGGTTTCCTGCCCATCATCATGCGCCAGCACATAATGCATGGCCTCAATGCGCTGATAATAGTTTTCATCCATGATGTACTGGCCACCCGGATGAAGCGTAGCTTCTTCTCCCGTTTCTTCCGTAAGAAAGTGCAGGGCGTTATCTAGCACATCTAACAGCCGCACCTGGAGGCTTGCACAGCCTGCTTCCATATCAGCCTGCAAGGTCGGGTCTGTCAGGGAAGACATAACTGGCCCACGATCCAGCGCGATATGCCGCAAAACCCGGCGGAGCTGAAGCTGCGTGCGAATAAGGTTCCAGTGGCGCAGATGCACTTCTGTATTGGGAAACTGCGCAATACAGGCGCGGGCAACGGAATCCAGTGTCTGGCCCGTTGCTTCGGAGACAAGGTGGAGCGTGATTTTTTTTTGCATGATCTAGATTCAAAAATGGCCGCCTCGGTGAGAGGCGGCCACCTTTTTGTTCAGGCTTTTACGGCCTTGTTGTTTTTGGCAGCCAGTGCAGCCTGTGCTGCGGCCAATCTGGCAACGGGCACGCGGAAGGGAGAGCAGGAGACGTAATCCAACCCAACTTCTTCAAAGAAGGAGATGGAAAGCGGATCGCCCCCGTGTTCACCACAGATGCCCAGTTTGATGTCGGGCTTGGTGGCACGGCCTTTTTCCACACCCATACGCACCAGTGCGCCAACGCCTTCGCGGTCGATCGAGACAAACGGATCTTGCGGAAGCAGCCCTTTTTCCACGTATTCTGGCAGGAAGGAGCCAGCATCATCGCGGGAAAGGCCAAGGGTGGTCTGTGTCAGATCGTTTGTGCCGAAGGAGAAGAAGTCTGCGCTCTGCGCAATCTGATCTGCCGTAATGGCTGCACGTGGCAGTTCGATCATGGTGCCGATCTTGTAAGACAGCTCTGCCTTCCGTTCAGAAAGAACATCAGCAATGGCTGTTTCACAGGTTTTACGCACCAGATCCAGTTCTGCTTTGGTACCGATCAGCGGGATCATGATTTCCGGAGCAACAGGCTTGCCTGTTTCCTTGGCGATATCAAGGGCCGCTTCTGCAATGGCACGCACCTGCATGGCGTAGATTTCTGGGTATGTAATACCCAGACGGCAACCACGATGGCCCAGCATTGGGTTGGCTTCAGATAGCGCAGACCGGCGGGCGCGCAGGGTTTCAACATCCTGCCCAAGCGCTTTGGCCACTTCTTCCAGCTCTGCTTCACCATGCGGCAGGAATTCGTGCAGTGGCGGATCAAGCAGGCGGATGGTTACAGGTAGCCCCGCCATAATGCGGAACAGTTCTGTAAAGTCACTCCGCTGGAAGGGCAGAAGCGCGTTAATGGCTTTGGCGCGGGTGGCTTTGTCATCCGCCATAATCATCTGGCGCACATGGCCAATACGATCAGGGCCGAAGAACATATGCTCAGTCCGGCACAGGCCAATACCTTCTGCACCAAAGCGACGGGCTGTTGCCGCATCTTCTGGTGTTTCAGCATTGGCGCGCACACCAAGGCGACGGATGGAATCTGCCCACCCCATAAGGGTTGCAAAGTCACCAGAGAGTGTGGGCGGAATGGTGGGAACACGGCCTTTGTAAACAGCACCCGTGCCACCATCCAGTGTAAGCCAATCACCAGCTTTAAGCGTGTGGCCATCTACCTTCATGGTCTGGGCTTTGTAATCCACAGCAATGCTGCCAGCACCGGCCACGCACACGCGGCCCATGCCACGAGCCACCACAGCAGCGTGGGATGTCATGCCGCCGCGCGTTGTTAGCACACCGCGGGCAGCGTGCATGCCGTGCACGTCTTCCGGAGAGGTTTCAACACGCACCAGAATAACATCTTCACCCTTGGCAGCGCGGTCTTCCACATCCTCAGCAGAGAACGCGATAACGCCCGTTGCCGCACCCGGAGAAGCGGGAAGGCCGCGTGTCAGAAGCTGACGTTCTGCTTTGGGGTCCAGCACAGGGTGCAGAAGCTGATCGAGAGATGCAGGAGGCACGCGGTTAACGGCTTCTTCCTGCGTGATCAGGTTTTCCTTGGCCATATCAATGGCAATGCGCAGGGCGGCCGCGGCTGTGCGTTTGCCAGAACGAGTCTGGAGCAGGTACAGTTTGTTAGCCTGCACCGTGAACTCAATATCCTGCATATCGCGATAGTGGCGTTCCAGCAGATCGCGCACTTTTAGCAGTTCCTGATACGCGTTGGGCAGGGCCTTTTCCATAGGCACTTGGCCTTCAGCCGCACGGGATGCAGCCATAGGCTGCGGTGTGCGGATACCGGCCACAACGTCTTCACCCTGCGCGTTGATCAGGTATTCACCGTAGAAAATATTTTCACCGGTAGAAGGATCACGTGTGAAGCAGACGCCTGTGGCGCAATCATCACCCATGTTGCCGAACACCATGGATTGCACGTTAACAGCCGTACCCCAGCTTGCCGGAATATCATGCAGCTTGCGGTAAGTGTTGGCGCGTGGGTTCATCCATGAGCCGAATACGGCCCCAATGGCGCCCCAAAGCTGCTCTTTCGGGCTTTCAGGAAAGGCGGTGCCGGTTTCCTGCTGAACAATCTGTTTGTAGCCTTTAACGACTTCCTGCCATTCCTCAGCGCTCAGAGATGTATCATCTTCCTTGCCGATGGCGCGCTTGATCTGCTCAAGCAGATCTTCAAAGCGGTGGTGGGCAACACCCAGCACAACAGAGCCGTACATCTGAATGAAGCGGCGGTAGCTATCCCATGCAAACCGGGCATCGCCGGATGACTTTACAAGCCCTTCAACGGTGCTGTCATTCAGCCCCAGGTTGAGAACTGTATCCATCATGCCGGGCATGGAAACACGTGCGCCAGAACGGACAGAAACAAGCAAAGGGGCATTGGCATCGCCAAAGCGCAGACCCATGGCTTTTTCAACCAGACCCATGGCTTCTTCAAGCTGGGATTCCAGTTCAGCCGGGTATTTCCGTCCGTTTTCGTAGAACGCCGTGCAGACTTCAGTGGTAATGGTAAACCCCGGGGGGACGGGCAGGCCAATATTGGCCATTTCTGCCAGATTGGCTCCCTTACCGCCGAGGAGATTGCGCATCCCGGCGTTGCCTTCGCTCTGGCCTGCGCCGAAACTGTAGATCCACTTGGTCATGTGCCGTTCACTTCATTCCTGCATACAGTAAAGCCAAAAGCCCCGACCGAGGGGAGGAAAAGGAGATAACGGGGCGATAGGCTGGCCTGCGTGCTATTTTTATTCTTGGTTTTGGACGACTTTGTAATCCATCCCTTCGTTGGAAAGTAGCATGACGCAGTTTTGCTGGGCGGGCAATCTCTCTTTTGTATCAGAATACAAAAAAACGTGTGGCGCGCTGCGCTATTCCTGCTCGGAGCAAAAAGCGTTCCATTCTGCCTCATCCATGGTCTGAAGGCCAAGTTCCACAGCCTTTTTGGCCTTTGAGCCAGCTTTTTCCCCCAGAACAACCAGATCTGTTTTTTTGGAAACAGAATCCGAAACCTTGGCGCCCATGCGTTCCGCCGTTGCTTTGGCTTCTGGCCGTGTCATGGTGTGTAGGGTGCCGGTAAACACAATGGTTTTGCCAGCTAAGGCACCTTCGGATGCCGCAGTTTCTTCCGTTATGGTCAGATTTGCGCGTAAATCCGCCAATGTTTGCAGGTTATGTTCTTCTGCCACAAAGGCCACCAGATCTTCCGCTGTGGTCGTGCCTATACCGGTAATGGAACCCAGTTCCAGCCGCGCGTCAGATCCAATAATGGCGGCAGCCTGCATCTGGTTGAACCAGTTTTCATAGGTGCCATAGTGGCGTGCCAGCAGGCGGGCATTGCTGGCGCCAATCCGACGGATGCCAAGCGCATAAATAAAACGAGAAAGAGAAATGGTGCGGCGGCTCTCTATGGCCTGCAACAGCTTTTGAACTGATTGCTCGCCCCAACCATCGCGCTTTTCTATGTCTGCGGCGTGTTCATGCAGGCGGAAAATATCACAGGGTGTTAAAATCAGGCCGATATCGTGGAATTCACGAATACTGCGGTCTCCCAAGCCTTCAATGTCAAACGCTTGGCGGGAAACAAAGTGGATAAGCCGCTCCACAACCTGCGCGGGGCAGGTGAGCCCACCTGTGCAACGGCGCACAGCTTCGCCTTCTGGCCGCACAGCCGCCGCACCGCAAGCAGGGCAATGATCGGGGAAGAGATAAGGGGCCTGCCGGGGCGTGCCATCTGTAGAAGGGGCAACGCCCAACACTTGAGGAATAACATCCCCCGCCCGCTGGATAAAAACCATATCACCGGGGCGGACATCCTTGCGGGCAATTTCGTCTTCATTATGCAGGGTTGCGCGCATAACCAGCACACCACCAACATTTACCGGCTCCAGATGTGCAACAGGGGTAAGCGCACCTGTGCGGCCAACCTGAATTTCTATTTCTTTCAGGCGGGTTACTGCCTGTTCTGCCGGAAACTTCCACGCAATGGCCCAGCGTGGGGCCCGGCCTGCAAAACCTAAGCGTTCTTGCAGGGCCAGATCATCAATTTTGTAAACAACGCCATCAATATCGTAGGCAAGTTCAGCCCGATTCTGGCTGACTTCCGCAAAAAAGACTTCGGCATCTTCTACGCCTTTGATCTGGCGAGAAAGCGGGTTAACCGGAAAACCCCACGCTTTGAGTTGCTCCAGATAAGCCCAATGGCTGCGGCTGATTTTTTCTGAGCAGAAACCAAGCGCATAAGCGAATAAGGATAGCGGGCGTTGTGCCGTAATTTTGGAATCTAGCTGCCGTAATGAACCCGCTGCTGCATTACGCGGGTTGGCAAACAGCCGTTTGTTTGCAGCTTCTTGCGCTGCGTTGAGTTCCAGAAAGTGCTTTTTGGAAAGAAAAACCTCACCACGAATTTCGATGAGATCGGGGTAGGAGCCAGAAAGGCGTAACGGCAAATCCTTAAGCGTGCGCAAATTGGCGGTAACGTCTTCGCCTTCTGTGCCATCTCCGCGGGTGGTGCCACGTACAAAACGGCCTTTTTCGTAGGTTAGGCTGATAGAAAGGCCATCAATTTTGGGCTCCCCTACAAAAATCAGTTGTTCTGTTGCTTCCTGATCCAGGCCTAAAAAGCGTGTGGCGCGGCTGATAAAGCCTTCAAAATCTTCTCTGTCAAACACGTTGTCCAGCGAGAGCATGGGCACAAGGTGGATGTGCTTGCCAAAAGCTGTATCGGGTGCGGCCCCTACGGCTTGGGCTGCGCTGTTTTCTGGTTCGGCCTGTGGGTGCTGGGCCACAATGGCATCATACCGCCTGCGCAGGGCATCATATTCTGCATCACTGATTTCTGGCGCATCGTTCCGATAATAGGCCGCGTTATGGTGGGCAATTTCGGCGGCAAGGCGTTCCAGTTCTTCCCGTGCTTGTTGGGGTGTCATTGTAGCGGGAAGAAGGGCGGGTTCAGGCATTATTGTCATGTCCAAGTAGGCTGGCGGCAGCGGCGCGGGCGGCATCGGTTACTGTATCACCTGCCAACATACGCGCAATTTCCTCGTTACGCTCTGTATCTGTAAGTGGGGTGGCGTGTGTTACGGTTTGGCCGTTGCGGGTAAGTTTGCCAATACGCAAATGTGCATCTGCGCTGGCCGCCACTTGAGGGCTATGGGTAACAGCCAGAACCTGCACATTTTGCGCAAGCCGATGCAGGCGTTCACCAATGGCGGCGGCTGTGGCCCCCCCAACGCCCGCGTCAATTTCATCAAAAATCAGCGTGCCAATACCTGATTGACCGGCCAGAACCAGTTTAAGCGCCAACATAAGGCGGGAAAGTTCACCACCAGAAGCAACTTTAGCCAAAGGCCCTGCTGGTTGGCCGGGGTTGGCCGCGATCAGAAAGATCACCTGTTCCATACCCTGCCGGCTCCACTGTTCAGTAGGAAGTGGCTTGATATCCACCAGAAAGCGGGCTTTTTCCAGTTTGATAGGCTTTAATTCCGCGGTAACAGCCTGCTCCATCTTGCGGGCAGCTTTGGTGCGGGCTTCGTGCAGGGCTTCGGCTTTTTGAATATACGTCAGCCGCGCTTCTTCGGTTGCAATTTTAAGAGATTCCAGCGCCGCCGTGCCGTTTTCCAGTGCTGTCAGGCGGCTAGAAAGGCGAGCAAGCAACTCTGCCAGATCATCTACGGGAATGGAATGTTTGCGTGCCACGGTGCGTAGGGCAAACAGGCGCTCTTCTGTATCTTCCAACAGGCGCGGGTTGGCTTCTGTGTCCGCAGCTAAGCGGGAGAGCAGGTTTTCGGCTTCTGCCAAAGCGTTTTCGGCATTTTCCAGCGCCGTGAGGGCTTCTGTTGTGCGGGCTTCCAACGGTTCGGCTTCTGCCGATGTTGGTGGGGTAGCGGATGCATTTGTTGGCACAAGGCGCAGCAGGGCGCGGGTTGCGCCACGCAAGGCGGCGGCTGGGCCGGGGGAGCGTCTGTCTCTGGGGGTAAGTTCGGAAAGGGCTGCGGCTACAGCTTCTCCACGTCGTTCGGCTTGTTGAAGCGCATGGCGCTGTTGGGCCAATTCCTCTTCCTCACCCGGTTGCGGGGCGAGGGCTGTGAGTTCATCAACCGTATGGCGCAGCCATTCCTCTTCCCGCGCGGCTTCTTCTAATGCGCGATGTGCATTGGCAAGTTCTGAGCGCAGGGTTTGCCAACGATCAAACGCACCAGCAGTACCACTTAATAGAGAAGGTTTGACACCATAAGCATCAAGCAAACCGCGATGTGTGCTGGAATCGGCCAGCCCCATTTGCTCGTGCTGGCCTTGAATTTCAATAAGGGTTGCGGCCACGCGCCGCAAAAGCGTGATACCAACAGGCTGATCGTTGATCCATGCGCGGGAGCGGCCTTCCTTGGAGATGACTCGGCGGAGGACCAAGGGCTCCTGTAATTCTGCGGGAATGTCCTGCTCTTGCAGAATGCCGAATGCCTCGTGTGAAGCAGAAACATCAAAACTGGCAGTTACGCGTGCTTCTGGCGCACCGGCACGTACTAGGCCAGCACTTGCGCGATCACCCATGGCAAGGCCCAAACTATCTAGCAGAATGGATTTGCCCGCTCCGGTTTCCCCTGTAAGTGCAGTAAAACCTGCGTGGAGTGAGAGATCGAGCGTTTCAATCAGAACAACATCCCTGATGGAAAGGCTTGTTAGCATAATGGCATCCGGTTTTCCGGGCTTGCGCCCAAAGGACAGGAAAGACGGCAAAACACAAAAGCCAATAGCTTCCTGCTTGCCCCGCCCGCGTGGGGCGGCAAACGCACAATACTCATTTCAGGCGCGAGCCGCCAGAAAAAATGTTCTCTATGTGTTCTTTATTTTGCAGGTGAGCTTGCAGGGGCAGCCGGAGCGGTAGGTTCTGCTTTTACAGGTGTAACAGGTGCTGCCTTAATAGGCATGGCCTGCGGCTGTGTGTTTTCATTACGCGTATCTGTTGCCAGAGCATCTGGTTCCATAGCTGTGCCTTTTTTGGCACCAGCTGTTCCGGGCTCGGCATCTTTGGGCATGTCAGATGCAGAAACAATCTTACCGGGAATAGGGAACTTATCCGTTAGCAAATGATAGCGGTGCAGATTATCATAGGCATAGCGATACCATTTGCTGCCGGGGTAATTGTAACCCAGCACAATGGCAGATTTACGCGCCTGATCCGTTAATCCCAGATCCAGATACACTTCCACCATGCGTTCCAATGCTTCGGGCACATGGTTGGTGGTCTGGAAATCCTGCACCACACGTTGGTAGCGGTTGATCGCGCCTTCGTAGTTCTTTTCACGCTGATAATAGCGGCCAACCAGCATTTCCTTACCGGCCAGATGGTCTCGGCAAAGGTCAATTTTCAGCTGCGCATCACGCGCGTATTTGGACTGCGGAAAGCGTGTGATCACTTCTTCCAGCGCATCCATAGATTCTGCTGTGCCTTGTTGATCGCGCTGGACATCTGCAATCTGCTCGTAAAAGCACAGTGCGCGCAAATAATAGGCGTAGGCGGAATCTGAACTGGTGGGGTGTAGGCTAATAAAGCGGTTAAGCTGCTGCACGGCTTCGGGGTATTTCCCTTTCAGGTAATACGCGTAGCCCTCCATAAGCTGGGCATTCGCGATGTAACCAGAATAGGGGTAATTCTGCTGAAGCGTTTCAAACTCTGAAGCCGCAAGGGCATAGCGCCGAGTGCGCAGGGCATCAATGCCGTTATTGTAAAGGGTTTCAGGCGCAGCAATTTTGGGAGCCGGCGGCAGCTTCTTGTTTTCATTAAACAAGCCACAGCCTGCCAGGCTCGTCAGCAGGGCAACTGAAAGCACGCGGGGCAGGACGTGGCGAAGTAACTGTGGTTTGATACAAATGTCAGACATACCGGCTCTTCATTTAGAGACGGCATCTTATAGCATGCCCACTGCGCAAGAAAAGCAATGAAACAGCTATTGATTCGTTATTGCGCCAAAAAGGCATCAGGCGGCGGACGCAGCGGGTAGGGATGTCGTGATATCACGCCACGCATTCTGGTCCGCAAAAAGGGCGCGCAGAACCTGGTTGTTCAAGGCATGGCCAGACCTGTGGCCCCGGAATTCACCCAACAATACGCCACCGGCAAGGTAGAGATCCCCCACCGCATCCATTACTTTATGTCGAATGAATTCGTCCGGCTTGCGCAGGCCAGATGGATTGAGAATATGGTCATCATCCACCACGATGGCATTGTCGAGCGAGCCACCACGTGCCAGCCCGGCGCGATGCAGGGCTTCAATTTCCGCTTTAAGGGTAAAAGTGCGGCTATCTGCCAGTTCATGGCGGAAAGACCACGGCGTAAGTTCGGCGCTATAGCTTTGCTGGCCAATGGCTTTTGCCGGAAAATCAATGCTCAGGGAAAGATGAAGGTGGTGGCCTGCTATGGGGTGAAGCTCTGCCCATGAATCCTTATGGCAAATCCGAATGGGCTTGGAAACTTCAATAAAACGGCGGGGGGCATCCTGCGCCTTCCGCCCGGCACAATCCAGCAGGAACACAAAATCGGCGGCAGACCCATCAAAAACCGGAGTTTCCGGGCCGTCAATCAAAACAAGCACGTTATCTATGCCGCAGCCATTCAAGGCTGCCATAAGATGTTCAACCGTGGCCACCCGGTTTTCTGGGCGTTGGGCTTCACCCAAAACGGTGCTTAGGCGTGTTTCCAGCACGTTATCGTAACGGGCCGCAATGGGGGCCGCATTGGGCAGATCTGTACGCTGGAACACAATGCCATGTCCGGCACAGGTAGGATGCAAGCTCATGCGAATGGATTGCCCCGTATGTAGCCCCGTGCCAGTGCACGAAATGGCATGGCGAAGCGTATGCTGCAAAGCAGACGGGGTTTTCCTTATAGATGGCATAAAAGATGCTGGGCTTTCTACAATATCGGAATACAGGAGAGGCTCCCTTAGCAGACCGTCCATTATCTGGGCATCCTATGCTTGCGTAGATAGAAAGTTATGACAACGCTAAAGCTTGTTTCTGGGAGAAGCCAGTCAACGATTATTGCCATCTATTACATAAAAAATGCGCCGCCTTATGAAAGGCGACGCATTTATAGAGTAAAGTATAAAAAATTAACGGCGCAGGAAGGTAGGAATTTCCAGCCCGGAATCTCCTTCACCAGAACGCAGGCCAGATCCCTGATCGGCTTGGCTGATGGTGGGGCGCGGCTGAGCGTTGGGTTCCTGCCGGGAAGCATCGGCTCCGTTGCGGCGGAACGCACCAGTTACGCGGCCAAAAAGGCTGCGATGTGCTGGGGCTTCCTGCTGCTGAGGGGCCGCTGCGGGTTGGCGCGGCGTTTCAGTAAACAGACCAGCGCGGGGAGATACCGCCGGGCGTAGCTGTTGGGGCTGGTGGTTGGTGGCTGCTGCCGGCGCAGCCTGTACCGGAACTGTATGTGCTGGCGGAGCAGAAACATTATTGGCGCCAGCAGGCTGAAAAACCTGCGCATGCTGCGGTGCCGCTGTGGCCTGTGTAGAAGGCGTAGCCTGCGTGGTTGTGGGTGGAACGGGCGCAGCAGTAGCAGTAGGCGCGGGCGCGCCACCACCAACAGCAGCCTGCGGCTGTTCTGCCGGAGCTTCACCCTCAACCGCCACCAAATGCGGACGATCCGTCGAATCGGAAGGCATATCAATGCCAGTGGCAACCACGGATACCCGGATACGGCCGCTCATTTTTTCATCAATAACAGTCCCGAAGATCATGTTCGCATCTTCAGGCACTTCACGGCAGACACGGTTAAAGGCTTCTTCTGCTTCAAAGAAGGTCATGTCTTCGCCACCGGTCACGTTCACCAGCAGGCCCTTGGCGGTGGACATGCAGGTATCTTCCAGCAGCGGGTTGGAAATAGCGGCTTCTGCTGCTTCTACGGCGCGGTTTTCACCTTCACCTTCACCTGTGCCCATCATGGCTTTGCCCATTTCAGCCATAACGCTGCGGATATCGGCAAAATCCAGATTAACGTAACCACGATCCATCATCAGATCGGTTACGCCGCGCACGCCCATGTTGAGCACCTGATCAGCCAGTTGATAGGCTTCACGCAGGGTCGTACGTTCGTTGGCAATACGGAAAAGGTTCTGGTTGGGGATAACAATCAGCGTATCAACATACTGCTGAAGTTCCTTGATACCTTCATCCGCAACACGTCCACGGCGCTTGCCTTCATAAGCAAAAGGCTTACTGACAACACCGATGGTCAGAATGTTCCGTTCACGCGCCATGCGGGCAATAACGGGGGCTGCGCCTGTGCCCGTGCCACCACCCATGCCGGTGGTGATAAAAACCATGTGAGCGCCATCCAGATACCGTGCAATTTCATCTGCAGCTTCTTCTGCCGCAGCCCGGCCTACTTCTGGCTTTGCACCGGCACCCAAACCGTGGGTCAGATGTGGGCCAAGCTGGATTCGGCTATCTGCCAGACTTTTTTCCAGACTTTGGGCATCGGTGTTGGCAACAACAAAATCAACACCCTGCAGGTTGGACGCAATCATGTTGTCAACTGCGTTCGTTCCCCCACCGCCAACACCAATGACTGTGATTTTTGGGGAAAAATCAGCATGTGTTTGGGGTGGAACGGTCAGGTTGAGTGTCATGTGTGTCTCCCGAACGGCTGCAGCTTACCGGTATATGCTTAGAGAAATAAGATTACGTTCAGATTACCAAGAATTTGTAAGCTAAATCAAACCCTCTCTCGAATAAAAGCGACGAGTTTTTGTAAAAAACCGGAAGGGGCTGCTTCCCGAAACTCCACGTCTCCAAAAGGACGTTCTGCGCTGGCGGCCCAGAACAGCAACCCAGCGGCTGTTGCAAAGCCCGCAGCAGCGGCAGTATTTTCGGGCAGACCAATAATATGCTTAGGCCGCCCAAGGCGAACGGAGCGCGTAAACCCTGCCCCAGAAGGGCGTCCAGAACTGACCGGCATGCCAAGTATGCGTTCTGCCATTGGGCGAATGCCATCTAGCAAGGATGCGCCGCCAGTTAACACAATGCGCCCACTGGCCGCAGTGCCAAGGCCTGCTCCATCCAGTTTTTCACGCACCAGTTCCAATGTTTCTTCTACGCGCGGGCGGATAATATGGCCGAGCTGTGCGCGTGAAACCTGCTCAAAATGCGGGACATCATTGCCCAAAAGTTCAACGGTAAGAACTTCATCTTCAACATCTGATGCCAGATCTGCACTGCCGTAAAAGGTTTTCAGGCGTTCGGCATTCTCCAAGGAAGTGCTGAGCCCGCGCGCAATATCACGCGTAACATGCAGGCCACCCACACCAATCTGAGCCGTATGCAGAATTTGCCCTTCACCAAACACTGCCAGAGATGTGGTGCCACCCCCCATATCCACTACGGTGGTGCCGAGGTCTCGCTCATCTGCATCCAGCACGGAAAGGCCAGAAGCGAGAGGAGAGGAAACCAAGGCTTCCATTTTCAGTTCTGCACGGCTCAGCACAGTTTCCAGATTCATCAGTGCTGTGGTGGCCGCATCTATAATATGCAGGCGAGCTTTGAGCGTTTCGCACAGATGGCCCCGTGGGTCTGAAACGCCTTCCGTATCATCCACGGTAAAATCTATGGGAAGGGTATGAATAACTTCACGCCCCTGAACGGTGGCCTGAATACGGCCTTCCGTTACTACGCGCCGAATATCTGCTTCCGTAACAACCCGGCCGCCAATAGGCCAGCGCACGTTAAACAGACGGCTGGCCGGATGCCCGCAGGAAAGATTAACCACCACCTTATCAATCGGGCGCTCTGCCATGGTTTCGGCCTGCCCAACGGTGGCCCGAATGGCAGCTTCTGCTTCCTGCAACTCTGTAATGGCCCCATTACGCACACCGGCAGAACGCCGCCAGCCATAGCCAACCACGCGTAAATTGCCGTTGGGCTCACCTTTGCCAATCAGGCAGGTGATTTTGGTGGAACCAATATCCAGAACAGCGGTGTAACCATTGCGCCATGTATGTGGCCGTTTGTTTTTCTCACTAGGCGGCAAGGGGAGAGAGCTTTCCCCGCCACTCATCAGCAGGGAAGATCCAGTTGCCGCTGTCGTGCGCTTTTTATGCAGCCGATCAGAAAGACTAAATCCAGAGGAAGCGGGTGAACGCGTGGGGTCACTCATCTGGGTTTTCCTCCGGGTTATCTTTTTTTGCTTCTTTAGCCGCAGGGTGCACAGGATGCGAGACCGGTTTAGGAGCATCTGCCTTGTGCGGTGCAGGAGTATCTTGCGTGTTATTTCCTGCATCCGATGGTGGTGGAGATGCAGGTGGTTTTTCCTTAATGGTCAACCGGTCTGGCAGGCGCATATCTATCAGCAGCACGGGCCGATCCAACAGCCGTGTTGTAGCGTTGATTTTTGCCAGCCTGTGAATGGCCGGTGCTTCCTCGCCTTCTGGCAAAAGCACGGTTGCGCCATCACGCAGTGTAAGATTCCAGCGCCTGTCACTGACACGTACAGCAGCCGTAACACGGGCTTTAACGTCTGGTTCTTGTGCCATAATATCAATCAGGCCGGCAGCGGATGTATTTGCGCCATCCCCCACAACCAAAGGCAATTTGGTAAAGGCTTCTGCATCCTTACCTGTCATGCCTTGGTCTGGTACACGGTTGCCTTGCTTGTCTATCAGTTCAAAATGCCCTTGATGCTGCCATACAGCATAGGGCAGGCGTTCGGTAATATGCACGTCAATTTCGCCAGAGAGATGGCGTTCTATGGTAACGTGATCAACAAAAGGCAGGGTATCCAGTTTTTCCCGTGCAGCGGAAACACTAAAGTCCAGCACGGGGTCTCCAACTTCCACACCCAATGCATCCCGAATGCTTTGCTCACTGGTGAGCTGCGCACCATCAATATGAATGCTGGTAACACGCAGGGCAGAGGTACCCAGCAGCTTATCGCGCAAAGGGGCGAGCTGTTCCTGCACAGCAGGAATTTTTAGGCTGATATATCCAGCACCACCCAGAACAGCCAGAAACAGCAGCCCGGCGATAGGCCGCAGCAAGCGTTTTTGCCGCCTGAGAAAAAGCCCGATGCGAGAGGGCCTGTCAGCAGGAGATGGGGGTACCCTCATTGTCGGCAGGTAGCCTGTTCAACCAGCCATGCGCAAAGTTCCGGGTAGCTGATGCCACAATAGGCGGCTTGTTCGGGCAACAGGGAAGTTGCCGTCATGCCCGGTTGCGTATTGACCTCCAGCAGAATGAGGTGTGGCTGCTTCGGATTGGTATCATCCAACCGGAAATCAGAGCGCGATGCGCCAGAGCACCCCAAAGCCTGATGAGCCTTTACAGCAACTTCCAGCGCAAGTTTGGCGCTAGAAGCATCAATTTGTGCAGGCAGAACGTGGGCAGAGCCGCCAACCTGATATTTGGAATCATAGTCGTAAAAATCATGCCCCGTGCCGGTAGGGGTAATATCCGTAATGGTGAGAGCACGATCCCCCATAACCCCTACGGTAATTTCGCGGCCCGGAATAAAGGCTTCTACCAGTGCTTGTGGGCCAAAAGTCCAGTTTTTAACAATATCAGCCCGTGTGTTGGAACCCGTACGCACAATGGAAACCCCAACGGACGAGCCTTCATTGAGTGGTTTCACAACATATGGTGTGGGTAGGGGATCTGCATCGGCAAGGGTGACAATATCTACCACCATGCCTTCAGCTACAGGTAATCCGGCAGTTTGGAAAATAGCACGGGCAGCAGCTTTATCCATGGCAGTGGCCGAGGCCCGAATACCCGAATGGGTGTATGGAATGCCCATCCAGTCCAGAATACCCTGAATACAGCCATCCTCACCAAAACGACCATGTAGGGCGTTAAACACCACATCCGGCTTTTGTGTGTTCAGCGTTTCAACCAGTGCTGCCAGATCTGCTTGGGCATCCAACGTGCAAACATCATACCCTTTGCTGCGCAGCGCTTCAGCCACACCTTGCCCGGAGGAAAGGCTGACTACGCGCTCGGAAGACATTCCGCCCATCAGCACAGTAACGCGTTTTGGTGCACTCATTTGGGGGAGGCCTCCGTTTTACCTAGCCGCTTGATTTCCCAGTGCAGGGAAACGCCAGAATTCTGGGCAACACGTGTGCGCACGTCTTCTCCCAATTCTTCCAGATCGGTTGCTGTGGCATTGCCCAGATTGATGAGGAAATTGCAGTGTTTTTCACTTACCTGCGCATCTCCGTGGCGCAGCCCACGGCACCCTGCGGCGTCAATCAGTTCCCAAGCTTTACGAGCAGATGTTTCTGCATCTGGATTGCGGAAGGTGGAGCCCCCGGTGCGTGCCCGCACAGGCTGAGAAAGCTCACGCGCAGCGCGTACTTCTGCAATACGGTTGGCAACATCTTGCGCATTTGCAGGTGTGCCCCGCAAACGTGCACGAATAACAAATGCTCCTTCCGGCAGGCCAGAACGACGGTAGCCAAAGCGCAGGGCAGCATTATCCAACCGGATCAGGCTGCCATCCCGCGTAATAATTTCGGCCCAATCCAGAACATTGGCGATGTCTGACCCATAAGCGCCTGCATTCATCCGCACAGCACCCCCAATGGAACCGGGAATGCCAGCCAGAAATTCCAACCCGGCAAGCCCGGCCTGTGCGGCATGTTCGGCCACGGTGGCATCCAGGCAGGCGCTACCAGCTATAATGCCATCGGCTTCTACTTTAATATCAGCAAACCCACGCGCCATACGCACCACAACGCCTTCCAACCCACCATCACGGATGATGACGTTAGAGCAAGCCCCCAAAGCGGTTATGGGCAGTTCCGGGGAAAGGCGTTGCAAAACACCAGCCAGATCCTCGGCATCAGCAGGCTGAAACAGCCATTCTGCCGCCCCACCAACCCGAAACCACGTGCGTGGGCCCAAAGGTGCCTGTGGTGTTAGCCTTCCGCGCATATTGGCAAAGGCATGCTTGACCATATCCTGCATGGAGGCCGGATTGTTCATGCCGCGTTGCCACCCTTGTCTTCTGCCTGCAAGGCAGCAAGCTGGGCAGGGAGAGCCTGCGCCCAGTTGGTAATGGTGCCTGCGCCAAGGCACACAACATAATCCCCCGGTTTGGCGATGGCGTTGATCATTTCGGCCAAATGGTCTGGGCTGGACAATGGCACCACCGAACGATGCCCACGTTCACGCAGGCCTTCAATCAGCTTGTCGCGGCTGGCATCGGGCAATGGGTCTTCACCCGCAGCGTACACATCCGACACAATCACGGTATCTGCATCATTCATGCAGGCGCAGAAATCTGAGAACAGGATTTTCAGGCGCGAATAGCGATGCGGCTGCATAACGGCAATAACATGGTTGGCACCGGCTTGCCGGGCAGCTTTCAGTACAGCGGCAATTTCAACAGGGTGATGGCCGTAATCATCAATTACCGTAATGCCACCGGCTTCCCCCGTGCGGGTAAAGCGGCGTTTTACGCCACGGAAGCTGGCAAGGCCTGAACGGATGACGTCATCACTGATGTCCATTTCCGTTGCTACGGCAATGGCGGCCAGAGCGTTCTGCACATTGTGAGAACCCAGCATAGGCAGACGGAAGGGGCCAGCCTTGCGGGTGTGGCGGCTTACGCGATCTGTTAGCGTGACTTCGAACGTGGCGCCCAGTTTGTCAGTAATCAGTTTTTCTGCGCGCACATCGGCTTGGGGAGAGAACCCATAGGTGACAATCCGGTGGTCAGACAGGCGCGGGATCATCTGCTGCACGGCTGGGTGATCAATGCACAGCACGGCAAACCCGTAAAATGGCACGTTGGAAACAAACTGGTCGTAAGCTGCTTCCATTGCTTCGGGGGAGCCCCAATGGTCCAGATGTTCCGGGTCCATATTGGTAACAACCGAAATAACGGAAGGCAGGCGCAGGAAGGAGCCATCGCTCTCATCTGCCTCAACTACCATCCAGTCACCTTTCCCCATGCGGGTATTGGTGCCGTAGGCTTCAATAATACCACCGTTAATAACTGTTGGGTCCAGCTTGGCGGCTTCCAGCACGGCAGCCACAAGGCTGGTGGTGGTGGTTTTGCCATGTGTGCCACCCACAGCAACAGACCAGCGCAGGCGCATGAGTTCAGCCAGCATTTCTGCCCGGCGTACAACCGGAATCAGCTTGGCGCGTGCGGCAACAACTTCCGGGTTATCACGCTTAACAGCGGTGGAAATAACCACCACCTGTGCATCACCCAGATTTTCGGCTTTATGACCAATGGTTACAGGAATACCCGCAGCCCGCAGGCGCTTAACGTTAGCGTTTTCTGCAATATCCGAACCCTGCACAGAATACCCCAACAGGCACAGCACCTCCGCAATGCCGGACATGCCAATGCCGCCAATGCCGACAAAATGGATGGTTCCGATGGAAAGGGGGAGGGCTCTCATGCGCGTGTCTCCGTCTCGCTGGAGGTCGTCGGATGGGCGGGTGCAGGGGAAGGAGTGAAGCATTCTTCTACTATATCGGCCAGGCGGAGGGCAGCATCCGGGCGGGCAAGCGTGGCAGCGGCTTGGGCTGCCTGTGCCAGTTCATCCGGCGCGGTGAAAAGATCATTCAGGCGGCTGGCAAGGGCCGCAGAGGTGAAGTCTGGCTGGCGGATCATCCAGCCTGCTCCAGCATTGGTAATGGCGCGGGCATTTTCCGTTTGCTCATCGCTGGCGGCAATGGGCAAAGGCACCAGAATGGATGGGCGGCCCGCTGTTGTAATTTCTGCCACAGAAGAGCCGCCAGCACGCCCGATAACCAGATGGGCGGAGGCTAGAAGTTCGGGCACATCCTGCAAGAAGGATTCAACACGTGCCTGCACACCCATTTCTGCATACGCAGTGCGCACGGCGTCCAGATCATCCTGCCGCGCCTGCTGTGTAATATGGATACGCTGGCGCAGGCCTTCCGGCAATTTGGCTATGGCGGCAGGCACAACCTGAGAGAAAATACGCGCCCCCAGAGAACCACCCCATACCAGCAGGTTAATATGGTCTGTTGGTGGCACCCATCCTTCACCCGCCAGAGCGGCAATGGCGGGGCGTACGGGCATGCCTGTAAACACGGTACGCGCGCCAATAGGTAGCTTGGCAACAGAAGGGAAAGACGTGGCAATAACATCCGCAAAGCGGGAAAGAACCGCATTGGCCTTACCCAATACAGCATTGCCCTCATGAATAATCAGGGCAGGGTGTTTACGCCCGATCAGCCGTGCGCCCAGCAAAGGCGGCACGGAAGGATAGCCCCCAAAACCCACCACCACATCAGGCTTGATTTGCTGGAGAATAGCGCGCGCTTTCCATGCACTCGCCAACAGGGTGAGGCCTGCGCGAATGGCACGGATTGGCCCACGCCCAGCCACACCAGCACCGCTGAGAACATATTGCGGGCCACGGGCAAATACACCGCTTTCCCGCTTGCCAGCGCGCCCATCTGTCATAAGCACAAGGTGGTGGCCGCGTTCTGCCAATGTATCTGCCAGCGCTTCGGCCGGAAAGAAGTGTCCGCCAGTGCCGCCTGCGGCAATGACGATAGTACGTGAACTCATGCTGACCGCCATTGTCTGAGTGTGGTTACAAAACCATTGCCAGCCAGGGAACGCCCCTGTTGTTGCCGTGTAAGAGCAAGCACCATGCCGATAGCCAACGCGACAGACATGGCAGAAGACCCACCATAGGAAATGAATGGCAGTGTCATGCCCTTGGTGGGAATAAGATGCAAGGAAGAAGCCATGTTCACAAATGCTTGCAGGCCAAAGCCTGTTACCAAGCCAGATGTGGCAATCACAACAAATGGATCGTCCTCACGGATCAGCCGCAGCAGGGTGCGCACCACGATCACGCCAAATACGCAGATAATGAGCATGCACACAACCAGCCCGTATTCTTCCCCCGCCACAGCAAACACAAAGTCTGCATGGGCATCTGGCAGCAGATCTTTTACGCGGCCTTCACCGGGGCCACGGCCCAGTAGGCCACCATTACCAAAGGCGCGCAGGGCGGTATCAATCTGGTAGTGGTCCCCCACGCCGGGGTGCATAAAGCGCTCAACGCGGGAACGCACATGCGGGAAGATGAAAAACGCAGCAATACCGGCGGCAATCATGCAGCCAAAGCCAAATGCAACCAGAATGAGGTTAAGGCCATCTACAAAAAGCTGCACCAGAAACACGGCCGTAATAACCGTAAGCATGCCAATGTCTGGCTGAGATTTCAGCAGCAGCATAATCAACCCATATAGGGCAAAGGCAATAAGCATACCGGGAAAGTAGCGTGAAACACGGCGCTGGGTCAGCAGCCAGCCTGTAACAACGGCAAAGCAGGGCTTTAAAAACTCGGATGGCTGGAGAGACATCATGGGCAGGGCAATCCAGCGCCGTGCCCCTTTAATTTCTATGCCATGTACAAGGGTAAGTGCTGTTGCCCCCAGCATAAGCATGCCGCCTATTATGGAAAGGCGCAGCACAGCCTTGCGGGAGAGCATGGAAATGCCCACCACGATAACGCCCGCAATGCCTAAAAACATCACCTGCTTGAAAATGAACATATTGCGCGATGCGCCAATACGCACAGCCACAGCAGGGCTGGCGGCCAGCATAAGGATGTAGCCAAAACCAATAAGGATGAAGGTGCAGATCAGAGTTGTCCGGTCTACATTCCGCCACCAGCGGCCAAACGGGGAATCATCGGTGCGGGAAGAACCGGCCATCAGTCTCTCACTGCTCTGTCATGCCCGCATGCCGGGCGCAAACCTCATCCGCCAGTTCCTGAAAGCGCAGGCCACGTGCCTCAAACCCAGAAAACTGATCAAAGCTGGCGCAGGCGGGTGAAAGCAGCACAACAGGCGTATGCGTAAGGTGCGCTTCCGTATAAGCCGCAGGCACGGCGTTTTCCAGTGTTTCTGCCATAGTAAAAGGCACGTTGTGTTCTTTTAGTGTTTGGGCCAATTGCGGAGCATCCCGCCCGATCAGGAATGTATGTGCAATATGCGGGAAATAGGGCGTGAGAGAGGCAATGCCACCTTCTTTTGCCGTGCCGCCTGCAATCCACACCAGTTTTTCATAACACCCCAAGGCGCGCGAGGCTGCATCTGCGTTGGTGGCTTTGCTGTCATCCACAAAATCCACCCCGTTGCAGGAAGCTACAAGCTTTTGCCGGTGTGGAAGGCCGGGAAAGGAGGCCACAGCCTGCGCAATGGTTGCATCTGGCACATCCAGAAAGCGGGCTATTGCAATAGCAGCAGCAGCATTTTCTGCATTATGGGTACCGGGAAGGCTTAGCCCGGTTTGTGCTATGCGTGTGCTGTGGTGCCATATGGCACCATCCTTGCCGTAGTAAGAACAGGCCGGATTGGTGCCAGAAATGGTTTCACATTTGGCAGGTCCATGCTCCAGCTCTGCTGCAATGGTGCGGCACCATGTATCATCCATGCCAATAACAGCCAGATCCTTGCCTGTTTGGCCGGTGAACACTCGCTTTTTGGCTTGAGCGTAGCCATCCATGCCTGCGTGACGGTCCAGATGATCTGGAGTCAGGTTCAGCAAACATGCGGCATCAAAGCGCAGGGTATCTAACCGTTCCAGCATGTAGGATGACATTTCCAGCACATATATGCCGTTATCCGGTAGCAAAGGCAGGGCAAGGGCTGCTGGCCCCAAGTTGCCGCCAGCAGCTACGGGTAGTTTGGCTTCTGCCAGAATATGGGCCAGCAAAGTGGTGGTGGTGGATTTACCGTTGGTGCCTGTAATGCCAACAAAACGGGCTTTGCTGCCAGATTTGCGCACAGCCCGATAAAGCAGTTCCGCATCGGAAAGAATGGGAATGCCCGCTTCCTTGGCCATAAGGGCAATAGGGTGCGGCTTGGGTAAAACGTGTGGAATACCGGGGGAAAGAATAAGTGCTTCAAACCCATGTAGGCTTTCAAACGGCTTGCACTGAATACGTGCTGCAACGTTTGGCGCAAGAGTGGAAAGTGCTTTTGCCAGCCCTTTGCGCCCGCCTTCACCATCATCCCATACCTGCACAGTGGCACCTGTGCTGGCCAGCATAAGCACAGCTGGTAAGCCATTTTTGCCAAGCCCGAAAACAGCAAAGCGCTGCCCGGAAAACAGGGAGGGTGAAAAGCCGTTCATCTTAGTTTCAGCGTGGCTAGACCACACAGCCCCAGAACAATGGAGACAATCCAGAACCGGATGACAATTTTGGGTTCTGCCCACCCTTTTTTCTCAAAATGGTGGTGGAAAGGGGCCATAAGAAACACACGCCGGCCTGTGCGTTTGTACCAAAACACCTGAATGACCACAGAAAGTGTTTCCGCCACAAACAGGCCGCCCACAATGCACAGCACCAGTTCATGCTTGATAGCTACGGCCAGGGAGCCCAGTGCGCCACCAAGGGAAAGAGAGCCTGTATCCCCCATAAAGACCGAGGCCGGAGGGGCATTAAACCACAAAAACCCAAGGCCAGCCCCCACAAGGGCGGCGCAGAATACGGCCAGTTCCCCCGTGCCGGGCACAGCGTGGATTTGCAGGTAATCAGCAAAAACGTGGTTGCCGACCAGATAGGAAAGAATGGCAAACACGAGGGAAGCCACAATAACGGGGCCAATAGCCAGCCCATCCAGCCCATCTGTAAAGTTGACCGCATTGCCAAAGCCGGTAATCACAATCATGGCGAACGCAGGGTAGAGAATACCCATCGGCAGCAGAAGGTCTTTTACAAACGGAAAAGCCAGATGGTTTGCCAGCTCTGGCGGCATAAGATATTGCAGCCACAACCCGCAGATAAGCGAGATACCAAATTCTCCGCCAAGCCGGGCGCGTTTGGAAAGACCATCCGTGTTGCGGCGCGCAAGCTTGCGGTAATCATCTGCAAACCCAATGGCGCCAAAACCCAGCGTGGTGAGCATAACGGCCCACACAAACCCGTTTTCCAGATCTCCCCAAATCAGCATGGAGATCACCAGAGAAATCAAAATCAGCACACCACCCATTGTGGGCGTGCCGGTTTTTTCCAGAATATGGCGTTCAGGGCCAACGGCACGAATGGGCTGACCTTCGCGTTGGATACGGCGTAGCATTCTAATAAGCGGGCGGCCAAGAAGCAGGCTGATGCCAAGGGCTGTCATACACGCACACCCTGCGCGGAACGTGATGTAGCGCAGCAGGTTCAGGATTGTGATGTGTCCATCATGCGCCGCGTGAGAAATCAGCATATACAGCATTAGGCACACTCCACTGCGGGAAGTGCGTTGAGTGCTGCAATAACATCGCGCATGCGGCTCCCTAAACTGCCTTTCACCAACACGGCGTCTCCTTTGCGCAAAGCCGCGCAGACATGAGGAGCAAGTAAGGCAGCACTTTCTGCCCATGCGCCCTGCTTAGAGGGCGGAAGGGCATCAAAAAGGGTTTTCATGTAGGATCCGCAGCAAAAAACGAGGTCAGCAGCACTGGCTGTAGGGGCAGCAAGCGCTTGATGTTCGGAAATGGAAAATTCACCCAGTTCACGCATGTCGCCCAGAACGGCAATACGGCGCGTGGCAGGAATATGGTGCACAACATCCAAAGCAGCCCGGATGGAAGCCGCTGAGGCATTGTAACTTTCATCCAGCAGCGTAATGGCTCCACCGGCAATTTGGGTGAGAGCACCACGACCTTTGCCTGGGCGGAAAGCTGCCAATGCGGCTGCGGCTTTTGCAGCATCTGCACCTAGGGCGGCACAAGCTGCGAGTGCCGCAACGGCGTTGCGGGCCAGATGCGTGCCGGGGGCGGGAAGGTGGACGTTGAAAGTTTTGCCCAAAATGGAAACATCAAAGTGCGAGCCATCAGCACCAGTTTGCAAATGGCTCAGATGTGCAGTGCTTTGAGGGTTTACACCACAGGGCCACAAAACAGCCTGCGCTTTTACTGCTGTAGCAGTAAAAAACGGTGTGCCGTGCGCATCATCCGGCACAATGGCAATACCGCCTGCGGGCAGTGCGGTAATAATGGAGGCTTTTTCTGCCGCAATAGCATCCAGACTGCCCATATGGCCCAGATGCGCTGAGCCAATGGTGGTGATAATGGCCACATCTGGCTGCACCATCTTGGCAAGCGGAAGAATTTCTCCCGGATGGTTCATGCCAATTTCACTGATACAGAAAGCAGCTTCCCGCGGTAGGCGCGCAAGGGTAAGCGGCACACCCCAATGGTTGTTGTAGGAGGCCTCGGCCGCATGTGTCAGGCCAGAAGGTGCCAAGCAAAGGCGCAGCATTTCCTTGGTGGTGGTTTTACCCACGCTGCCTGTTACGGCTACAACTTTACCCTTAAAGCGCGCCCGTGCGGCCAGTGCCAGTTTTTGAAGGCCCAGCATGGTATCAGATACCAGCAGAATACGCGGGTCTGTTAGGCCTTCGGCTGAATGAGCCAGAATGGCCGCGGCACCTTTTTCTAGCGCTGTAGCAATATGTGCATGGCCATCGCTGTTATCGCCTTTGAGGGCAATAAACAGGTCTCCGGGGGCAAGGGAGCGTGTATCAATTGAAATGCCGGTAACGGAAACAGGGGTATTTCCTAAAAACGTTCCACCAGTTGCGGTTTCCAGTTCTTCGCGCGTCCACAAAAGGCTCATGGATGGCCCGCCAGTGTGCGCAACACGGCGGCATCATCAAACGGTAAAATGGTATTGCCTATAATTTGTCCCTGTTCGTGGCCTTTGCCGGCCACAACCAGTACATCGTCTGCTTTAAGCATGGAAAGAGCTTCTGCTATTGCCTGTTTTCTATCTGCAATTTCCAGCGCTTGCGGAGCGCCGGTTTTTATATCTGCACGAATGGAGGCCGGGTTTTCTGTGCGCGGGTTGTCATCTGTAATAATGGCAATATCTGCACCTTTTACGGCTTCCTGCCCCATAAGAGGGCGCTTGCCACTATCGCGGTCTCCGCCTGCGCCCAAAACAACAATCAGCTTGCCGCGTGCGTGGGGGCGCAAAGATGCCAAAAGCCGTGCCAATGCATCTGGTGTATGGGCGTAATCCACATAGGCGCAGGCCCCGTTGGGCAGCACTGTTGCGCGTTCCAGACGCCCCCGCACCCCTTTAAGATGGGGCAGAAGGGGGAGAATACGCGCAATTTCGGCATCATCTTGTGCAGCCAAGGCTATAGCCAACAATACGTTGTCTGCCTGAAAGCGCCCCGGAATAGGCAGCAGAACCGTGCTCGTGCGGCCATTGTGTTCAATGGTCAATTCCTGCCCGGCGGGGAGAGCGTTATGTGCCACAAGGCGGAGTGTTGTGCCGTGCTCCCCAACCAGCCTTAGCCGTAGGTTCCGCCGTGCGGCAATGGCGCAGATGGCTTGGAGTGTTTGTGCATCCATATCGGCATTGGCAGCCGCAATGGCATGTTCTGGCAAAAGGGTATCAAACAGCTTCAATTTGGCTGTGCGATAGGCCTCTATGGTCAGATGATAATCTAGGTGATCCCGTGTTAGATTGGTAAAACCCGCAGCGGCAAGATGTAAACCATCTAGCCGCCCTTGTTCCAACCCGTGGGATGAGGCTTCCAGCGCTACATGCTGAAAGCCAGCTTGAGTAAGCGCTGCCAGCCCATTGGCAAGGGCAACCGGATCTGGCGTGGTAAGTGCTGGAAATGAAATGGAAGTATCTTCCGCCCCAGTAAGGCCAAGCGTGCCAATGGCAGCGGCCTTAAAATCCTGCAACGCCCAGATCTGGCGCATAAAATCTGCAGTGCTGGTTTTGCCATTTGTGCCAGTAATAGCTACCAGATGCTGTGGCTGAGGCCCCGCCAGAACAGCCGCCATAAGCGCCAGTGCGTGGCGTGGGTTAGGTGCCAGAACCAGCGGGCAGGCGGGTACATCAGTCGGCCACTGTGTATCTGCGGGTGCCAAAACTGCTGCTGCACCATTTTGCACGGCCGTTGCGATAAAGGCCCGGCCATCGGCTTTTACACCCGGCAACGCGGCAAAAAGCGTGCCTGGTTTTACCTGCCGACTGTCCGCCGTAATGGAAGAAATTTCAGGATTTTCGGGCAGAGCCGGAAGCCCTACAGCAGCAAGAAGGGTGGAAAGAGGAAGGCTCATTCGTCCATAACCTCCGCAGCCGCTTTTTTGCGTTCAGCCATAGCACGTTTAAGGGCTTCTTTTTCTGCCTTGTGTTCGGCTTCCGCTTTGCGCGGGTCTCCCGGATCATTCCCAGGGCCAAGTGGTCTTACGCCACGCGGCACTGCAGGATGCAGGGGCAGAGCCATTTGCGCATCAATCTGCTCAGCATGCTCTGTATCTGGAAAAATCTGAAGCATGGGGCCAATGCGTGAAACAATTTTGGAAACAGTAGGTGCCGCGTTCCAGCCTGCTGTTGTCCAGCCGTGGGTTTGGGGTGTGGGTTTGGGGCTATCCAGCATGACATACACAGCATAATGCGGTGAGTTCATGGGGAAAATGCCTGTAAAAGCCGAGATGTTGACGTGCTTCAGGTAGCCACCATGTGGGCCAATTTTTTCTGCCGTGCCGGTTTTGCCACCAACAAAATATCCCGGAGATTCCGCAGTGCGCCCTGTGCCGTGGGTAACATCCAGCCGCAAAAGACGACGCAGAAGGCTGGATACTTTTTCGGAAAGAATACGCGGGCCTGCAGGCGTAACTGGGGCATCTGCCGCACTGCTTTGAGTATCATCTTCCACGCTTTGCTCAAGCGCTGCGTTTTGAATGCCGCTGGCAAATTGCGGGCTTATGCCGGGTGCGCTGGCTGTGGCATTAGCTGGGTCTTCCTTATCCAGCAAAGTAGGCGTTACCAGAATACCGCCATTAACCGTAGCCGCTGTGCCACGCACAATAGCCAATGGGGGTTCTGCCACACCATGCCCGAACCCAACTGTCATAACCGTGGCAATGCCCCATTGATGTGGCACCAACGGGCGTGCAGCTTCTGGCAGTTCCACCGGAACGGGGGAGAAAAACCCCATGGAACGCAGCCATTCGGACTGTTTTTTGCCGCCAACATCCAATGCAATATGTGCGGCCGCCGGGTTGGAGGAATAAGCCATCACCTCGGGCAATGTCAGCCACGGAGAGAAATGGTCACTCTTCATATCGCGGATAGTAAAGCGCCCGATATGCAACGGCACGGATGAAAACCGGTCCCAAATATGGATAGTGCCCGTTTCCAGCCCCATAGCCGTTGTTTGCAGTTTAAAGGTAGAACCCGGTTCGTACAAACCGGTAACTGCACGGTTAAAGCGCTCATCATTGGTGGCGTGGGCAAAATTATTGGCATCAAAGTCAGGCAGGCTGACCATGGCGATAATTTCACCGGTGCGCACATCCATCACAATGCCACATGCCCCAATGGCTTGGAATGTCTGCATGGCGTTTGCCACTTCTTCACGCACAGCAGACTGAACACGAATATCCAGTGAGAGATGGAGCGGGCGATGATCAGAAAGCAGGCGCTTATCGAAGTATTTCTCAATCCCAGCCACGCCGTGATCGTCAATATCAACAGTACCCATAATCTGGGCAGCCATGCGGCCTAGCGGGTAATGCCGCCTTTCACCCGGTTCGAAATAAATGCCCGGAATGCCAAGGTTATTGATGGCCAGTTCCTGTTGGGGCGAAATATTACGTGCGATGTAAACAAACTGTTTGGGGCGGGAAAGGCGATCAGCAGTTTCCTGCTCATCCATATCCTTCAGGATAGACTTCAGCTTGTGCGCAACATCCTTGGGGTCAATCAGTTCTTGCGGGTTTGCGTAAACCTGCGCAACAGGCAGAGAAAGCGCCAAGGTTTGGCCGTTGCGGTCCACAATGGAAGCACGGTGCACTTGCGGCAAAGAGAAATCGCCAGCAAGGCTGCCCTTGGGGTCAATTTTAGGAATTTCAGGAACCTGCGGCGCAATCTGCCGCTTTTCTGGCGCCATGGGGTGAACGACTGTTGCAATAGTAAGCTTAATGGCGACAACGGCAAAAATCAGGCAAAAACCACCGGCAACACCCAAAAGCCTTACATGCATTTGGTCCCGATGTGCGCGGGCGCGCAAATCGTCCCCCGTAACACCTACTGTACGCGTTGGGTCGGGGTCATTGGGGGAGACAGACATGTCAGGTCAGAAAGGCCTTTAACCACAAAAATCAGTTGGCAACCGGAACCGGAGCCGGCAGCGCATCACCACCGCGGCTGAGCAAAGAACCGCTGCTATAGCCGGAAGTCGCACGCGCTTCCATATAGCTGGAAGGTGCCGGAGATGCGCGATGCGGGCGTGTAGCATGCCAGCTAGCTGCTGCAACAGGCAGAGGATGCCGGATTGGCGCCGTATCATCATCCGAAGCCTGCGCAACGTGCCGAATGGCAGGGGATGCCGCATGGGTGAGGCTGTGGCGAACCGGGACTACAGGCGCATCATCATCCACGTTGGTGGAGGCAACAACCTGCGGGCGCGGTGTTTCTACAGCCATATGGTGCACAGGGCGCGAAGGTACGGCGGGTTCGGTTGTCTGTGCAACACGCACTGGTGCAGCTACGGGTTCAGGCGCAGTATGAGGGCGATCATGATGTAACGTAGGTGCACGCAGAACAGGCGCGGCATCAGCTACAGATGTTGCGCGTGGGCGAGGGGCAGGTTCCGCTGCAACATGCGGTACGTCAGCCACAATAGTTGGTGCGGCCACGGGGCGCGCCTGATGGGGAACTGCCGGTGGCGTTACGTGCGCAGGGCGTGCATCAGCCACAACAGCCGGTGCGTGCACTGTGGGCGCAATAACTGGCGGCGGGGCAACATTAGTTGATTTGTCTGCAACCAATGCTGGTGTGGGCGGCAGGGCATCTTTTGCAACCGCAGGCAGGTGGCTTTCCAAATCAGCCATACGCACAAACTGCGTGGGGTTCATGGTCTGCAACCCAGCCTCATGCCGTGCCACAAGCTGGGCCAAGCGTTCAGGCTGGTTTTCCAAAGCCCATTCCGTGCGCAGGATGGATGTTTGTGTGCGAACGTGCTCCGTTTCCTTCACGATCTGCGAAATCTGCTGATCAAGAAGGGTGGTCTGGTGCTTCTTTGTGTAAAGGAAAAAGCCAGATGCAATCGCCAGAACCGCACAGCAGCATGTAAATGGACGGGGGATCATGGACTTAGCCCTTTTTTACGGAAGCAGGGGTTGAAGCACGTTTCATGACAGCGCGCAGCCGTGCACTTCTGGCGCGCGGATTATAGCTACATTCGGTATCGGTGGGCCGCCGGGCTTTGTGTGTAAGGGCCACAAAATCGGCTTCTGGCGCTGGGGTGCCTGCGGCGCGGGGATCATAGCGTGAAAAGCTTTTATCCTTGCCCGTGGCATGCTGCACCATACGCTTGGCGATACGGTCTTCCAGTGAATGGAAGGAAACAACAACCAGTCGTCCACCAGGCGCCAGCATATCCAGCGCCTGTTTAAGCCCGCGTTCAATTTCGCCCAGCTCATCATTCACGGCAATGCGCAGGCCCTGAAAGGCGCGCGTGGCGGAATCTATGCCGGAACGATCTTTGGGAATAACAGAGCGTACAAGATTGGCCAGTTGTGTGGTGGTTTCAAAAGGCATTTCCGAACGCGCATTTACAACAGCGCGGGCAAGACGGCGTGCGTGGCGCTCTTCTCCATAAAAATGGAAAATATCTGCCAGTTCTGCTTCCGGTGCCTTGTTGACGATATCTGCTGCGGATGGCCCGGACTTTTCCATGCGCATATCCAGCGGGCCTTCCATACGGAAGGAAAAGCCGCGGTCAGCTTCATCCAACTGGAAGGAGGAGACGCCCAAGTCCAGCACAATGCCATCGAACGTGGAAACACCTGCGGCACTGGCAAGCGCCTGCATGTTGCCAAAGCTACCTTGCAACATGTGAAGGCGAGATGTGCCATCGGCGGCAGGGAAATTACGGCTGAGCGCCTGCCCGCGCGCAATTGCGTCCGGGTCACGGTCAATGCCCCACACATTGCAATCTGCGCTTTTTAGAATGGCAGAGCTGTAGCCGCCTCCACCAAAAGTGCAATCCAGAATACGCTCACCATCTGCGGGCTGAAGATATTCCAGAACCTCTGGCAACATAACGGGAATATGGCCCTGAGCCGTTTCAGGGGATGTAAAGGCAGAAAGAGCGTTCATGCATTACGCCCTTTTGAATCCGCTCCACCTGTAGCCGGAATACTAACGCGGCGTGAACGCTGGCGTGCTTCTACCCGGCGTTGCTGCGCGGCCTGAGGTTCCCAGATCTGAAAGATACGACCAACGCCCATAAAGGCAGCCGTGGGGCTTTCTGCCAGCCCGGCATGATCACGTAAAAATTCGGGTAAAATAATGCGGCCTTCACGATCGGGGTCTATGGGGTAAGCATCAGCATATAGGGCAGCCGCCAGATCATCATGCTCATCAGAAAACATGTCCAGCCGATCAAGCGGTTCGGTCAGGCGTGCAAAAGCCACGGCAGGCCATGCCTCAACACAGGGCAGGGTATGGGAGGGGCGGAGAATCATCAGCGCGTCACCTTCCGTCTGCTGCGTTTTGAGTACTGAACGGAACCCGGCAGGAATCGAAATACGCCCCTTGGCGTCGAATCGATTTTCATGCGTGCCGAGAAATACGCCCACGTACGTCAGAAGCCTTTGCAGAATCAGCCTTTCCGTTCGCAATTCAGCGGGGAACAGAACCGCCTTCACCACACTTGTGGTTTGGTATGGGATAGCATGGGATGTTATGGGACGCAAATTAAAATGACAGAAAAAACAGCAGAAAACCGCCATTATTTAAGTATTCATGCAGAAAAGATTTCTGACACGAATGTATTGATTTTGTGGCGGCAAACAAAAGATTGCCGTTTTCCGTTCTTTTTATGTTCTATTTTTGGTGGGAAAACCGTGATGAATACAGATAAAGAGAGTGTCAGGTGGTCTGTAAGCCGGGTTCTGTCCACCTCTGTAAAGAGGCTGGACGGTCATTCGTCTAGGGCGTGTTTTGCAACATGCCTCTCGCAACCAACCCGAACAGCAGGGCGGAAGAACCCCCGAAACCACAAGGGTTTCTGCTGTTCCTATTCGGTTTTGCTCCCGGTGGGGTTTACCGTGCCTCCTCTGTTACCAGCGGAGCGGTGCGCTCTTACCGCACCGTTTCACCCTTACCTTCAGCCTGTCCCATAAAATCCCATAAGGATTTTACAAAGCCAGACCCGGAAGGCGGTCTGTTTTCTGTGGCACTTTCCCTAAGGTTACCCTCGCCGGCCGTTAGCCGGCACCGTTCTTCCGTGGAGCCCGGACTTTCCTCTCTCCTACCCGTTAAAGAGCAGGACAGCGACCGCCCAACCACCTGACGGAGCGCACCCTGCGTCGGGCTTGCGTTCAGGTCAAGCCGCAACTGATGTTATGAAGGCATGACGATGCAGAAAATTGCCGGTAATCAGGTAGCTATGTCTGATTTTTCTGATGTGCCTCAAAACTCTGTGCCCGCACGGCCTAATCTTCCATCTCGGCTTTTGCTGCGCTGTATCACATGGCAGGAGCAGCTTAAGCGGAAGTGTGCGGGCAAAGATGCGCCTGAA
The DNA here is from genome assembly GCF_050106715.1 of Acetobacter sp. AAB5. Lineage (NCBI taxonomy): Bacteria > Pseudomonadati > Pseudomonadota > Alphaproteobacteria > Acetobacterales > Acetobacteraceae > Acetobacter > Acetobacter sp. AAB5. The sequence goes on from NZ_JBNIEW010000006.1 coordinate 147,447, forward strand.
ACAGACAGGCCCCATAATGCCGCGCAGGAAATGGCTGCGTTTCTTGTGCGGTTGCGCAAGGCTATGGATACGCCTTCCTTCCCGCTACGCCTTTCATCTGTGCCGATGAGAAGGGTAGTGACATTATCTATCCCCGGTGCTGCGGGGCCTATGCGGGCGCGTCTTTTTATTCCCTATGGGCGGGTAAGGGGCGCGTTGCTGTACCTGCATGGCGGTGGGTTTGTGCACTGTGGGTTGAATTCCCATTACGGTATTTGCTGCCGCTTGGCGCGGGCTTCTGGGGCGGCTGTGCTCTTGCCCGATTATCGCTTGGCGCCAGAGCATCCTTTTCCCGCTGCTATTGATGACAGTCAGGCTGCTTTGCAGTGGCTTGCTGGTGCTTCTGCCCGGTATTGGGGTGGTAAAGTTGCAGTTGCGGGGGATAGTGCCGGTGGAAATCTGGCTGCCGTTTTGGCGCAGGATGGGCGCGCGGGATGGGGGCCCAAACCTGTTATACAGTTGTTGTATTATCCATCCTTATACGGAGAGAAGCTTTTTCCATCTCACCGCACTTACGAGAAAGGATATTTTCTCTCTCGCAGGTCCATGCAGTGGTATGGAGATCAGTATATTCAAAAGGAAGAAGACTGGCTGCATCCACGTTTTGCGCCGGGCTTAAACCCAGATTTACAAGGTTTACCGCCAGCCGTCATTATTACAGCCGAATGTGATCCAATGCGTGATGAGGGCACGGCCTATGCGCAGGCTTTGGAGCGGGCGGGGGTTAAAGTAATATACCGCTGTTACCCCGGCGCCCTGCATGCGTTCCTGAACTTTTACGCCTTTATGCCGCATGGCAAGGCGGCCCTACGCTTGGGAGGTAAGGCGCTGAAGAAAGCCTTTGCCGGATAAAATCAGCCTTAGTGCGTTATGGAATGGGGTGAAAAACCCCCGGCGAACCCTGATCCGAATAAACAATGCGGTTCAGCCTATCCACACGCAATGTGAACAGTTTAGGCAAATCATCTTTTGGGCCGGGGCAAGTGCCGGAATGCTTTTCCATAACATCAATACGTGATGCCGTGGGCGCATCATTTCCGTTCACCACAAACAGCAGGCAATCCGGCCGATCATGCGTCATGCCGTTATGGGTGACCTTCAGGCGTAGGTGCTGCACCAAGGCTGTATCATCAAACCAGCTTGCGGGTTTGAAGGTGTAGGAATCCACCAGTCGATCCAGCGTGCCAGTTTTGGCCAACAGAATCATCATTAAAGAAAGCGGCAGAACGATTGCTAGCCGACGCAGGATATGTTGGCGCAGAGTGCGTTTTGCAAATGGCCCGCGGCCAGTCATTTTGGGGGAGGGTGTGTTCATGTCAGCATATCTTCGTGCCAAAGGGCGCCATCACGCGCCAGAAGTGCACGGGTGGTTGCAGGGCCCCAGCTTCCGGCGGGGTAGGGTTCCAGCGGCGTAAGAGCGTAGCGCCAGGAATCCAGAATGGGTTCTACCCATTTCCATGAGGCTTCAACTTCATCGCGCCGGATAAAAAGGGCAGGGTCTCCTCTTACAGCGTCTAGCAGTAAGCGCTCGTAGGAATCCTGATACTGCACAGAAAATTCGTTTTCGTAAGACATATGCAGTGTGGCGTTGCGCACTCTAAACCCACCTGCTCCGGGGTCTCGCGCGGCCAGAACAAGTGAGAGTTCTTCATGCGGGGCAATGCGGATAACCAACCGGCCGGGAGAGGGCATGTTGGTAAAAATAGGCCAAACCTGCGGGCGGAACTGGATCACAATTTCTGTGGTTTTTGTAGCCAACCGTTTGCCTGTGCGCAGGTAAAAAGGCGTATCACCCCAGCGGGCCGTACGAATTTTGGTGCGAATGGCTACAAATGTTTCGGTATCACTAGGGCGGCCCGTTTTCAGATCATCCACGTAGCCCGGAACATCTTCTCCTTTTACGCGGCCCGCTGTGTATTGCCCACGGATAACATTTTTACGCACCATATCGGGTGTCATGGGGCGCAGGGCGTTAAGCACTTTCAGCTTTTCATTCCGCAGATCATCTGCGCGCAGAGAGGCTGGGGCATCCATGGCAACCATGCACAGAACCTGCAAAAGGTGGTTCTGCACCATATCTCGTAATGCGCCGGATTTATCGTAGTAGGAGCCGCGGTCTCCCACGCCCACTGTTTCTGCTGCGGTAATCTGCACATGGGCAATCGCCTGGGAAGACCACAACTGTTCCAGTGCAGGGTTGGCAAAGCGTAGGGCCAGAATATTCTGCACGCCTTCCTTACCCAGATAATGGTCAATCCGATAAATGGCATCTTCAGAAAAGTAGCGGCCCACACCTTCATTGATCTCATTGGCGGATTGCAGGTCTGTGCCAATGGGTTTTTCCAGCACAACCCGCGTGTGCTGAGTGATCAGGTTATGGTGGGAAAGCCCAGCGCAAATGGCGGAATACAGCGCCGGTGCCGTGGCAAAATAGAAAACCCGCGTGCGTTCCGGATCGGGGAGCGTGGTGCTGAGTTCCGGCCAGTGAGAGGCATCCTGTGTGGCATCAAGGTACACATAGGTCAAAAGCCCCAGAAACTGGTTTAGCGTTTCTGTGTCTTTGGCAATATCGGGGGCAAATTCGTGCAAAGTGGCGCTGCACAAATTACGGAACTGCTCAGTGGTGAGTTCAGATCTCGCCGTGCAGATAATCCGCGCTTCCTCATCAAATTCGCGGGCATGGAAGCGGCGCAAAAATGCAGGCAGCAGTTTTCGGCGTGTCAGATCACCTGTCGCGCCAAAGATAACAAAGTCAAAAGGTTCCGTGCGGTTCACAAGAGCCATGATGCAGGGTTCTCGCTGGTCAGCCGGAGGGGGATGCCCGCCGTAAAAAAGTCGTGGTTTGCGGGCAAAATGCCCAGAACAAGAACAAGGTGCTGTGCTTATGGAAGGCCGCCCGTGTGTTTGCAAGGGGTTCTGATGTGCTGCATCATTGACCACATACACGTGGCGCGATAAGCCCGCGCTTCACTATCTGGCAATGTTAGCAGGTTCTGCCTGCGCAGTGTTGGATGTTTGTATATAAATTTAGGAGGCCGAAGCATGGATGGCGAACGCATTTCCGGGGATGAAGATGCAGCTGTTGGCGGTATTGCCGCAGATCGGCTGAGAAGCATTATTGAGCGTGTTGAACGCTTGGAAGAAGAGCGCAAAGCTCTGGCTGGAGATATCAAGGATATCTTTACAGAAGCAAAGTCTGCCGGGTTTGATGTAAAGGTTATTCGCCAGATCATCCGCCTGCGTAAGCAGGAACCTGCTGAAGTAGAAGAGCAGGAAACACTGCTGGATATCTACCGTCGCGCATTGGGTATGTAAAAGGCTAGTCGGGTCTATTTCCCATGATGTCTCTGTCTTTTCCTGATTGGATGCCTGTCTGGGGCCAGCTTCTGGTTCTGGCTTTTGGCGTGTTGTTCGGGCTTGCTTTCATGATGATGCCTTTTGCCGTGTTTGGGGTAAAAGGGCGGTTGGGTGAGATTTCTCTCCAGTTGGAAGAAATTCAGGCCGAACTGCGTGCGCAGGCCGTGCGGGGTGCTCCTGCGTATCAGGAGCCAGCTTTGTCTGTTGTGGCAGAGCGGAACGGCAGAACATCACCCGGCGTGGTGGTGGAAGAGGTGCGCCCGCCGGAGGTGAAAAAACCTTCTGCGGCACCTCGTGCAGTGCCAGTTTTTCCCGAACTGCGGACACCTAAGGTTTCTGATGCGTATGAAGCGCGAGAAGAAGCCCCACCCACACCGCATCTTGCCCCAGACCCGGCAAAGCCGGTGGTGCGCCGCATGCCGTGGCACGAGCCAGAATCTCCACCAGCGGAAACTGGTGCAGAAATTTTGCGTCGGCAGCGTGCGCCAGATGCCAATCAGCCACCGTACCGGCCTGATTTTTCACATGAGGCGCCGCAGCCCAACCCATCTGTTCAGATGCCGCGTATTGATGAGCATACTGGCCGTGCAGAACCTGTGCTGAACTGGCCCAGAAAAAACCCGGCAAACGATTAAGTTTTAGATCATGACGAGGTCATCACGATGGATGATCTCGTCTCGTCCATGCCATCCCAGAATATCTGTAAGTTCGGTAGAACGATGGCCTGCAATGCGCCGGGCATCATCTGCATCGTAGGCAGCAAGCCCATGTGCCAGCACGATGCCATCAGTATTGATAATTTCTACCAGATCACCCTGAGAGAAATCACCTTTTACGCCAAGCACGCCTGCTGGTAAAAGGGATTTACCCTGCTGCAGAGCGGTTACGGCACCATCATCCACCATAATCTCACCTGCGGGTGTCAGGCTGCCTGCAATCCACTGCTTGCGGGCTGTATGGGGGCAATCCTGCGGCAAAAACCATGAGCAGCGCCCGCCTTCCAGTAAAGAGCGGAGCGGGTGAGATGTTTTGCCCAAGGCAATAGCCATGGCGCAGCCTGAGCGCGTTGCAATACCCGCTGCCAACAGTTTGGTGCGCATACCCCCAGAAGAATAACCCGGAGGCGGCTCACCCCCCATGGCTTCAATTTCTGGGGTAAGAGTTTCAATCACGGGCAAATGCTGTGCATCGGGGTTTGTGCGCGGGTCTGCCGTGTAGAGGCCATCAATATCAGAAAGCAGCACAAGCTGGTCCGAGTCAGTCATTTGTGCAACGCGGGCTGCCAGCCTGTCATTATCGCCAAAACGGATTTCGGCAGTGGCAACAGTATCGTTCTCGTTAATGACGGGAACACACCCCATTTCCAGCAGGGTGTTCAGCGTTGCGCGGGCATTCAGGTAGCGCTTGCGGTCTTCCGTGTCTTCTGGGGTTAGCAAAAGCTGGGCGGCAACAAGGCCGTGGGCCGAAAGGGCATTGCTCCATGCTTGTGCGAGGCTGATTTGCCCTACAGCCGCCGCCGCCTGCTTTTCTGCCAAGCGGAGTGCGCCGCCAGCCAGCCCCAATGTGTGCCGGGCAAGCGCAATAGCGCCAGAGGATACAACGGTAACAGCCGTGCCCTGTTTGCGCAGATATGCAATGTCGGCAGCCACACTGGCTAACCATTCCTGACGTGGGGCCTGTTTTTCTGGGTCCACCACCAGCGCACTACCTATTTTAACAACAAGCCGTTTGGCATTGGTAAGGGAGGGGCTGGTGTATCCGGTCATGGATCAGTTCCGTAAAAGGAAAGGGGCTAGAGGGGCCTGCTTGCAGCTAAGTGTTCAGGCGGGGTTTTTATCCGCGTTCTTGCGGGTTTCGGTCACCTGATTCTGGAGCATGCGCAAAAGTTCTGGCACGCCCTGATGGGTTGCAGCAGAAATTAGCACAACCGGTGCGCCACTGGCTTTTTCCAGCGCAGCACGCCGGGAAGAAGCTTCCCGCGGGGTCATGGCATCCATTTTATTGAGCGCGATAATTTCCGGCTTTTCTGCCAGGCCGCCATCATAAGCGGCAAGTTCATGCCGTATGGTGCGCCATGCATCTACAACGCTACCAGCAGCACCATCTATAAGGTGCAGCAGCACGGCGCAGCGTTCAACATGGCCCAGAAAACGGTCTCCAAGCCCGGTGCCTTCATGAGCGCCTTCAATAAGGCCAGGAATATCCGCTACAACAAACTCTTCCGTCATGGAAAGGCGCACAACGCCAAGCTGGGGGTGCAGGGTTGTAAAAGGATAATCTGCAATTTTGGGCTTTGCAGCAGAAACAACAGAAAGAAATGTAGATTTGCCAGCATTGGGCAAGCCAACAAGGCCCACATCTGCAATCAGTTTCAGGCGCAGCCAAACCCAGCGCTCTTCACCCGGCCAGCCTTTATCAGACCGACGGGGGGCACGGTTGGTGCTGCTTTTGAAATGCGCATTGCCGTAGCCGCCATCCCCCCCGCGGCAGAGGGTAATGCGTTTACCGGCTTCGTTGAGATCCGCCAGCAAGGTGACGCGGTCATCATCCATAATCTGAGTGCCAATCGGCACCTTGATGATAACAGGAGAGGCCGCAGCCCCTGTGCGGTCAGACCCGGCACCGTTGCCGCCTTTGCGTGCACGGAAATGCTGCGTGTAGCGAAAATCGATAAGGGTGTTCAGGTTAGGTACGGCTTCAAAAATAACATCGCCGCCACGCCCGCCATTCCCACCATCGGGGCCGCCGAATTCAATATATTTTTCCCGTCGGAAGGCTGTCACGCCATCTCCGCCATCTCCTGAGCGGACGTAGATTTTTGCCTGATCCAGAAACTTCATGACATACCTTACTCAAGTCCAGAACGCGAAAAAGGGCCGATCCTGAGGACCGGCCCCTGTTTCTGCTCCGGCCACACGGGAAAACGTGCGGTGGAAAAACCGAACTGCTTATTCAGCAGCGGCAGGCAGCGCATCCACAGAAACGTGTACGCGGCCTTCTGCACGGCGTTCGAAGCGAACATTGCCGTTAATCAGTGCAAACAGGGTGTGGTCTTTGCCAACACCAACGTTTACGCCAGCTTTCACCTTCGTGCCACGCTGGCGCACGATGATGTTGCCAGCAATAACCTGCTCGCCACCAAATTTCTTGACGCCAAGGCGGCGTCCGGCGCTATCGCGCCCGTTACGGGATGAACCGCCAGCTTTTTTTTGTGCCATGACCTAAGTCCTCCGTGGTCTTAACCAGCTTAATACCCTGTGCGGGATTAAGCTGCGTTGATTTCCTGAATGCGCAGAACGGTAACCGGCTGGCGATGACCATTTTTACGGCGGCTGTTCTGCCGACGGCGCTTCTTGAAGATGATGACCTTCTTGAGGCGGTCCTGAGCGATAACGGTTGCCGTTACCTTTGCGCCGGCCACGGTGGGGGCACCAATCTGGCTGCCGCTTTCGCCACCAACGGCCAGAACTTCATCAAATGTAACGGTTGCGCCGGCTTCAACTTCCAGCTTTTCAACCTTCAGCACCATGTTGGGCTCAACCCGGTACTGCTTGCCGCCGGTGCGGATAACTGCGTACATAAACTGTCTCTTCCGATCTCTGGATTCTCGCGGCACCTTGTTAGATACAGGCGAAAATTCTGGTCGCTTTTTCTTCTTTGGCTACACAATACGCGCAGCATGGTTCCATCTGTGTGGATTAGGGCGGCTTTTTAAGCGGTGAGGGTAGGGCGCGTCAATAGAAATATGGAGTTCACGCACTTGCATGGGCTAGAAAAGCGTGTCTATAAGCTCGCGATATAGGAGAGATGCCGGAGCGGTCGAACGGGGCGGTCTCGAAAACCGTTGTGCGCGCAAGCGTACCGAGGGTTCGAATCCCTCTCTCTCCGCCATTCTATATATCCCATGACAGTCCTTAGCGCTCATAGCACATAAACAGTGGCGGTTTTCTGCTGTTTGTGCACTTTATAACGCTCTGTGATGTTCCTTCAAGCTCAAGCATTGTGGGGGTAGATATGGGGGTATCATTTCAAGGGTGGGGGTATCGATGCTGACGGATGTTCAGTTGCGTCGCCTCATGCCACGCGAGAAACCATACAAGCTTTCGGATACAGGCGGACTGTTCATTTTTGTGCAGACCGGTGGTTCGCGATTATGGCGCATGAAATACCGTTTTGGCGGGAAGGAGAAACTACTCTCCTTTGGTGCCTATCCGGAAGTGACTTTGGCAGCCGCACGTGAGGCACGTGATCAGGCTCGTGCCGAAATCCGGGCTGGGCGTGATCCATCGTTGACGCGTCGCCAGCGTCAGGCTGAAGCCAAACGCGTCGATAAACAACTTCGCCATGTTGGCGAGAAATGGATGACGACGAAGGTTGTTAGCCTTTCGGACGTGAACTGGGCGATGATCCAGAGTTGCTCCTCGGTCAGCATGTCGCCTGGCTGCGTACCATAGTTCTCAAAACCGTATTGAACGGTTTCATTTACAGCGTGCGATTGTTCTCGCTGTCGCTTACGAGCCATGCCGGGGCTGAAGACTGCATCGGTCGCCTGCTTCGCGGCCTCATTGTCGCAGCGCTTATCCAGTTCATCGGTGGACTCAATGCTCATATGCCTTCGCACATCGCCGTTTCGGTCGACACCATGAGGGGGGTATGGAGGCTGAATCTGCCATCATGGCAGCAAAGTCGCGCCATCAGCAGGTTGCTGGCGCAACTGGTGCGGTCGCGACCCGACGACTGGAAAGCAGTTCTTCACATCATTGATGCCGAACTCACGAGGTATGCCGGTGCCGGCGATCATCTTGCCCAAAGGGCGCGGGATTATCTGGCAGGCTGGATTAAAGGCCATTTTTACGACTTGGCTGAAATCCAGTCAAAGGAGCGTATCATCGCATCTGTCAAACCGCAGCGTCGGACAAAGAGAACGAAAGCATCCCGGCCCAAGAAAGTTGGCCGAAGTTAGGACGAATGCCTCGCACTCATCAGGAACGGCAGATATTGCTTATTCATGATCCGAGAGCCGCTTATCTCGAATGTCCGAAACACACTTCATGGAGCTTCACATAACAATGTCGGGGCTTTCGGGAGACCGTCACGCTCGTTTGAGTGTCGACTGTGAGGCGACTGCCGCCTGTCTGCTCTCTTATCATTAAGCAGACAGGCAGCTTAGGGGGGGGGCAGCGGAATGTCTGTCTTAGACATAATAAACAAAAAAAGCTGCTATTCGTGTGCAAAAGGTCTATGCAGCAACGTCATCATTCCGGTCTTGAAACCCGGATCGAGCGCGACAGGATCTCACTGCGTATTTTGAACATTACGGGTGAAGGCTATCGAAGGAATACCACGCAGGACGGATAATCAGTCGCGCCCCCATCGCCATCGCCATG